>JAYSWT010000311.1:0-21924 GCA_043717905.1 bacterium | reverse complement strand
AAGCCGGCGCATGCGCCGGCTTTTTCATACCGAATTTCGAATTCTCTAGGTGGTAGCTTTTTCACGCGTTTTGAACTTTAGTGTGCTACGTGTCTCCTTTCGTTTTTCAACTTTAATAGTGATTTCCCCATCTTTCATGGCAACAGTCACAACTCCTCCCGCCATCATGCGCTCCTTAATGATGGTTGTCGCCACAGGAGTAAGTATCTTATCTTGGATAAGTCTTCGAAGTGGCCGAGCTCCGTATTGGGGGTTGTACCCTGCCTTTGCGAGGTAATCGAGCGCATCATTCGAAATGATGAGTTTGATATCCTTACCAGCGAGTCGCTCGCGTAGTTTATCAACTTGAATAGTGACGATACCCTTGAGCGCTTCAGGAGGAAGAATATCAAACATAATAATATCGTCGAGACGATTGAGAAATTCAGGGCGGAAGAAATCACGCAAGCGGTCCATCACTTTGTCTTTTGCATTTTGGTACATGTGACTATCTTCACCAGATCCGAAACCGATAGTTTGCATCTTGTCGATGAATTCACCGCCAATGTTTGAGGTCATGATGATGACCGTATTCTTGAAGTTTACTACCCGACCTTTCGAGTCAGTGAGACGTCCATCATCAAGTACTTGGAGTAGGATGTTGAATACTTCAGGGTGTGCTTTCTCTATTTCGTCAAAGAGAATGACCGAGTATGGGCGATGGCGCACCATTTCGGTAAGACCACCGCCTTCGTCGTAGCCGACATAGCCGGGTGGAGAACCGATGAGTTTCGAGACTGCGAATTTTTCCATATATTCCGACATATCAACTCGAATGAGTGCTTTTTCGTCATCAAACAAGAAGCCCGCCAATGACTTTGTCAGTTCCGTCTTTCCCACCCCCGTTGGTCCCAGAAATAGGAACGAGCCGATAGGTCTGCCTGGGTCTGCGATACCGACGCGAGAACGCTTGATGGCATCTGAAATCTTCTGAATGGCGTTATCCTGCCCAACAACCCGCTTCTTGAGTTCGTCTTCGATGCGACCAAGTTTTGCCGCTTCTTCTTCGAGCATGCGCGATAGTGGAATGGAAGTCCATTTTGCAACCACCTTTGCAATATCCTGCTCGGTCACCTCTTCGTGGAGAATGCGTCGAGCACTCTGCAATTTTTTCAATTTGGCACTCTTTTCGATGAGTGAACGCTCAAGTGCGGGAATCTTGCCGTAGCGAATCTCCGCAGCTTTTGCGAGGTCGCTGCGCATTTCTGCATTTTCTGCTTCGAGTCGGAATGTTTCGAGTTCTTTCTTGATAGTTCTCAGATCAAGGACTAATTCTTTTTCATTTTTCCACTTGAGTTCAAACTCACGTGTTTCTTCGCGGAGGTCGGCGATACCCTTATCAATAACCTTCATCCGCTCTTTTGTCTTTTTGGCGTTTGCTCCTGTGCCCTCGCTTTCTTGTTTGAGTGCTTCTTTTTCAATCTCGAGTCGCATGACCTTGCGATGCGTTTGCTCAAGAATAGTTGGCTTATTTTCAAGCTCTATCCGGAGCGAGGATGCTGCCTCATCGATGAGATCTACTGCCTTGTCTGGAAGAAAACGGTCGCTAATATAGCGCGCCGAGAGATTGACTGCAGCGAGAATCGCATCATCGGTAATACGTACACCGTGAAAAATTTCATACTTTTCTTTCAAGCCACGCAGTATCGCTACCGCATCCTCGACTGAAGGCTCATTGATATACACAGGCTGGAAACGACGCGTGAGGGCGGGGTCTTTTTCAATATATTTTTGGTACTCCTTGAGTGTAGTTGCGCCAACGGCCCGAAGTTCTCCTCTCGCAAGTGCTGGCTTGAGCATGTTTGATGCGTCCATAGCGCCCTCTGCAGCACCTGCACCGACAATCGTGTGGATTTCGTCGATGAAGAGGATAATCTTCCCTTCTGAGCGTTCTATTTCTTTCATGATTGCCTTTAGCCGCTCTTCAAATTCCCCGCGGTATTTTGTTCCTGCGATGAGAAGACCAAGGTCGAGTGAGACAAGATCTTTATCGCGAAGAAATTCGGGACAATCACCTTTTGCGATGCGCTGTGCAAGTCCTTCAACTACTGCGGTCTTGCCAGTCCCTGCTTCACCGATGAGAATTGGGTTATTTTTTGTACGACGAGAAAGTATCTGAATAATGCGACTGATTTCCTCATCACGACCAATCACTGGATCGAGTTTATCTTCACTCGCAAGTTTTGTCAGCGAACGGGTATATTTGCCGATTGCGCGGAGTTTCTTTGGAGAATCTACTTCACCGCCACCTTCGCGGATTTCTCCAAGCACTCGAATAACGCTCTCGCGGTCAATACGGAATCGCGAAAGGAGTTCGGAGACATTTGAAGTGACTGCCATCAGTGCGAGAAACAGGTGTTCAGTTGATATGAATTGATCATTCAAATCTTTTGCTACTTGCCGTGACTGCTCGAGCGACTGCGCAAGTTCAGGGGTGAGATAGAGTTGGTACGATGCAGCTGTTGCTCCTCCGCCAGTTCCCGCGCCTTCTTCAATTGCATCGATGATAGACTCGGTCAGAAGCACGGGGTCAATATCGAGTTTTTCGAGTATTGAAAGCACCATGCTTTCTTCTTGTAGCACAAGTCCGGCCAATAGGTGCATTGGGGTGACATGGGTCTGTCCACGCTCTATCGCGAGCTCATGAGCTCTTCGTATTGCGTCGCGGGCTTTGGTTGTGAAATCTCCAAATGGGGGCATATTTATGTAACGTTTTAGGTATTACTGAGGTTGCTTATATTACAATACAAACTGCTAAAGTCAAACCCTGACTTACTTTCGCTTATCCACCTCCTCCTCCTATAACTGAATTATTTGTCGATTGTGACGGAATACTGTTAATACTTTCGAGAATGCGTGAAATTGGGTAAATAAGCGAACGAGTGGCATCTCCTCCATCAGGGACAATGACGCCAACAAGTTGTCCGTCGAGGTCAATTACTGGAGCTCCAAGATTTTTCTCGAGAATTCTTGGCAGTGTCTCGACTCCGATTAGAAGCGGAAGGGTCGAGGTTGATTCAGTTTTTAAGTAACGCATCTTGGAAAGTGTCGCTTTAAAAATTCCTGTTCCATCAGCACCACCCAATACCACGACCGTCTGAGCTATTTTGGGGTCTCCCCGCCCATAGCTTACCGCATCAAATGTCGTTGAAGCAGTCTGCCCTGAGAGCTTCAAAAAGAACAGGGGTTTTGTCACGTCTTGCCCAACCACCGGCACAGCTGTGTGCCCGACTCCTTTGATGATAACAAGGTAACTCTCACGCGCGGGTGCATCGGCGAGTATTCCGCTTGACTCTGTGACAATCAAACCGTCTCGTGAGGCAACAAAGCCTAATGCGATTGGATCTGAAGATGAGCCTGCCGAACTTGCAAATATCGAGGCCACTCGAGGCTGATTCTTTTCGACTGCATTCACCACGAGGTCGTCTTCTTTTGCAAAAACAGTGACTTCCTTGGTGACGTTGTTGGTGATTACTGACTGTGGTTTTTCAGGACTTGAAGAACCTGTTACTACTCGTTCAATGGTATGTTCAACAACCCGGTTCACTGTCTGCGTGACTGTTTCTGGGGCTACTTGTAGCATGGCGACAGTAATAATTCCCGCAGCAACAGAAACGACGAAAGAGGTGAACATCGTCAGCAATATCATTTGTCTGTTGTTCAGATCTTCCATAAGTAAGTACAGTATATAGTATAGAGAATGCAGTATCTAGTATGGGGATAAGCTGTCATAGCAAACCCGACTGTGGTGGCCCAAAAACTGGAGCGTAGAAGTTATATGAGATGCTATTTAGCGAGTCGCTACAATCTCCCAGTCAATTGCCTTCCAAAATGCCTCAATGTAATCAACGCGCTTAATGCCGTAATCGAGCATAAATGCGTGCTCGAACACATCCATGATCAAGAGCGGCGTAGCACCCGCGAGGTGTCCTTCGTCATGCTCATTCACCCAGACATTAAAGAGTTCTCCAGACTCCTCATCACGGTAAAGAATGGTCCAACCAATCCCTCGCATGGCACCAGTCGCTTTGAATCCCTTTGCCCACTCTTCGGAACTTCCCCACTGATCAATTATTTTCTTTGCGAGCTCGCTTTCCTCATTTAGTGCTTTTCCGCCACTTCTCATATTGCCGAAGTACAGTTCATGCAGACGCATTCCGTTCCACTCCCAACCGAAGCGGCGCTTTATTTCCATGTACTCCTGCTGATTGCGTTTTCCTTCTTTAGCAAGAAGTTCAAGCTTCTCGACGGCAGTATTAGTATTCTTTACATAACCCTCATACAAAGTGAAGTGATTTTTAAGTAGTGCATCACTAAAACCTGGAGTGCCAAGTAAATGTTCGAAATTTTTTGCTGTATACATAGTGAAAGATTATTGCTAAGTGAGAACATTATAGCATCCCAACAATACTGACAAAGGTACTTAATAGTATGTAAGGTAGGCGCAATTCACATTACTTCGCCATTCTCGATTGATAGTGCACAAACATCGTTTCGAGAATTACGGAAAGTGTGGCCACAAATTCTGTCATGTCTTCTCTCCTTGTACTGCGACCCATGCTGACTCTTATGCCGCTTGTTGGCCGGTTTTCGTCTTCGTACTCTCGAAGCGCGAGGAGTACATGAGATATCTCTGCCTCAGTTTCACTGCACGCACTTTTTGTGGCAACTGCAAATCCCCGTGCATCGAGAGCAAGTGCGAGGTATTCGTGGTCAATATCTGGAAAAGAGAAGTTGATGATGTTCGAAAGCCGCTCTTCGTCGCTACCATTGATAATAATGGCCGGAAATGTTACCTGTAGTAATTTAATAGTCTCGATTTGAATAGCTGCGAGACGCCTTGCTTCATCTTCACGCATACTACTCGCTATTTCGAGTGCCCGCGCAAAACCAACGACTGCTGGAACATTCTCTGTCCCTGCTCGGAGTCCCCCCTCTTGTCCTCCACCATGAAGCAGCGGTGAAATTTTTATACCGCGGGAAACATAAAGCAATCCTGCGCCCTTCGGGCCATAAATTTTTCCTGAGGATAATGTCATGAGGTCAACTCCAAGGGATAACACTCCACAGGAAAGTAAATTAGGAGCTTGGCTTGCGTCGCTGTAGAGAAGTGGATAACGGCTATCTCCAAAACTTTGAACTGAGCGCACGACTCCGCGTACTTCTTTCTTCCATTTCCGAATAGCCTTCGCTGCTTCTCCTACTGGCTGAACTGAGCCAATCTCATTGTTTGCATACATGAGCGCGATCAGCACCGTCTCTTCGGTGATCAGAGCATACAACTCTGAAGGATTGACCCGACCATCTTTCCGCACAGGAAGAACAGTTACTCGTACTCCCTCCTTTTTGAATGCTCGTACTGGAGCAAAAACAGCCTCATGCTCGATAGCTGAAATAATAATGTGTGGGACAGCCGTTTCATGCTCACTTTTCCAAGCTCGCACTGCCCCAGTGATTGCGAGATTAGCTGACTCAGTTGCACTACTGGTAAAAACTACTTCGGAGGGTTGCGCATGGATAAGCTTGGCAATAGACTTTCGCGCATGTTCAATCGCATTTCGTGCCTCTACACCTTCTTTGTGTACCGCGCTCGGATTTGCATACAGTTCCGCAAAGAAAGGCTGCATAGCAAAAAGTACCGACTCATCAACTGGAGTCGCGGCTGCGTGGTCGAGGTAGATTCGCTTCATATATGACAGTCTACGGAAATGCTCATAATTTGCCAACATACCCATGTCGTGTTGTCTTCGTCCACAGTTGCAAAAGGCCTGTGAGGATATATTATGCATTGTATGAATCCTCTTTACATTGTGATACTTCTCCTTGGACTTGCCCTCATCGTACTTGTTATTTGGATGTTTATTCTTGAACGTCGTGTCACAAAACTTCAGGGAGGAAAATCTGGAGGCTCCCTCGAAGATACCATTGGCAAAAATCAAGAAGATATTGTTACCCTGTTTCAGTTCCGTCGCGATGTCGAAGGTGCACTTCGTGAGATAGATGGACGACTAAAGAAAAAGATTAGCGGTGCAAAAACCTTACGCTTTAATCCATTCGCCGGAACAGGTTCGGGAGGAAACCAAAGTTTTGCTACTGCTTTTCTTGACGAAGAAGGTGATGGGGTTGTCATTTCTTCTCTTTACTCGCGTGAAAAAATGAGTGTTTTTGCAAAACCAATTAAGCGCCGCACTTCAGAGTTTGACTTGACTGGTGAGGAGCAAGAGGTGCTCAAGTAACTCAAGCAAGGTAGCCGGAACTATTTGCTGCGTAAGGAAAAGGCTGAGATAGAGCGCTGTTTCGTGACAAGCGTCAAATCGCGTGGTAGTATCCACATATCTTTTCTATGCAACACAAAAGCGCACAACCAAGTTCGCGTCCCCCCATTGTTGTAATTATGGGCCATATTGACCATGGTAAGTCGACGCTACTTGACTATATTCGAAAAACGAACGTTGTTGCAGGTGAAGCGGGCGGCATAACTCAGCATATTTCTGCTTACGAAGTGGTACATAAAGCAGGAAAAAAGGAATCACGCATTACTTTTCTTGATACTCCAGGACACGGTGCTTTCCAAGGCATGCGTGTGCGCGGGGCAAAAGTGGCGGACATAGCCATTTTGGTTGTTTCGGCTGAGGACGGAGTGAAGGCGCAGACACTAGAGGCATACAAAACTATTCAAGAAGCAAAGATTCCTTTTATTGTTGCAATCAACAAAATCGATAAACCAAATGCAAACATGGAGACTACCAAGCTCTCACTTGCTGAGGCAGGTATTTATGTTGAAGGTTATGGTGGTGATATTTCATGGGTTGGTATTTCAGCAAAAGTTGGAACAGGAGTATCTGAGCTGCTCGATACAGTTCTCCTTGTTGCCGAGCTCGCTGAATTGAAAGGAGATTCAAGTAAATCTGCTCAAGGGGTAATTATCGAATCGAATACTGACCCAAAAACAGGAACATCGGCAACGCTTATCATTACTGATGGTACTCTCCGAAAGGGCTCATTCGTGGTCGCTGACGATAGCATGGCACCAGTGCGGCAGATTTCCGACTTTTCGGGCAAAGCAATTGATTCTGCGTCATATTCTTCTCCGATACGCATCACCGGCTGGACGAGTGTTCCTGCGGTAGGAAGTATTGTTTACACCCATGAAAAGAAGAAGGAGGCCGAAGAAGCAGTCACGAAGATTAAGCGTATTCCTCTTGTACAACCAGATTATGAACGAAATGAAGAAGGAGTCGTGATTATCCCCCTCATTATTAAAACAGACGTTGCGGGAACACTTGAAGCTATCGAGCACGAGATAGGAAAGCTCAAGCACGACAGAGTAAAGCTCAAGCTCATCCAAAAAGGTGTTGGAATGGTCAGTGAAACAGATATCAAGCAGGCACTCGGCTCAACCACCGCACTTGTTGTTGCATTTCACACCAAAGCTGATAATCCCGCAGTTGATCTTGCCTCGCGAACAGGTGTGACGATAAACTATTTTGATATTATCTATAAACTTACTGAGTGGATAGAAGAAATCATACAAGAACGAGCTCCGCACATTGAGGTAGTTGAGGAAGTCGGACAGCTCACCGTACTGCGCTTCTTTAGCCAGCAAAAGGAAAAGCAGGTCATCGGAGGAAAAGTTAAAGAAGGAAAAATTTTGAATAACTCGCATTTTAAGATTATGCGCCGTGATGCATATATCGGTGAAGGAAAGGTTGTTGAACTCCAACAGCAGAAGATTAAGTGTGGAGAAGTTCTCGAAGGTGCAGAGTGTGGAATGATGGTGGAATCAAAATTTACCATTGCAGAGCGGGATCTACTCGTCCCCTACGCGGTTGTAAGAAAGCAGTAAAATATGAATCCCGTTCGAAGCCGCGGTCACTACGTTTCAACACATAATCAATGAAAACAATTTTCAGAAACCTTATCCAATCTAACATGCAGTTTTCGCGCTAGCTCGCGACCTGCTTTGAACGGGATGAACGTAAAAGACGAGCGCATGAAAGGTATCCTTCGAGAAGCTGCTGCTGACTTTCTTAACCGCGAGTCTACACGCGCAGCACTTTTGACTGTAACAAATATTGAACTCTCTGATGACAAAAAGAGCGTGCGGATACTCCTTTCCGTATTACCAAAAGAAAAAGAGCATGGTGCAGTAGATTTTGCTAATCGACATCGTTCTGAATTTTCAGACTACTTGAAAAAACACAGCCGCATCCAGCGACTCCCCCATGTTGAGTTTGCTCCCGACTTTGGAGAGCAGAACAGACAACGTATCACCGAATTGCTGGATAACGACAGCAAAAGTTGATATAGTGTGACCTACGCAAATGGCGTACTTCTTTGTTGTGGAGCCTCTGTGCCTCGGTTAACGTATAACTCATACGTCTCCCTCGTCACTTTCTCCACGCCTCGAATTCCATCCATTTGCCTAGGTCAAAAATTGTTGATAAATATGGCGTGATGGCGAAGTGGTAACGCTTTGTTGTCGCTAAATGACTGTGCGGGTGAGGTGTAGCTGTCGGGAACCCGCTTTGCGGGAGGCTGCACCGCAAGACCTTTTGAGGTTTCTTCCGAGAAATCCAAAAGGTGTACTGCGCCTGTAAGGCGAGATTCCCGGGAATCGAACAATTCTTATGTGCTAATATCAAAATATGGCGTGATGGCGAAGTGGTAACGCTTCAGTCTGCAAAACTGACATGCGCGGGTTCGATTCCCGCTCACGCCTCCAAATTAAAAGCCCTGAAAGGGGACTTTTAATTTGGAGGCTGAGAGGAACTCACCTGCGTGAGTTCCGACGGGAATCGAAAGGGATTTCATTATTGAGTCTTCGAGATTGAAATCCACCTGCGGCGGTAGCCGGGATTCCCCTGCGTGCTTGCGTGCGGGAATCGAAGACCTTGGTGTTGTTTTGGCTTTGCGAAACCACCAAGGTGTACTGCCGCCGTAAGCGGAGATTCCCTTCGTCGCTGCGTGCGCGAATAGAATCCATCTTTTAATCTTTATAAAGCAAACCCCGCATTGCGGGGCCTGGGTTGGAATGGTCAAAATTGACCATGAATACCGACGGTGTACATCTGTACCTGGTGTGGCTTGATCGACATGACTTGCGCCTCAAGCCGTACGGTAAAGGGACCTTTGCGAGCAAATGCCACTCCGAACCCAAGGTACGGTGCGGACTTTGATCTGCTTTCTTCTTTTGCAATCGTGAAGCCTTGTACGGTGACCCAGGCACGGCCACTTGCGTGAACTTGTTCAACTCCAATGCGCAAGAAAGGAGCCACAAACCCGTAGTCAAAGTACTGAATTGCTGAAAAACGATTCGCACTCGCTTTCACCTCTTCGTGCACCGTAGTGAGGTAACCAGGCGGAATACTGATCCCGCGCCCATCGTAGCCTGTGAAGAAAACGTCTCGTGTAATAGAAACTTTCACCCCCGTGAGGTGTGAGAGTGACAGTGCAAAACCGTGAGTATTCTCACATTCAAAAGAAAGCTCAGTGACGTTGCTCGAGTTTTTGATGCTTGAGCGCACCATGGTGTACTTGCTGGTAAGGAGCGCGTCCTCACGCGCCGCGGAAATGCCCCCCAACTTGATTCTGCCGAATGAGAGATCCACACCGCAATCTGCAATTGCTGGCGAAGAGCAAAGCAGTGCGACAATGCCGAAAGAATACTGGTTCATCGTTGTCCCCTGGTTGACTTGTGATGTACTTCAAAGTTCAGCCTACCATTTTCGTAGTGTGATGCAATTCATTTCCTGTATTAAAGCTTGGAGTTTTATCTTTTGCCAAAATACATTATAGTTGTTCCATTGCCCGGGTGGTGGAATGGTATACACAGGAGACTTAAAATCTCCCGCCGAAAGGATTGTGGGTTCGAGTCCCACCCCGGGCACATATGACAAACCCCGAAAGGGGTTTTGTCATATGTGCCGGAGCAGCAACTTGAGTTGCTGCGTGGTGGGACTCGAAAGACTTTTCGATGACGAGCTTGCGAGTCCGAAAAGTACCTGCCGATGTAATCGGCGAGTCCCCATAGTCGTTATTTGTATTGCTAAACTATAGTTATTTGCTAGAATGTCGTGATTGGCAATCCATGCCTTCGTAGCTCAGTTGGTAGAGCAGCTCGCTCTTAACGAGACGGTCGCAGGTTCGAATCCTGCCGGGGGCACAAAATACAAAATCCGCTTTTATAAGCGGATTTTGTATTTTGTGCACCCGAGCAAGCACTTGAGTGCTTGCGTGCAGGATTCGAAAAGGCTGAGTTTATCGCAACAAGTTCGTCCTCGAGCGAAGTGAGATACGAAATCTGTACTGTCCATGTAACAGAAGAGTCCTGCCGTGATTTCTTTTTTTATTCTTTTCGAGTAACATATCCATATTGCCCAGGTGGCGAAATTGGTAGACGCGCCAGCCTTAGGAGCTGGTGTCGCAAGACATGGAGGTTCAAGTCCTCTCCTGGGCACAAGTCAGACACAAAACCTTTCCTGCGAAAGGTTTTGTGCAATTTGTGAACCACAGCGATGTTTCTGCAGCAGCAGAAACCGCGAGGTGGGGTCGAGAAATTTTATGTGCGGCGGCGCATAAAATATTTGTGACCCAAAAAATGCCAAGTGTACTGACCCTGTAAGGGTCTAGTCCTTACTCTTTTTTCCTCTGAAAATCCTATATTTTATAAGCTGAATTGGCATCGTAAATACTTGACAAAACGGATATTTATGTGATACACTATTCACAGAGTTCGCGGGGTTTTACAACCCCGAGAACCTTGAAAACTTCATCACAAACGTTATCAACACACGAAGGGAGCCTATCATGGCTACTGAAGACAAACTGACGAAGAAAGAGTTCGGGGCCGACATCGCTACTGGCCTCGGCGGAGCAATCCTCGGGGCAGTCATGTCCCCGATGATGGCTAGGACAGCAGGGGTTGGCATCACTCGCACGATTGGCGAGTCGCTGATGAAAAACAAGGAAGCGCTGTCAGCGCCTTTCTTTTCAAAGTTTTCTAAGGAGGACGAGCGGCAGGCCATCGGGATCGAGCTCAAGATGAACAATCTGAAGCGGGAGCACAATGGTGTCCCCTTCAAGGACATCCTGACCCTTTTCTACGTCGCGCTCGGACCGCATGCCACCGACCGCTTCCGGTCAATCTCAATCGGCATCCCAATGCCGAGCGGAAAGAAAGACAAGAAAAAAATCACAAAGAAGACCGGCGAAGTCGAAGAGACGGAATCGGAGGCCCCAACGGATGAGAATCCGCGTGTTCAGTTCCTTATCGACACGATCGAGGACATTATCCGATTCGGTAAGCCTGGGGTGGACCAAACTCAACCTGACTTCACTGCGGGCATTGAACAGGTTCTTCGGAACTTGAAGGTGCGCAACGTTGCCGACGCCAATTCGCTGACCGCCAAAGTCTCGCGTTGGTGGGCGGACAAGCCACTCGAAGACGGCACAGAGCTTGCGAAAGCTGCGGCGTGCAAGTGGCTCGGGGTGGAGTCGTACAACGACATCACCCCTGAAATGGTCGAAGCAAAGCTCAAGGGCTACGTTCCGATCATTCCACCCCCCAAGGCAAAACCCCCTGCAACCAAGCTGGGTGGTGTGATCAACTGGCTGCTTGGCGGCTAAACTTACAAGGAGTGAACAACATGAACTTTCTCGGAAGACTTTTGGTGGGCAATTGGGATGCGCTGATGGCGCACCTCGATGGGGCCCACCGCGCAGTCATGCGCGGACTGATGCTCCTGTTCTGGGCGGTCATTCCGGGCGGGGTCTTCCTCGCTTGGATCGCCTCGACAGGTGGCATCTGGGGTGGCATCGGACGCGCCCTCATCTGGGCGCTGATGATGCTGGTGTTCGTCCGAACGCTGGCCGTGACCTCACGGTTCAGCAACCTGGTGCGGACTGCAGGAGCGGGTTTGCTGGTAGGGATACCGGCACCAGGCACAGGGCAAGCATTTTCCGTGGAAACGGTGAAGCTCTACGCAAAGTCCTGTGGACTCCTCTTGGTCTGGTCTGAGTTTTACCTGCTCATCCTGCTCGCGTTTCCGTTCTTCGTCAGTTCCCTACCTGCAGCGCTGACCATCAGCGCGGCGGTGATGGTGCTGATGGTGGTGACGGTCTATGCCACCACTACCGGCATGATCAAGGAGGGACCGTGGCACCGCCCAGTGATCGCCACCGTAGTGGCAATCCTTTTGATTGGCATGTACATGGGCCTTCCGAAGCCATGGCTCGCCAGCGTTGGGATTCCTGTCAGCGCGACCAACCCAGCGGCAAATGCGGCAGCCTACAAGCTGGCGAAGCAGGCGGCGGAGAAGGACGATGACCAACAGGTGATCTGCATTGAGGGGCTGAAGGAGGACGGCCTCACCTACGAAGCAATCCTTGCCAAGTGCCCGAGCAAGCTGAAGAAGGCACAGAAGCCGATTGTGGGTGACTCCGCCAACGCTGCGATTCGTAGCGCCATCGAGAAGAGCAACGCTCTCCTCATGGCAAAGCGGACGGCATGCGTGTCGGCGGTCACCAGCCGGCTCAGCGAGCTCCATCCGGCGCTCACTGCCAAGGACCAGGCGGAAGTCTCCGCCTGCAACGAGGCATTCAAGCCCGAGCCGCTGTCAGCCGAGCTTGCGCAACTTACGCAAAAAGAAGTGTTCACGGGTTCGCCCAAGGTCACATGGTTCGATGCCAAGTCTTGGCAGGCATGGTTCGAGACCAATGTGCCTTACGGCGTCGAAATCTGGAACTTTATCATCGTCTGGCATGTGTACTTGATCGTCGGACTCTTCATCCTGTCAGCCCTCGGGCTGTACAAGAAAAAGAGTTCGGCAGTCACCACAACAACGACTACGGCCTCGGCCTCAGTCGTGAACGTATGGAAGTACGACAGCTTGCTGACCTATGCAGGGGCATTTGTGGCAATCGCCACCTTGCTGTACGTCGGGTCCAAGTACGGCGGCGGGTGACGATGTGATGAAGTAGTCCTTTTGCCATTTATGGCGACGCCGGGCTTTGTGCCCGGCGTTTTTCTTTTTCAAATTTTTCTCCGTTAACTACGGGTTCGGAATGGTAGTAGGAGGATTGGGTAGTGTTCCAAGAGAGCCTGCGACATTAATACCCAATTCAACTTGAATCCAACCGAGGATACCCCATAGGGCTATCATAACAAAGAGTGCAATCATCCCCCAGAGCATGAGTTGCTTCCCTTCTTCAACGGCCTTCTCATCATCTGCGTGGTTGATGAACTTCACCAGTCCCCAAAAAAACACCAGTACCGCCAAGGCAAGCAAAACAGGAATAAAGCCCTTGATGAAATTTGTTATTGAGTCAATAAAAGTTCCCACAGTTGCAGCTGCCGCTATTACCGAAACTGGCGAAATAGATAAAAATAGTAACGATGTGCGAGTACCTGCACGAACAACTTTCTGGAGATTTTTAGACATAGTTGAGCAGTCCGAGATCAGCGCCCGTTGAACTAATAATAAATTTAAGTATTCCAAATACCGCTACCATAATGAACATACCAATGAGGCCGTACATCATCCCTATGCGTCCTTTTTCTCGCTGTTCTTCATTGTCGGGGTCCCAAATATAGCGCGCTACTCCATAAAAGAAATATGCAGTCGCAACTGCAAACATTATCGCAATCAGTGGATTAAGAATCTCGGTGGAAATTTTACCAATAAAGGCCTTTACCGGAAGGGGAATGGTTGGGACTGCAGCGTATGCTGTGGTGGGAAACAAGAAATACAATAACATATTCATAGAGGTATTTTAACACGGCAACGGCAAAGTTAGCGACCCCACTGTGCACAACAGCCCAGTTCGTTTAACTAAGATATACTATTAGCTGCTTCTATTCCAAATCGAGCCATTCAATCAGCATATTATCGTCGGTGAGCACCGGCACGCCAGCAGTCCGCAAAATAATATGCTCCCTGCTTTCCAGGGTTGATGTTGCACTATACTGTCCTGTACTGTCTATTGCCGCAACCGCATGCGTGAGGGTGGACACTCCTTCATCTGTTGTAAGGGCGAGCACTGCTTTTCCGTCGATTTGATACGCACGCAACACAGCTTCAAGTCGTGACTTGTCCGGCGGAATCGGGCTATCACTAAGAACAATTGCATTGAGTAGTCGCCACGCATATGGGAAGACGGTAGCTCCAGTTTTTTGGACAATACTCGAGCTTGTGGTGTTATACATTATAACCCCCCCCTCATTGAGGTGAGTCCGCAATATCTGCAAGAAGTCTTGTGAAAGGAGATTTGTTGAGCCCGCACGCCAGTAATATGAGGTATTCATGACTATCGCATCGAAGTGTTCAGATTGGTTGCGAACAAGCCAACGCCTCGCATCTTCAACAACAAAGTGCACCTGTGGGTTTGTGAGGAGTGATGCGACAGGTTTATAAAGCGGAAGAAGCTTTTGGTATCCAGGATTAATCTCAACAATAGTTATATCTTTTGCGTAGGGATTATTCGCCAACACTTGAGCCCACGATCCGCTTGAGAGTCCTATGACAAGAATTCTTTTGGGATTTGGATGAAACGCTGATAGAGCATATGGACGTAATATTCCGTTTTCATCATGAGTAAGGTCGGTACTGTATCGCCCGTCGTATATTCCTGTACCAAAAACAAGTCCATTCGTCGTAACGGCAATGACACCACTTCGATTCTCCACTATATGCTCAAATGGCATGCCTTTTGTATAGTCTCCTTGGTTCACGTTCAGACGTTCATACAACCCCTTATTCGCAATATAACCCAAAGCTACCACCACAATGAGCACAATTAGCGCATAGCGGGGATATCTTCGACGGAGCAAATTGGGTACCAACATAATTGCAACAAGTGTCGAAAGAGCAAACAAAAAGACAACCACTCCGCGCAGCGAGAAGTAGTGGAGCAAGAAAAATCCAGTCCCTATCGAACCCAGAGTTGAGCCAAGGATATTCGCTGCATAGATGTTACTAATAGACCTCCCTGCATGAGCGTCTGGAGAAACACCAATATGCATGAGGAGTGGAAATAGTAACCCAAGTGGGAACGCAAGAATTATGGTAAGTGGAACTAGTAGTGCACCACTACCGCTCACGGATGCATACCCAGCAAACAGCGTTGCGAGCGGAAGCATGATACCCGCAAAAAGGACACACGCTGCGGCTATAAACTTTGTCCTTGCTCCATCTCCTCCTTCAAGTGCCCGAGCATTGCGTACGACAAGCAACGACCCAGCAGCAATTCCTATAAGAAAGAATCCGAGTGTCATTGGAAATGCAAACGCTCGTCCATTCAAGTAGAGAAAGACGATACGAAGCCATATTATTTCAACAGAAAGCGCGATAAAACCAGAAAAAAATGCAAGGAAGCTCGCAAGCCAAGGTAGTTTACTGCTATCCCCTACAACCTCCTTAATACACTCCGAGTATGCTTGTTTTCTCGCTACTACTCCAAACCATAGCGCTATCACGGCCACTGTTGCATTGAGACATGCTGCAATAAAAAGGAGACCATGCTGTCCGATACCCTCTCTAAGGAAGAGAACGGAAAGTAACGCAGCAATTCCAGACCCTAAGGTATTAACGAAGTACAGCATCCCAACAGATACTCCAACGCTCGGGAAGCGTTTTAGGAGCGCCGCAGCGAGGATTGGCAGTGTTGCCCCCATCGCTGCAGTGGGGAGAACAACAAGGAAAAAGATAACTATTGCGGCGCTCCAAAGCCCCACCTGCGTCGTCATCCCACCAATCAGATTAAAAATACTCAATGAATAGTAACCAAATCCACCTATGATACATTCAACGATAAAAAACAATATAAATGGGGATACTTTATTTTGGTCAGCTATACGACCCCCAACAAGGCTACCAATTCCCAACCCGAGCATAAAGGCACCGATAATAATCGCAACAGACTCAGCATGAGCCCCATAGATGGTATGGAGGCGTTGTTGCCATATGATTTGATAAAATAGTGCTGGAAATCCAGAAATAAAGAACAGGAAAATCATTCCAGCGTTCAATGAATTATAATTGTATTTATCTTTGAAAGATGCAAGCAGTGTAGGTAGCCGAGCGTGAGGAAATGTAGTCTTCATGTGTGAATATTATTTTCTTGCGGTGATAAATTCACGGAACATTTTTGCATCTCTCTCAAACACACCGAGTACGTGAACGAGCTTCCAATGGTCAACAAAATACCCTTTTTCAAGCTTTAATAACCAAGTCGAAAGTGCAAGCGCTAACGCTCCGACAATGACCCCGACGATGAGGTCTATCGCGTAGTGCTGTAGTAGTAGCATCGTTCCAATAGTATTAAAAATAAAGAAAATCAAAGCAATTGGTTTAAGCTTTCGAGATAACCAAACACAGAAAACAGCAATCTGCATTCCCCAAATGATATGCATTGAAGGCATGGTGGTGACAGCAAAACTTCTCTCATGAGAATCGGTGTTTGGGTCTATCCATATTTTCTCGATCACGTTAATATTTTCATTAACTTGGGGTGAGATGACGGTTCCAAGTACAATCCTGCTCAAATTTTCATCAAATGTGTAATTAAACATATTGTGTCGATACATTTCATTTGGGGTTACTGCGGGAAATAGCAGCCAGAGCGGGAAAGACAGAATAAACGAAAGTGCCAGCATCAGAAAAAACTTTCTGAACAGCTGTTTGTCGACAAACAAGGAAAAAAATCCTACTACTCCCAATAAAAACGGCGTATAGACATATGCCAAAATTGATGGAATAGAAAACCAAGAATAGTGGCCAAACGCCTGAATTGCGTAAGGAGGAAAAAAATGAAACAACCAATAATCCACGTACATAAGCTTTTCAGAAATTTGAGCAATATGATCTGGGGAAATAAAGCGCGAAGTAATACCGATAAGCAGTATTCCCATACTCAGATAAGTTGAAATGAAGAATAGCCAAAATATCACGCGATAGAGGTTTGTTATCAAGTGCCGACCAAAGAGTTTTACTGATATCTCGCTACTTTTTATATGCTTGTTCCTGCCTACAGGCATTGTCCCGAGCAGGTATTTCAGAGCAATATAGAGAAGCACATACATGAACGTATTCCCCAAGACTGGCGCATTAAAGAATAGACTCTTGAGTATGGTAAGTAAGTGATAGTCATTCACTTTAACCCATGTGTCTTGGGCTAAAAATACCCACATAAAAAAGGTCACGAAAGTTGAGGGAATGAAAATAACGTAAAACTCAATAGGTAGGAACGAAAAAAAACGCTGAGTGGTGATCATGAAAATATCCCTTATTATCCAGCTAATTATAGCTTTTTCAGCTAAGAATCACAACGGAAAACTGTCAGGGTTGCAAATCTGAACAAAAAAAGGTGAGTCCAAACTAGAACACAAAAGGTAATAGTCGGTATGGTACTTTTTTAACATACTCTTGATAGTTCTTGTCTGCCAAGAGTAGCTTTTCTTCTTCATATATTCTTATAACGGTAAGTACCAAGAAAAACATCGCCCAAAATATATTGAGTAGTGATAAGTTTAAAAGAAGATAACCAGAGATGGATATGATGTAGGTGGCGTAAATTGGGTGTCGAACAATACTATAGCCAAAATTTGTTTTGATACCACGATTTGCTGGTACTATTGAGAAACTGGTATTGAGTGAGAGCAAAGCAATTATTTGCATTGAAAAACCGACAGCAATCAGTGTTCCGCCTCCGTCCCACAATACCATTCCCCCAGGCCGTAGTGAGAGCGCTGCAAAAGTACCGCCCAATGCCGCAGCCCACGCAAAAGCCTCAGTTGAAACAGTTTTTGGCTGAGCTCGAATGATAAAGAAAATTGCCTGAAGTGTTTCAGATATACTAAACAGAAGATACGCGAAAGTCCCAGTTGAAATGTAGGCCTTAATATTTACCCAAGCAAACACTGCCCAAGCACACCCCAAAAGTAGCCCTGAAATCATATTGAAAGATGATGAATGCAGCACCTTTTTCACTGTATTATGCATATCTCCAATATATCATGAATATATCACCTTAATGCTCAGTGGTGCTGGGGCAGACCCACCCGAAAGCACCGTACTAGTGATTTTCAAAGCGGCGCAAAAAAAACGACCTGCACTAGGCAGGTCGTTTTTTTGATTGTGTTCCGTATTATGTTGTAGGAACAATGAATGTTGGAGGTGCTACTGTGACAATAGCATTGTTGAGTCCGAGATTAGACTGGACCCATCCGAGGATACCCCAGAGGGCAACCATGATGAAGAGCGCAATCATACCCCAAATCATGAGGGTCTTTCCGCCCTCCTTTGCAGCCTCATCAGAAGCTGATGAAATGTACTTGACCAGTCCCCAGAAGAATGCGAGAACGGCAAGCGCCATCATTATAGGGATAAGGAGATTTACGAGAACTCCAAAAGCAACGACAAGTGCGTTGACCTGTGCAAATGCCTGAGCAAACGAAAGCATCGGCGTAACGAGAAGTAATGCTGTAACTATTTTTTTCATAAATGATTCAAACTTATAATAATTGATAATAATATGATAAACACTAAACAATGTTATTTTCGACCAACACTTGGATACCTCTTAATGATAATCCCTCTCTCTCCATACTGCAATGAGTTTTAAAAGATTACTGTGGATTAATGTTTTAGTAAAATAATCATCAATAATCTCCGTGAACTGCCCAGATAATTTGAATTTTAATTCACTAGGTGGAGCTAATAATTGCAGTTTTTATTTCAGAGACATTGTTTGGTTTAAATGACCAAGTCACATCTCATGCAACCAATTATAGTATAAATAGCAATATTGTCAATAGCTATAACTAGCTCGTTTTATGTCCTCGATAATGAGGAAAAAAGCAATCAAATTTGGTAAAGCTTTTCCTACGGAACAATGACGCCATTCTTGTCTCGGAAATTTATCGGAGCAGCATTTATTCCTAGGGTATCAACCAATATTAATCTGACTATTGCCCATATTGAGAACATCACCGTAAATGCTATGAGTCCCCAAATCATGACACTCTTCCCCTTTTCACGCTCCGTTGCATCACTCGCGTTATTGATAAACTTCACCAGTCCGTAAAAAAACGCAACTATTGAAAGTGCCCAGAATAAATATCCCAACTTACCTAATATCGAGATGATATAAAGCTCTGCATCAAATAAATCTGTAATAGCAAACGCAAGCGTCGGAAGCGCAATTAATACTGCTAAAAACGATAAGAAAGTATATTTCATAAAATATTATTAAGCTGGTGGCATAATATAGGGTACTCCAGATACACACCACGCAAGTGTGTCACAGAGGATTTGAATAAGTCCCCACATACCAAATGTCACCGAAAGACCGATTACAGCCCAAAGAAGATACCCTTTTATCTGCTCTCGCTTTGTTTCATTATCTGAATTAATAAAATATAATGCCACTCCATAAGCCACCCCCACAGAAAGTGAGACAAACAATATGTTAACAATTCCTCTAACAAATTGGACAAAAACGTTCGCAAAGTCTCTAAATGTACTCACCGCAGCAAAGGCAACAGCAGGAGCAAGAATAAGCATGAATGTCAGGGATATAATTTGGAGTTGTTTTTTAGTCATTAAATTTAAATTAGAAAAGTCCAGCGGTTGCAAAAATGAGATCTGCAATTACCTGCGCAGAGAGAATAATTGCTGCTCCAATAAGTGTCCAAAATATCCATGTCTTTGCTTTTGATATCTGTTCCTCATTTCCCCCTGCGGTCATCAGCGTATAGCCCGCATAAATGATAGCCACAACCAGCATTGGTATGCCTACTGCTTGAATTATCTTTATAAGGAGAGCAATGAAGTCTTGCAGTGTTGCACCAGCACCTGGAGTTGGCGGGCCTAGCTTTGGTGCTGCTGCAAGTGTAAGTAGCGGTAGTGTAGTGGCGCAAAAAATAAATAAATGAAGAAGCAGTTTGTTCATACGTTACGGACAGAAGTACGAGGTGTAAGTTGGATCAAGTGCACAAATAGTATTTTGTATTGCAAGAGATATCGCTTTTGCAGCCAAAAGCACCCCAGCACCAATCACTGTCCAAGTAAATACCGTACGTGCTTTTTTAATTTGCGGTTCGCTATCACCAGCAGTAACAAACAAAAAGCCTGAATAAATAATGCAGATTACGATAATTGGTACTGCAATGAGGAATACGAGGTCAACAAGAGCGAGAAGGAACTTCGGAACCGTATCCACTGTACCAAACGAGCCTGCATAGGTAACGGGATTTGAGTACATATCTGCGGGCAGTGGAGGAGGCGCAGCTGGTGGAGCAGCCGCAAACACGAACGATGCTATAGAAAAGAACATTGGAAATGCGAGAATAAAACTGATGAGCGTGCGACGTTTGTTCATATGTGATTATTATAACACACTATTATGACTAGCTAAGGAAGTTGAACACCGAGCCTGTTCCCAAAATAAACACCAGTATAAAGTTTATCATCAGCCATGCTGCAAGTGCGATAACCAAACCCCAGAAAACCATGAGAAATATATCGTGCGCTTGTTTAATCTTCGCCTCATTTCCACCGTTAGTAATATAGACAAATCCTGCGTAGGCAAACATAATAGCCGCTATGGGAGCTGCGAGGCTGAATATCATGAACTTAATGACCGTTTGCGCAAGATAAACCAAATCTGTATAGGTACACGGGTCGGTAACTTTCCCAGCAGCTTCAACATTTCCGCATGGAATCAGGCCAAGTTGATCTGCCTGTGCTATCGAGATTAAGCCGCAAAAAAGAGCTAGTGATGCAAGTAGAATGCTAATAAATTTCATAAAATATATTTATATCAATATGGCGCTAATAAAGACTCCATTACTGAACTGAGCTGACCTAACGCACGATCTATATCTGCCCGCCCCGATGACACAGACCCAATTGCTTCCTCAAATGCCTTATCTGTTTCCTCGGGGCGAGGATCGAGCCAAGTTCTTCCACGGATTGCTGCATCATAAAGTGTTGATTTAAGTGCATCTGTTTGCTGAATAGCAAGTAGATCGCGACGTACTGGTGGCAAGTTAAACGCTTCGGTAAATTCTTTCGAATATTTCTGGTCAAGAAGTCTCTGCGCTGCAATGAATGCCGTTGTTCTGTTTTTAGAAGAACTCAGTACCGCTAAACCATGCATGCGCACGAATGTAGTTTCAGTTTTTGCTCCCTGATATTGTGGTACTGGTGCTACCAGAAAATTTAAGTGAGGATTTTTCGCTTTGATTTCTCCATATGCACTCGCATAATCAAAATAGATAGCAAGAGAGCCATCTATAAATGCATCACGAGAGTTGGGCATAGCCTTAGACCATGAATAATTCTTTTTTAATGGATTTGAGAAATCCATATAATAGCGAAAGGCTGATACGACACTTGCATCAAGAACGGGTTTGTCTGTCTTGTTGCTGGAGATAAATGACTCTGGTTTATTTCCCTTCATTGCAACAATAGGATTTCCAACCTGTAGGAATAGCATTGCGAGAATCTCCTTTGCATTTTTGACATTCGTATATTCACCAAATGAAACAGCGCCTTGTGTTATTTCGAAGGTTTTCGGATTGCGCTTGGTAAGTTTTGGAGCGAGTGCGAGTAACTCGGTCCAGTTTTGGGGGGGCTGAGTGATGGAAGCATTATCAAATAAGTCGCGATTCCAATACATCACGATAGGGTCAACTGCGAACGGGATAGCAACTACCCCACTATCACGCATGTAAAATTCAGCAGCTTGGATAAACGTCGACTGGAATGAACGTTGATCAAAAACGGTATATGGTAATATTTGAATCTTATCTGAATGCCTCAAAATTAAGTCGTCTGGCAACAAAACAATGTCAGGACCTTTTCCGCTTGCGAGTGCCTCGAC
>JAYSWT010000032.1:0-5724 GCA_043717905.1 bacterium | reverse complement strand
ATAAAAGACCTGTACGCGGGGCGGCGGTCGTTAAGTATCTATCTCCTTCCACGCCGGAGTCTCTTATCTACGGGAGCCTTTCTGAGATACTTGCCTCTCCGGTGAGTCCTGTACCTATTCTGCACTGGATTGGTCGGGGGCCTGTCTTATGACACTGGAGCCAAGGCATGACGAAGGGAGCTCTCGCAAGGATGGCTTTTCTCTTCTTGCTCTCATGGGTGTCTCTTCGGCTTTTCCTTTTCCTCCGACTTGCCTTGGCTTTCCTTATGGGCTATTCTAGCCTTCTGCGGAAGTCTTGGGCTTTTTGCCTCTGGGGGGCTTTCCGCAAGAGGAGCGCAGCTCGGGGGTCTTGCTGCGCTCCTCGCCCCAACTTCAACCCTTGTGAAAGATCTTTCTTTTGACTACGCTGCAAATTGATGCTTCCTTTCCACCGAAATTGGCCTTCTTGTTTGAGCCGATGCGGTACAAGGTTGCCTACGGGGGCAGAGGTGGCACGAAGAGCTGGGGCATGGCGCGGGCGCTCCTACTCAAGGCTCTTCAAGGCCCTCTTCGGGTGCTCTGTGCTAGAGAGCTGCAAAATTCCATTTCTGAGTCTGTGCATAAGTTGCTCGAAAGCCAGATCATAAAGATGGGGCTGAGTCAGTTCTTTCAAGTCCTTACGACGGAGATTCGCTGCACTTTGACTGGGGCGGTTTTCCACTTTGCAGGTATTCGGAACAACACTGACAAGATCAAGTCCTATGAAGATTTCGACATCTGCTGGGTTGAGGAAGCTAACAAAGTTACCAAGACCTCTTGGACAGTTCTGACTCCAACCTTTCGTAAGCCCGGCTCGGAGATTTGGATCTCCTTTAACCCGGAGCTGGAAACTGACTATACTTACTCCCATTTTGTCAAGACACCTCGTAAGCAGTCTGTCGTCGTACATATGACTTGGCGGGATAATCCTTGGTTCTCGGACGTGCTTAAGGCTGAAATGGAAGAAATGCGAGACACGGATTACCCGAACTACCTTTGGGTATGGGAAGGTCAGTGTCGGACTATGCTGGAAGGAGCCGTCTATGCAAAAGAACTTGCCGCAGCAAGACTCTCTAACCGAGTTACAAAAGTCCCGTATGATCCGAGTCTTCCTGTTGATGTGTTTTTTGACCTTGGTCATCGGGATAGGACTTCTATTTGGTTCCGGCAGTATGGGGCATTTCAGTACAGGTATATAAACTTCTATGAAAACTCGCAGCACCACATCGACCACTACCTGCAAACTATGCAAAAAATGGGCTATACGTATGGCACGGTTTGGCTCCCGCATGATGCCAAAGCTAAGACCATCGGAACAAAGCTTTCCGTTGAAGAGCAAGTCCGTGCTAAAGGATTCAAAGTTAGAATAGTTCCTTCCCTGTCAATTGCTGACGGGATCAACGCGGCTCGGACGATCTTCGGCCAGTCTTACTTCGATGAAGAAAACTGCGAAGCTGGTCTTCAGTGCCTTATGCACTACTCCTATGAGAAAGATAAGAATACTGGAGCCCTTTCTGAGAACCCTTTCCATGATCCAGTCTATTCCCACGGGGCAGATGCCTTTCGGTATAGTGCTATTGGGGTTAAGAGGACTTCCAATGTGAAAGATGAGCATGGTGTTTCGGAAGTTACTAAAAAGGCCATGTCTGGTCTTAGAGTAGCGGCGAAGCGGGCAATTTACAATACTCAATCCTGGATGGGAGGCTAAAATGGCCACAATTGGTGAACTTGTCGCTGACGGGAGCTCTTCTCCGATGCAATCGGCCTTGCTTACATTGCAAGATTCTTCCCAGCCCCGCCCTTCCGTAGGCGAGCCTGATGCTCTGTCGGCAAAAGTGGAGTTCTTCAAGCGGGTGGAAACCCGCTTCAAACGGTGTAAGAGCTTTGAAAGCACTGCACAAGCACGGTATAAGGAAGATACACGCTTTGCGACAGGAGACTCTGATAATAATTGGCAGTGGGACTCCAATATGATCAATGAGAGGACACTGGAAAAGAAGCCGTGTCTGACCATTAACAAGACCCGCCAGCATAATTTGCAAATCGTCAACGACGCTCGGCAGAATAAGCCTGGAATAAAGATGCGCCCATCAGGTGGGAAGGCGTCTTTCAAGGCTGCAGAAGCAATCACCGGCATTGCTAGGTATATTGAGTATCAGTCAAAAGCCCAGCAAATCTACGATGATGCCATGAAAACGCTGGTAGATGGTGGTGTAGGCTACTGGCGCGTGGTTACAGATTACTCTTTTGGGGACTTCTCCGAGCAAGACATTCGGATTAAGCATATTGCTAACCCGCTCAATGTCTATGTTGACCCTGACGATACCACTCCAGACAAGTCCGAGCTGAATTTTGCTTTCATCTTCGAGATGAATGATGAAGACACTACAAAACAGAAGTTTCCCCAGTGGAATAAGGAAGACGGAGTTCAGACGCTGGAGATTTCTCCTGAGTCTCCCTTTATGGACGGGACTGGTGTGGTGGTCTGTGAATACTATGAGAGGACTTGGACCGATGAAAGGCTCTTTCGTAATGAAAAGGGAGTAGTTTTTAAGGAATCTGAGTTAAACGATGAGCAAATTGACCTTTTTGAGAGTCTTGGTCTTCCCCAGCGGAATATTCGGACTCCAATTGTGACTTGGTATCTTATTGCAGGCCGGTCAATATTGGACTCTCGGGTTATTCCGTGCAAATATGTGCCAGTTGTGCAGATTTGCGCTGAAGAAGTGCGCATCGGGACTGACTTTGATCGAAAATCTCACACGCGGTATCTGAAAGACGCTGCACGTATGTATAATTATTGGAGTTCTTCTGCTGTTGAGTACGGCGCACTCCAGACAAAGACTCCTTGGGTTGGTGCGGCTGAGGCATTTGAAGGCCATGAGGATATGTGGGCAGTAGCTAATACGAAGAACCCAGCGTTCTTGCCGTATAATGGCTACGATGAAGCTGGAAAGATCATTCCGCCTCCAATGAGAGTTGCTCCGCCTATGAGTGCCCCAGTTGCACTCGATGGCATGAAGATCGCTCAGATGGAACTCATGATGGCGTCAGGCCAGTATGACAATACCATGGGCCAGCAAGGCAATGAACGTACTGGCAAGGCAATTAACGCTCGCCAGAGACAGGGCGACAATGCGACGTATCATTATATTGACGCGCTGGCTCGGGGTGTGCAACTGACAGGACGGATTATTCTTTCCATGCTGCCGTTTATCTATGATACAAAGCGGATTCTTATGATGCTTGCTATGGATGACTCATCCCAGCCGCTGCAGATTGATCCTGCTCAGACTGAAGCGTATAAGGAAAATATTGACGCCCAGGGGAAGGTTATCGAGCGGATATTGAACCCGAAGGTTGGCTTTTATGAAGTGCAAGCAGATACTGGTCCAGGCTACGCCACGCAACGGCAGGAAGCTTTCGACTCAATGGCCCTTATTCTGACGCAGAACCCAGCTATGGCGGCTCTTATTGGGGATATTATGCTCCGAGCTGGGGATTTCCCGATGGCGGATGAAGCTGCTGAACGGTTGAAGAGAATGGTGCCGAAAGAAGCTCTTGGAGAGGGTCCATCTGCCAGTGAAAAGGCCCTCCAGATGCAAATTCAGACCATGCAGGGCACAATTCAGGCCCTTATGGATCAGCTTGTCATTGGAGAGAGCAAGCTCGTGAGACAGGGTGAGAAGTCTGGAATTGAGAAGTATAACGCCTTTACGCAGCGGATTAAAGTCATTCTTGACTCGGAAAAGACTGCTGCGGAACTGAAAATGGAGTTTGTCTCCATGATGAACGACTTCATGATGGAAAGTGCCAAGACAACAGCTGCCATGGATCAGACTAACATGGCGGATGGGACACCTCCGAAGCCACTTCCTGCGCCAGTGGCGGAAGAACGTCCTTTAGGACTGGACGGTGGGATGGTCGGGCAGCGATTTATGAGTAGCTCCAAGCCAATTATACCAAACGCAATGGGAGGCTAAGATGATAGAAGAGCTTCTCACTGACGCAAGGATAACCTTTTCTCCAACTCGAGGAGGGAAGGTTCAAAAATGGGAACTTCTTGCTTTGTGGGAACAATGTGGAGGCATTCTTGAAGAGCATCAAAATAGTATTGATGCTGTGGCCACGCCAGAAGAGTTGTCGATTGAAGCAGGCGAAAATCTCTTGGCAGGAATGGCGGTTTATCCTAATGTAAGCGGAAAGTTGGTGAAAGCACAAGCAAATAGTGTGCTAAATGCAACTGGAGTTGTAATAGTTAAAAGAGATACTCTTACTGGATTTGCTGGAGATATTGTTCAAGATGCTCTTCAGTTAGCTGATTGGACTCCAATTGTTGGAACCCAATTTTTGACTCCAAAAACAATCTACTTTCTAAGTCCAACAGATCCTGGAAAGTTGACTGCAACTCCTCCTACTACATCTGGACAAGTTCTTCTCTGGCTGGGAACTGCCCTTTCTACCGAAGTACTCTTTCTCGTGCGTTCATCATTCATTCTTTTATAAGGAACTTTTATCATGGCTGTAAAGAAACCGGTTGTCATTGGCAGCAATGGCTTATTGCAGCAGCTACAAGCTGCTGACTCTATTTCCGTAGCAAGTGCCGCAATTAGCACGTATTCAGCGACAAATAGTGAAGTCGGTGCGATAGTCTGCGGGACGCCAGTTTATTCGTTCTCCGCTGGAACGGTCAAGAAAGGACAAGCTAACGCAGCTGGTACTGCAAAAGTTCTTGGTCTTATGCTTGATGCCAGTACTGCCGCTGCTGCAATTGGTGTTGTGGCAATGGACGGGCTTTTGACTCTTACTACGGCGCAGTGGGATGCTGTTACAGGCGGCTCCGGCGGGTTGGTCTTTAATACGGATTACTTCCTTGATCCAGCTACTTCTGGCAAGATCACTTCTACCCCGCCGACGACTGTTGGGCAGCTTTTGGTCTATATCGGAACGGCAATGAGCACGGTTGATCTCATGCTTGATATCGACTCGCCTGTTCTTCTGTAAGATAGGAAACTGATTGTGGCAAGTCGTGCTCCTTTGGTACTTGGATCTGGTGGATTGCGGCAACAGCTGCAGTCTGCTGATTATTGTCAAGTCTCTGGAATACGATTTGCACAATCAGTTGCCAGTCAGACTGGCTTTGCTTCAGATACGCTTCTTTCTGGATCAAGCATTTCTATTCCAGCAAGTAGCTTAAAGATTGGCACTCGGTATAAGTGTCTCTTCGATGTGACTAAGACCGGAGCCGGATTGGCTACACCGATTATTAATCTTCGCTTTGGTACGGCAGGAACTGTTGCGGATACGTCTCGCGGAACACATACGTTTGCTGCGCAGACGGCAGTTATAGATGCAGGACTGTATGAGGTTAATGGAATTTTTCGTGTAGTTGGAGCTAGTGGCGTTTTGCAATCGTCTTGTCAGTTACGCCACAGGCTCTCAATTACCGGACTCAGCACTGATGTAAGTCCAGTAACTTTAGCAACTTCAGCTGCTTTTGACACAAGTGTAGCAAATAGTATTTTGTCTCTTTCTGTCAATGGTGGAGCTTCTGCCGTTTGGACAATCCAAATGGTTAAAGCAACTCTAGAAAATCTAGCCTAAGAAAGGAACCCAGAAAATGTTTATATCTGCACTGCTGCTTTTCGCCCAGATGGAACTCCATGACGGCCATGATTGGCTTGAAGGTAAGAAAGACCACCTCGG
>JAYSWT010000310.1:0-1252 GCA_043717905.1 bacterium | reverse complement strand
CCATCTTGGCGCGCCATTTTGTAATTGAAGAGATGGGGTGGCTCAAACCCCACTCTTGGCACCATTAAAGGGTTGGTGGGTAAGTACAAACCCCCTAGGAGTAACGTTTCCATTGTCTTGGGCATGTTTAGTAAGTGTTGAGGAACAATGTCCACATAACAAATGTTGTCACGATTTTTTAAACCAATGAGACCAAACGACCCAACTTCGGAGTTTCCATCATTACAACCAACATAACACCGGTAATTAATATTGAAAGCCACGAAATATACCAAAAATATCGTGAACGTAAAAGGAACAAAAAGACCAACCATGAATGTCATTGTTAGAGAAATGATCACATCAGACTGCCGCAACGACATCGTATAAACACAGGCGATGGAGTAAACTTTGGTTGCTCGCTGATAGTATAAGGTAAATTTCAACGAAAATTTGCTTAACGAAAAGTGATAAATAGTTTGTAGCTTCATTTCGAGAGAGAAAAATTGTGGGGCTTTCAAATCTGTGTTGGCATCTTTTATCTTAGCCACTGTGTGCGCACACTTCCTCCTGTGACGTCAAAATGGGCCTGCATCCAATAGGCATCGAGGTTTGTATATTTTCTTATTGAAATATTGATTTTTATTATTGGCATATTCTTTTAGTCAAGAAGTTGTTGAAGAGTCGTGGGTAATGATAGACTGCTGCAGTAATGCCTCAATAAATTTTGATGTGGCTGAAAAGATTCTCTGCTGTCAGATCACCAAAGACATACCCGCCGTCACTCTACCATGGAACGAAGTCAGTCGCATTGTCGCGCAATATCTATCAAAGATCAATTACGATCGAATACGGATTCTAGATCAAGAGAGGCGAATCTTGGATGTGGACACACAGTTGTACATAGATGATTATAGAACTGATGAATCCGATGTTCCGCTTTTGTTCTATGATGTCACCGGTACCACACTGCAATGTAGATCTTTGTTTGACGAGGCATCGGTACTGGACGTGATGCTGGTTGGAGGACGGACCGTCCTGGAGGTTAAAGAAAGGTTAGCCTTCAAGTTGAAAACGGACTGGAGAAAACTGGTCGTTTGTCGAGAGTATTTGCCGTTATTGAATGACGATACGAATTTGACCTCGAGGGTTTACAAGGGCTTGTTGAAGGACTTTGAAGAAGATCACGCCGGTATTCCGATCATTAAGAGCGATCCAGTCGTATCATACAGAGAGTCAGTCACCTCGACGAGCAGTGAGATATGCTTGAGCA
>JAYSWT010000309.1:0-1253 GCA_043717905.1 bacterium | reverse complement strand
TCTTTTTGTTTGTTCGTCTTCTCACAACAAGATTGTTTCTGTCTCGAAAGCGAATCAACCAGGTATTCGACGCAGCAAAATTAACTCCAGCACCATTGATTGACAGAACAGTTTTTTTCATCCACGAACGTACCATGTAGTTTGTCACCCTTTTCTTTTTCTGACGTGCCGCGTGCAACCTGCCAATAACAACAGCTTCAGCAGCTTCATAGACTGGCTTTGGTCCTCGAGGAGCAGAGAACGATACAAACCCTCGATATCCTCGTCCCCTCTTTCCACGGCTTATGCGCACTGCTTTCCCAATCCCCTCTGCTGAAGAGAACCACTTCGACACGTTTGATGGGTTCACGTTGAATCGCTCGGCTGCTGCCCGACGTCCTCCTTTCTTAAATTCTGAATCGTAAGCTTGGGCAAACTTCAGAACCCGGTATTTGAAGAGCATTGAATACGCCTTTCTTTCTGACTGTCCTCTACGTTTGGTTTTATGTGGTGGGGTTGATTCGTTGTCATCATCCTTGTCCGTTTCCTTTGTTGATGTCTCGTGAATTGTCATGCTGTTGGTGTCAACAATGTGATCTGCAGACGATGTTCGATGGATGAAGACTCTTTTTTTGCAGAAAAGTAGCCCAAACCAGACCGCTTTTGAAAAACCTGTTTGCAATGCGGACACGTTTGGCTTGGTCCAGCTGCAGTGACGCTAACAAGTGATGGTCCTTTCAAATTGGTGAATGATCCGTCTCCGCGAAGTTTGATCAAAAAATTGTTAAGAGTTGTTTGTTTCTTGTCTGACGGTGTTGGCTGTTTAGGCACTGCAGATACTTCAACATCAATATCAGCAACAGTAGCAGCAGCCATTGCAGTTGCAGCAGCAGTCGCAGCAGCAGCGGCGGCGGCAACAGCAGCAGCAGCGGCCGCAGCCTGCTCCAGTTGAGCTTTCTTTTCATGCGCTTCTGTATCAGCTTCTCGCAACCAACCCGAAATCAAATGTAGTGGTGTTGGCCCCCTTCCTGCTTGTGATTCGTTGTACTGGTGGGACAGGTATTTGATTGTTTGTTCCACTTCGTCCATCACTTGCGGTAAATTTAAATTTGTGATAAATTAAAAAAAACTTGGCATTTTTTTCAATTTTGTTTAAACTTTATTTTTTAAGCTAGCCAGAGTGTTAAACAAAGCTAACCACTATAACCACATCATAAACACACAAAAGGGTCATCACCAGTGCCTTATTTAATGTTTTATATTTAAGAACCAAA
>JAYSWT010000308.1:0-1255 GCA_043717905.1 bacterium | reverse complement strand
CCGGAACGGGCAAGACTACCTTTCTAAAATACCTGCTCGAACACGAACCCAAGCGCATGGCTGTCGCAGCGCCCACCGGAGTCGCTGCCATCAATGCCGGCGGAGTCACGCTGCATTCCATGTTTCATCTTCCATTCGGTCCGTTCATTCCTGACAAGCCGGTCGATGGTGCATACGACAGGAAAACGCTTCTCTCACAGCTGCGTTACAACCACGACAAGGTCGTATTCTTTCAGACACTTGAACTTCTCGTCATCGATGAAGTAAGCATGGTTTCCTCCTATCTTCTCGATGCCATCGATACTATCCTTCGCTGGGTGAGGCATCGCAACGACCTTCCTTTCGGCGGTGTGCAGCTATTATTCATCGGAGACCTCTACCAGCTTCAGCCTGTTGTAAAGCCCGATGAATGGCAGATTCTTAAGAACCATTATACTTCCATCTTTTTCTTCGACAGTCACGTACTTCGAAATAATTTGCCGGTCATCATTGAGCTGAAAGAAATTTTCCGTCAGCACGACGATTCTTTTATTGAAATACTCAATGGCATCCGTGACAACAACATCTCCAAGGAAAATCTTGAAAGACTCAATGAGAGGCTAAACCGGAATTTCAAATCAGTAGAGGGCGACGGTTATATCACCCTGACCACACACAACAATCAGGCGGATTCGATTAATCAATTGCGTCTAAGAACGCTGCCATCCAAATCCGAAAAATATATAGCCGAAACAAAAGGAGATTTTCCAGAACATATGTTTCCTGCCGAGAAGGAACTCGTGCTCAAAGAAGGTGCGCAGGTAATGTTCATCCGCAACGAAACGGAAACAAAAAAATATTTCAATGGAAAAATTGGTGTTGTCTCCGCTTTAACGGATGAAGAAATAGTTGTTCGATGCGATGGCGAAGATATTACTGTTCACAGGCATGAATGGGAGAATACACGTTATACGACAGATTCACGGACAAAAGAAATCAAGCACGAAGTTTTGGGAACATTCAGTCAATATCCTTTGCGGCTCGCCTGGGCAATCACCATTCATAAAAGCCAGGGACTCACCTTCAACAAACTCATTGTCGATGCTGAGAATGCATTTGTGAAAGGTCAGGTGTATGTCGCCCTCAGTCGCGCTACTGCCATTGAAGGGCTCGTCTTGTCGACGCCCGTTAACGATCATTTCCTCGGTGCTCACGAAAGTCTGTCGACGCTTTATGAAAAACAACTAGATGAAAATTCGCTTCAACAACTGTTCGA
>JAYSWT010000307.1:0-1256 GCA_043717905.1 bacterium | reverse complement strand
AAAGGATCGGGGTGTCAAGCCGCCGAAGCTCATTGATGCAACCCTCGAGTGAAACGTTTAGTGAGAAAAATGTTTTGAGTTGTTTTGGTTGTACATGTATGTGTTTGTCGAAGTGTCTCGAAGTGTAAATAGTTGTGTTGACTTTTGAGAGATGAAAATCGTCGTATGGATCGGGGTGTCAGCAGTCGAAACTAGTAAATATGCTTTTCGAAAAATCATTTGTGTGACTCCGAGTGACTTTTGTGGTGGTGGAAAATTAATTAGATGATTTTAGAAAACTAAAATTAGTGACATTTAACATGTACAATAACAAAGAACACATATTGACATATATACATTGTATGAGACAGGTGCGGCATCCTGTGTCATGAGAGTACGAAAGAGAAAAGTAGAAAGTAAGATCAAGAAAGGTGTGAGTTCACAAAGGTTGCGTCCGTGAAAGTCGTTGTGGTACACTTGGGTTAGTGTTAGTGGTTACGTTCCTGGCCCATTTGACATGATGTGGTTGTGCATTCGGTGACAACGGTGTGGGTGTGAAATTGTAGTTGGAAGATGATGGCAACGAAATTGCATTGGTCCAAGTGTTCTTACATGTAGTGTTGTCCACTTGTCGTTGATTAAACCTAGGAATGTCAGTTAGAGTAGGTGTCGCTGGTTCAACAATTGGTTCAGTTGTTTCTGAAATGATGTCTGATAGTGTGTCATTGTTAAATTCGAGAGGAGGTGTTTCCGTCTGTGTTTGTGTTAATTTTTGTGGAGTAAAGATAGGCGCGTGTGCGTTGAGCAGAGAGTTGCTTGTGATGCTTTCGTGTGGTCTCGTATTAGAGAAGTTTTCTTGTGAGGGAATACCCTCTGAGAAACCGAAAGCTGGCTTGAGACGAGATAAGTTGATTGTTTGATTGGTACCGTCGATCAGGATATTGGCGTAGTTTCCTTGTAAACTCAAAATAGGAAACGGTCCCGAGTACCTAGCGTTAAGTCCTGAGTCCTGAATCTTCCGAATCCAGACGTGCGTTGCGAGGTGGAAATTTTTCGGGACGTAAGGTCTGTATGAACTGCTTGCGCTAAAAGATGGATTTGTGTCCAATGATAGGAAATGCCTCCTAGCGGCGTCCAGTTCTTCCAATGTAGGCTCACTACCGAGATCGATCAATTCTGTTGGCATGGCCGTGGAGGTACAGAAAAGCAACTGTGAAGGTGACGTTCCGGTTGTGCGTGATGGTGTGTTTCTCCACCCGAGAAGCACGAAAGGTAGC
>JAYSWT010000306.1:0-1258 GCA_043717905.1 bacterium | reverse complement strand
CCATCTACAAGCGGCTGACCGGAGTTCGGACCATGAGAGCGTAGACGTCCAGCCGCTGTCAGACTGATGACACTCAGACACCGAGTGCACTGACGGTTCTGTCGAGTATCAGGCGACGCACTGTTGACTGCTGCTGTAGAACGAGACGTTGGCGGGACGGTGCTGAACACTGGCCGGATATGTGTAGAACGACGTTGTGACGCTTAGACATAGCAACGGTGATCGCTGCCGACTCCTTCCTTGTAGCTGCAGCACGGATTGCCGATGAAACGTTTTGACGCGCGTCGGATTGCGCGCCGACAACTGAAGCTGTTGTTGGTTGGACGGACGGGGTGTTGCAGACGGTCGACGATAGAGTGGTACTCGACTGAACGCGTTGACCAACGCGACGTTCCGAGCAATTTGTCTGTTGCTGAAACAACGGGCGTTGTCTGCGCTTTGTCACTCCTAATGTATCGGCCAGAACTTTCGTACTCATTGTAGCGAGCAATGTTTACCTGGCACGATGCCGTAATACGATTACGTCAGTATGACGTCATCTCCATGACGACGGTCATGGCGGCTGACACACATTAACGCAGCGCTAGCAAGACATTTTTGAATTCAACGTCATTCAGCGATGCCATGAGTAGGCAATGTTTAGCTTAAAACTGCAACTAAACGTGTCCGTCACGAAGATCACTTGCCTCTGAAGCCAGTCGTCGAAGCAGAAATCACGTTGACGCAGAAATAGTGAAGCAGCAGAACGCTAAATATCCAAGTGACGGTTGCAATGCATGAAATATCAGCAGAATAGCGACGCGCCGTCAGTACGATAGTCATTAAAATAGTTAGTTTAAATAGTTAAATAGTTTAAATAGTTTAAATAGCTATTTGCTCAAGCTACCAGAATAGACTAGAAACAGTAAGTGAGATTGTCTATCGACAATGAAACGTAAAACGCGCTGCACATTATTATGATCGCAAACATCATACGTCGCATTGCAAAATAAATCATTTTATGGCTGAATTTTGGTATTTACCGATCTGTCGATATGATCCATATATTTAATGAATAAAATATGATTTTTCAATAAAAATTTTAGGCACACAAGTATAAATGCTATAATATATTTTTGCAAAATCGTGTGCATGAATCAATAAAAGAACATAGAACAGTAATAAACACAGACAAGTATGTAGCGCCACCTTTGTCATAATTGTGAGCTTATTGAATGATCAATATATATAGGCCTATTGATTATCGTACACTTGGTAC
>JAYSWT010000305.1:0-1260 GCA_043717905.1 bacterium | reverse complement strand
AATAAAAATCTACAAAAGCGTTGGCAGACCGCGATCGATAATCAATTTACCCCCAACTTCGTCATCAAAGAAACAAAATAGTCAATCGTCTTGACACGCGAACGGGGACTCAAACCTTGTGGAAATTCCTAGGAGTCTATCGAAACCATGACTCTGTGGGCGGTCTGACTGATGGGAGAGACCTTGAAGAAGTGCCCCACGACATATTCGTTACGCACAAATTTATGTGTATCAGATCAGTCTTACGTGCGAGCAATTATGCAACTCTTTACTTCGACGTGAAGGTCCAGTTCGAACAAAACGACAGAAAGTGGACTCTCAAAAGTGACGTAGCAAATGGGACGAATTACGTCAGCATTCCAAAGGGCAATACCTGGAATATGTACGTCGAATATTGCTGCGTCGACTCTGTCAACTCACAATGCATATATGGCTGCAAAACCGGCGTCATGAAACAAAAATCTCATTGAGAGATTCAATGTGCACACAATTCCTGAGCTCGACCCATACAAAGTCACAGATCTTGATTTGAATACATCGATATCTGGCACGACGTGTCCTGTGTACAGCGTAGTCTCACAGTCTCCTCAGCGCAACAGTAATGTTAAAATGGTTCTTGTCATCTTAAGACCAGGGGAAAATGATCTACATATAAATGGAATTGGTTCTGTGTAAATTCCCGACTTCAAGACGGTTGATGTAAAAGATAATATTGGCTCCTGGAAAGTGATATTGAGGATATCTAATAAGTTTGTGATAGAACCCTTTGAGAGAAAGATTAGACTAAAAGGGTCATCCGTTGACATCAAAATCCTCCCTGAAGGAAAAACGATATTCCTATTGAAAGAAAGTGTCGAATGCTCTTTAACGTCATTCAAATTCGGCGAAAGTGCCATGTATAATTTGCGAATAATAACCAACGGATTGACAACCACGAATATAGTGAAAGGAATTGGAGCCCAGTTTTCATTGCGTCACGTTGGAAAGAACATAGTGAGATGTTCCCTGAGCCGTAATGAGAGTATATTCACAAAGAGAGTTATCACTAGAAAGTAAATGCTCATTTCGTGATCTTCCGAAAACGCTTACCGAATTTGTTGATCGTCTTGTGATCATAAACAAGTCCTTGTTTTCTGTATCCTTTTCTTCCTTCTGAAATAAGAAAATTGATTTTAAGCAAAAAGTCAATTAATATCTAACCGTCATAATGACGTTCGGCAAATTCATTGGAGGAGGCCTGAGGATCGATGCTCTGCCGCA
>JAYSWT010000304.1:0-1263 GCA_043717905.1 bacterium | reverse complement strand
ATTTAGATTTACTGGTTCGTACAATTTTTCTCAAAAAATGTATTGACAAAAAATGTATTGACAAAAAGAACAAGTGTATTTTACCTTTTATTGTCGGCACTTGTGTATATGTTTTGTATAATATAAAGTTTCTGTTATAAATAATCTTACATGTGTTCTTGAAAGTAATAGATGTATTGAAAAACGTTGTGTTTATTATTTGATGGGACCTCCGTAGACCTCCCTTTTGTTTTTCCATATAAAAACCCCTTACTGAACCCATTTCCCTCTTGTTTCCAGCGGAAACCCCCTTTAGTCATAAAACTATACAAAACATTTATTAATAAATCAGTCCATGTCAGTCTCCTGAGGATTGAAGACTGACAGAGGGTTCAAGGCTCGCAGAGCAGCTAATCGGCTCTCTGCATCCTTGGTCGCTTGGGCAGCCTCCAACTTCCGCCTCTTGAACTTCTCGGAGATGATCCCGCAACCCAAGTTCTCGATTTCATCTTCGGAAGAAGTCGGAGACACTGGGCGCGGAGCGACTGGCTCAGTCATTCGCAGGACCACTGGTGGTGTCTTCGCCCTGCTCGTTGATGGCTTTTCAGGCAACCACATCCGAGATTCCCGTTTGCGAGCCATTGTAATTTGCATTTTTTCCTAAAATTAAATAATTAATATATAATTATAAATAAAATTAACCGTTTTGCTAAGGCGTTCCATATCGAGCTGGGTCTGTAACGACTCGTTGTGGATCCGAACCGAGCGTTCTCCCCTTTGAGTCAATTTGGTCCTTTCATTGGCCGCTCGTATGGCCTCTTGTGCCCTAGCCAGCTCCAACTTGAGACTTTTTCTCAACGCGAAAACTTTTTCGTCGTTTTCGGTATCCTTCTTTGCTTGGAGTTTGGCCGTCACCTCGACCATCTCCACCAGCTCATCGTGAGCCTTGCGCTGCTGGAGTTCCACAGCTACCCTCTCGCATTGAACGTCTCTAAGTAGTATGCGGTCTGCCACCACATGCGGGTCCTGACTGCCTGCACGAGCTCCTTTTTTGCTTGTGCCTTCCTCTTCCGCGATCACCAGATCGTAGAGCGACTCGTCACTTGAGGAGTCATCACTGAGGAGACTGATCTCCACAAAGGCCCGGTTTTCCTCCTTGATCTTTGTGATGATCGGGACCGGTTTGTGTACTGGCGACCATGGCCATTTGTATTCAATGGCCTTTTGCGGAGTGGTCGGAGGTGTAGGCAAGATTTCTAAAAATAAATAAATAATACATTTGAT
>JAYSWT010000303.1:0-1266 GCA_043717905.1 bacterium | reverse complement strand
CTAATAGCTCACATTAAACATCAGTGAGCCATCAGCGTATAGCTCATAATCACTGTTAGTGTAGTTGGTATGACGATGAAAACAAAAAAGGAGCTGTTTGGTATTGAACTAGATACATATCTCAAGGCTTCAAGAAAGAAAAAGGGTGAGATTCTTGATTCATTAAGCAGACAAACAGGAATGTGGCGTGAGTCAATCATGCGTAGTTTTAGACGGTTACAACTAGAGTCGATATACACAGAGAAAAAGAAACCTGGTCGGTCGATATACTACACTCTAGATGTGTATGAGGCTTTGAAGGAGATATGGGAAGCTGCAAATTCTTGTTGTGGAGAATTGTTGCACCCAATCATTAGAGAATACGTCACCATATTCAAAAGGGACAAATCATGGAAATACAATGATGAGACTACCGGTAAACTTCTCGCCATGAGCATGGCAACAGTTAAGAGAAGGGTTGGTGGTTGGGTCTGTGAGAGTGGGAGAAAAGGAATCTCAACAACAACTCCATCAGCAATCAAAGAACGAGTACCAATATTTCAAGGATCGTGGCACGATGTACCTGTAGGTATGGGTCAGATTGATACTGTGGCACACTGTGGAGGCTTCTTAGCTGGAGATTTCATGTATAGCTGTGGTTATGTTGATGTATCTTCTGGATGGCTCGCATATACCGTTCAATGGAACAAAGGTATGGAGGCCACTAAAGAGAGCCTCCGACACATACAATCACTGGTACCATTCCATCTTCTTCATGTACATCCTGATTGTGGCACAGAGTTTTTAAATGATATCGTAATGACGTGGTGCGAAAAGGAAAAGATTGATGTTTCAAGATCAAGGAGCTACCACAAGAATGACAACGGTTACATCGAACAGAGAAACTGGCACATTGCGAGAAGATGGCTTGGGTATGATCGATTAGGTAATCGAGAATTACTCCCAGACATCATTCGTTACTATGATCTTGTTTGTCTGTATCATAATCATCTAATCGCTCAGAGGCTCTGCATCGGTACAAAAGAATTACCCAATGGAAAACACCGCAAGGTGTATGAGAAAGTCGGTATGACTCCATATGCAAGACTATGTGCAAATCCAAACGTATCTGAAGATGTCAAAAAGAAATTGAGAATTGAACATGAAAAACTGAATCCAAAAATCCTTCACGACAAACTTACAAAGATGAAACATGATATATTACAAGCTAATCGACTCACAACATCACAGAGCTAGTTCACTGATGTTTTAATATGAGCTACTAAG
>JAYSWT010000302.1:0-1266 GCA_043717905.1 bacterium | reverse complement strand
ATAACTACTACCAGGAGTGAATCCAGGGGACGACTCAACAACACCACCAACAATAAGACAATGAAACTGTTATTTGGTGACCTCGACAGGCCGGCCGGTATGACGGAGCAAGCACAGTGCAATGACACATACGATTCGAAACAAAGAATGCAACAACAAATACAATAAAACAAACTATATATTACCGCGCACCATCAGCCACCATGACCATGAGAATACAACGAATATCAGAAATAGACTACAACAGAGCATCTACAGAAGGTCTTTTCTACATTGGCACTTGGCTGGTTGGCAGCAACACTCGGATCTTTCGTGGTCATGTCGGGATTATACCAGCTCGGTTGGATTGCATTCCTGGGATATTCACGGTGAAAAGACGTCCATTCTCATTCTCAAAGGCGTACGAGCCCCACATGTGTCCCCATACGGACTTCAGCTGAACATGACTGTGGTTTTGGAAGAACTAGATGGCTACTGATATGACATTTAGACAGACAAATTCTATGGTGCTAGTGCTCTGTTCCGGAGTAATCATTGCGGTGATCATCACTCTCTGTTCGGCAAACCTCATAATAATTCTTTGGAAAAGAAATAGGGAACCTATAAACCATCCATATAGTACTATATACTATCAGAAGATTGATACCATAGATACACAGCTCGACGAAGATGGTTATATGGTCCCAAGTCCACGCAGTCCAGACGATTTACTCCCAGAAATTTTCATAGAACGGCAACCAAAATCTTCTGAAAAAGAAAATAATCAATGAAATCAATCAATCAATTGCCAACTTACCGTCATTATGACGTGCGAGATCCTGATTGGCGGACACCCTGACGTCGTCACACAGTGGCCAAGCATCGGGTTACAGCGATGCACACCTACTTGCGAGCATGCCTATACGCTCATCGGTGGAGGTCAGACAGAGAACAGACGTGGCGCATGCTCATTGGAGGAAGACCCAGCTGAGGCTTTACTGGATGCCATAAATAGCATTGCGACAGAACAACATGCTCTTAGAAAATTCTGAAACGTGATTTTGACGATCTAAAATAGAACTCGCGAATTTGTCTCTTTAAAACTATTTATCAGCAGCTAGGACTGGACCCATGTTGTTTGTTAAAACGAATGATCGACGGGAGCAAGGTAAAAACGTACATGACCTGTTTTGGACTCCGTCCCACGTTGAAGATGCTCATGACCCTCACTGGTGGATTCTGCCTACATCGTTTGAATACAGTGACCTAAAGGTGTGTGGGGGGGTA
>JAYSWT010000301.1:0-1271 GCA_043717905.1 bacterium | reverse complement strand
TCTCTGGAGCATATATCTTGAAAATAATCTCTGCGATTTGGAGCATAGAGTATTCAAGACCTTTGGGATGATCTGGTGGACGTAGCGGCCACATATCGATCTCAATTTTGGGGACAAGTGTTCTGAAACTGTGGTCATAAAGGCGGAAGCGAATGAGACGAAGAGCCGTCTTCTGAATGAACGTGCTCCAATGTCCCGTAAAAGCGTTATCTCTGGCTTGAACCAGGAAACGTCTAGCCAAAGATTCATCAACGACATCGTTGAGAGTAACAGCTGCCTTCATGTTGAAAACAGTCTGATGAGTAGTTTCTGCTGCTCTTTTTGGAAGTTGTGAGTCATGTGTGTCATTGTTAACGACGTTGCCCATTTGAAGAATCTCAGACGGCACTGTATTCAAGATGGAATTGCCTGAAACAATTTCTCTTGAAACAGATGTCGTTAGAGATAAAGTGGACGAGGGAACATTGCCTGAAACAATGTCCCTATAAGGTACCGACGACGAAGAAGATGAGTGTTGGTCATACTCGTGATCTAGTCGCGTAATCTCTTCCTCATTTTGATAGGTTGAGATAGCTTCGCGTTGGTATTCTTCAAGGTCATTCTCCTGATCGTTGTGAACTGGGATAGAATGACTTCCTGACGTTTCCGATAGTTGCTGCATTGGATTTTGGATAAGTGCAGCGGCCTCAGAATGTGTCGGATTTTCCCTAGGAACAGATCTAGCGCGCTTTGGTGGCATAGATCGAATAGTACTATTGTGATCTGCGTTGCCCTCGGGGCAGGAAACGCGGCCAAAAGGAAGAACTGGGGGAAGACGAGGTTCTGCTTAGTTAAGCATATGAACGAAAGGAATGTGCGAGACTAACTAAAGACGTGAAAGAAGATCGTCAACAACATGTCTTAGGAAACATGTGTTGTGTGATGTTGAACGTGGTGGTGGAGAACTCCTCAGAAGAATCAGCGGTGAGCGGCTTGTGTGGGTGAGCGGGGTCCCAGCACCACACTAAAGGGCACCACACTGTCCTCTCTTTTTTTGTTTTTGAAAGAAAGTTTTAATGAAAACTTTTAAAAAAGTGAACATAAAACAAAAAAAGGAAAACTTAAAAACTGTCTGATAGTAAAAGAAAAAAAAAGTATTTATAGGGGGGGTGGATAATTTTCTCGAAATTTCCGTGGAATAATATTGGGCATATCATGTTCAATTAAATATTTATGGAGGATATCCATTTGTCTTAAACTGGACCAAGGTTCCCATGTATGTATCATCGTAA
>JAYSWT010000031.1:0-2280 GCA_043717905.1 bacterium | reverse complement strand
TCTACGGCTATCATATCAGCGATAAACTGAATCGTCTGCTTATCCGCTTCTGTTGCTAGCTCTTCTGTCACGTCTAACTCTAGAGCTCTAACAAGATGATTAATCTGTGTTGAGTGGCAGTACCTCATCAATAAATATTCATGCTGAGGGTTATCTGCCAATTGTAGACTCTCCTTTGCTACATTCCTCTTCTCCATTACATCTCGTAATATTTCTTTTATCTCGTCCTTGTCTCCCACCGGTGCTCCTACCACATCAATCACCTTTGCTATTCTGATGCCCTGGAGTGATTCACTCTCCAGGTTCTCTTTGTAGGTTAGTATCACTAGCTTTTCATTGCTTTTTTTGCAGTTTGCTTTTTCCATTTCTTTTTCATAGACCTCCATCGCTGCCCCTACTTGGTCTTCCGGTCCTCTAAGGAAGCAGTCATCCAGCCATGCTTCCACGGTCCCATCTTGCAGCTTTTCTTGCGCTGCGTCCAGTGCTGGAGTCGCTGCCACACTGTAGTAGAAGGGCATGTTGGTGTCCCCCTGGAGACCCCCATTCTTCACGTGCACCTGTCTTTGTTCACCATTACTCATAGAAACTGTGAGTAGGTTAGTTTGCCCATATACAAACTTATACCATGCCGCCATTCTGGGACACGGTTTCAGTTGTTTTGATATAAACTTTCTGTCGACATTGTTGAAGGCGCCCTTTATGTCTATTTTCATCGTAATATGATCTGGATTTAGTTCCATCCCCAGCTGGATGCCCGTTCTCATGATGTCCATCCCGTCTTTGACCCCACAGCCGTATTGGTGTTTGGACACTGCTGACTTGGTGAAGTCTGCACACATACTCATCATTGCTCTACCCATCATACCCATGATCGGTTCCTGCGATACAATTGGTCTCAATTTCCCACCTTCCACGATAGGTATCACTCTCCCCCCACTCCAAATAGCTGCTATTTTCTTTGGGCAGAGACCTCTAGACCATTTGTCCAACAGCTTGGCCAATGCCGGAATAAAGACTGGTGTCGCTTTCGCCATCGCTTTTATGTGCTCATTTTTCCACCCACTGGCACCTCCAGCTTTTCCATTCGATGCTTCAAATATTGCTCTTTCTAGATGTTTCTCCATGTCCTGCAACGTGGCCTCTGTTGTTTCTTCTATCACCCCATCGGCATCCTCCAACTCTACCTCCTCCAACTTTTCTGCTGTAACGTACTTGTCCATGATTTCCTTGAACATGTCCTCCGTCACCTCAGGTACTTCTGCCGTAGATTGGATGATTTGGTGTGCCTTTGACAAGTTGCCCTTTCTAAACATCAGATCCACTTTCTTTTTTCGGTTCCACTTTCCCTTTCCTTTCTTTGGACCTCCCCCATTGATGTGTTGCATCATTTCCTCGTGCAGTTCTTCCCATTTTCCTGCCTGAAACTTTGCCCATCTCTCTCCTACCATCCTGTCTGTCAGTGTAGGACCCGGCATGAATAGTATCCACTTCATTATCAACTGGGATAATTTTGTAAATCTATCAAAACTCTGGGCCCTTTCCTTTTGTTTTTCATTTGTAGTTGAAGCTATTGTTGTAAATATGTCCGCGTTCGTATGAGCTATTGATGCATTTAGTCCTTCCGCTACCGGCATGTAGGCCCTTGTGTTGACCCTTATTTCTGCTATTTGCTCGTGTGTGATCCTGTCTAGCACCCCGAAGTCTTTCGCTGCCTCTGCCACCGGCACTGTTGTGATCACCGCTTTGGACTTCGCTGTGCATGGGCCTGCTATACAAGCAGCCTCGTGACTGCCCACACCACTTGCTGTGTAGCACAGATTACAATACTTACACACTGCCAGGCCCCTATTCTTCATTTCGATTTGTCCAAGATACTGCTCTCTCGTGTGATGGTTTCTCGTGTGTTCCGCCAGTTCCTTTGTTGAACTAAACTGACATCCACACGAGACTGTCTGATCTCCTCTATTACATTTGAGGTCGCACTTGAACACTCTCTTTACTTGGCCACCAGATTTTGACACTACCTTCTTAGGCTCTGCTGCTTTTGACTTTGTACTAAATGGCCGTGTGATCTTTTTCTCTTGCTTGGCCCCCTCCGAGTTTGGCTTGGGCTTCTGTTGCTTCTCATTGGTGTTCACCTCTCCGTTTTTCGGCCCTCCTTGTCCAGTTGCCTTCTTCACACCCTCTTTTTTCTTATTCTCACATACATGCGACACGCCTTGACCAAATAAAGCACCACACGGGACACACTTGTTTATTTGGTATTTTTTCAGAAAAGCT
>JAYSWT010000004.1:0-43463 GCA_043717905.1 bacterium | reverse complement strand
GCTCCCTCATATCAGGAGCGATGCGATGCTTTTTCATATGTAGCTATTCTAGCGAATAATTACAAGTTTAGTGTCTGAAATTTGGGGACCGGACCAGTCTCGCTGTTTCTGTGGAAGCTCAATCGGCTCCGCAACATCAGGTAACCCGATGCGATATTTCCTGCGATACGAATCAACCCACACTCCCTCCCAGCCATGTGATTGGAATAAACGTAAAACGGCGAGCTCCGCAAATACAGGCTCGCCGTTCCAGTCAATGACTGGTTTGTTGTTATAGGTGTTTGGTATTAGTGCACCTTTCCATTCGTTAAAGTGCAGAAAATATTTCTGTATTGAAATTTGGCCACCAGAAGAAAGCGAAAATAATTCGCCATCAACTTGGTATGGTTGTAGAAAACCAAGGTTACCCGCTTGGTCGGGTTGGACGGATTTCATTATGTTTGGACGGATTTCTTCTCCCAGTAGGTAGCAAAAAGCTCCTAACCAGGCCGATGCACCCCGTGAGGTACACCCATACCCCTTTCGAGATATGACCGTCCAAAGTAGCTCTGATTAGGAGTTCTTTACTTTGGACGGATTTGCGACCATATCCTTTGGAGGTTCCAAAGGGGTTAGGTCGACAGCTTATTCAGTTGTAAAGGTATTTTAGCAGATTTTAATCTGCCCTTCCATTCCTTGCTTACATTCAGGAAAAAGTAAAGTCTCAAAAATAGATATCCACAGGGTCTTTTGACGATTGTTGCAGGCGATTTTAGACAAACATTCGATAAAAAATCAGAAATATTTTAGGCATTTACGAACGTTGCAAAACACTATTTGCGTAATAAAAATAGTTCAGTCAAAATATAAATACTTCAACTCGAAGATACTAACGGTGAACTAATTGGTGCGGTGAGTGCGGTGTAAATCCGAGGTCGATCTTGTGGATTTTCATTATGCACTTCCTGTGCCTTTTTATTTTGAGAACTAACGGAATTTATGAACTTAACTAAACAAACATATGGAAACTATGAACGTTACGTATGTACCCGTTGGTTCTCTAAACCCGAGTGCATACAACCCACGTAAGTGGAATGAAGCGCAGACTAATGCGCTCAAAGAATCGATTACTAAATTCGGGCTCGTTGACCCTATCTTGTGCAACTCCGCACCTGAGCGGATGAACACTGTCATCGGTGGTCATTTTAGACTCGCTGTTGCAAAAGAACTTGGCTTCAAAGAAATGCCAGTCGTGTACGTGAACATTACAGACATCGATAAGGAAAAAGAATTGAATGTAAGGCTCAATAAAAATCTTGGTGAGTTTGATTTTGAACTCTTGAAGGGTTTTGGTGAAGAGTTTTTAGGCAGTGTTGGCTTTAGCACCGAAGAGCTCGACAACATCTTCGCCATTGACCCAACGCCAGAAGTCTTCAATCTGAAGAATGAATTGGAGAAGCTCAACATTCACGACATTAAAGTGCAGAAGGGCGACCGTTATGAAATCGACGGCTCAATTCTCATGTGCGGAGACAGCACTATCGAAGCCGACATGTTGAAACTCATGGAGGGAGCGAAAGCGGACATGGTATGCACGGATCCTCCGTATATACTCGACTATCTCAAAGGCAAAACGAAACAGAAGGACGGAGTGACGGAAGGATTCGGACTGAAGAAGAATCGTAAGTACCTAGAGACCGACGTACTGCCAGACAACTTCACTGAACTCTGGATGGCGAATGTTGCCAAGGTGCAGAAGGATGATTTCAGTATCATCATATTCGAGCACCCAAAGAACCTACGAACAATCTGGAACGCATTAGAGAAACATTGGCGATACCGCAACACCATCACATGGCATGTACCCAATCGGGTACAAGGGTTTTCAGCGAAATATAAATTCTTTAACAAGCAGGACATTGCACTCGTAGGCTCAAGTGAAGGCAAAGGACTGAACATAGAGTCAGAGGAAGAACTCTTCCAGAATGAATACGAAAACGCCTTGTATGCGACTAGTGGCAAGCCAACATGGGAAGGATATGAGAAAGGCAAAAAGTATCAGCCGACTGATTTCATCGACCATATCGCGGCGGATGAAAAGTCATCGGGGCAAGGCGTGATATTCGGCACCAAGCCATTGGAGCTTTTGATTCCATACATCAAGGTACTGACAAAGCGTGGTGACTTGGTATTGGAGCCGTTCGGAGGAAGCGGTTCAACTCTCATCGCATCACTGAAGCTTGGGCGTAACTGCCGAATCATGGAGAAGTCTCCTGTATATACAGAAGTCATCAAGGGACGCTGGGAGAAACACACAGGCAAGAAGGCAAAGAAGATTAACTAATATCTTCTATGTCTTCTCCAAAGAAAAACAAAACGGAGAAGCGATTGGAGACTCTAGCGTTTAAGACCAAGGAGCAGAAACGAGCATTCCTCGAACAGCTTCCAAAGTATCCGATAGTACAAGTCGCCTGTGAGAAATCAGGTGTCGGTCGTTCGACGTACTATGCGTGGCGAAAGGATGATAAAGAGTTTGCCAAAGAGGCAGACAAAGCTATAAGGAATGGTGAATATTTCATCAACGACATGGCAGAGTCCAAACTTATCCAGAATATTCAAAATGGACACACAACATCCATAATTTTCTGGTTGAAGAATCACCACAAGTCATACAATGAACGTATCGTGCATGAACACGAACATACCCTAGAGCTTGAGGATGCAGACAAGCAAGCAATCGCCAAGGCACTGATAAATATTGGTCTTGGAAATATTTTGAAGGGCTACGACATTGACCCAGATGAATGGCACAAGAAACATGAGAGAGAAATGATAGAGCACAAGAAGCGTGTCGAGGGAATAGTTTCTGGAGTAAAGGAAAAGATAGAGGAAGAAGTCGAAGAAGAACCGACACCGCAACCACACACTATGGCATTGCCGAGCAATCCTCCAATCAGGCGACCGCTGAAGAAAGGCGCGAACATCAACGACATCTTGAGGAATCGTAAGCGACCTGATGCGGTTTAGTTGTCTACTTTGAGGGACTTGGGGCGCTCTGGACTCCTTGAGGGGTCTGCGTCATTCCTTAGGGTATGGAAAACATAGCAACATCAAGGGTGAACCTCGGCGTGAGGCAGGCTGAGCCAGCACCCATAGTCAAATACTGCCTCTATGCGAGAAAGTCGACAGAAAGCGAGGAACGACAAATCCTCTCAATAGATAGTCAGATTAAAGAGATGATTCAACTCGCCGAACGCGAGGGGCTTGAGATAGTCGAAATCAAAAGAGAATCACACTCCGCAAAAGAGACGGGACAACGCCCAGTTTTCAACGAGATTATCGAAGAGATACGGCAAGGCAAGTTCACAGGAATACTGACATGGGCACCAGACCGTATTAGTAGAAACGCTGGTGACCTTGGAAAGATAGTGGACTTGATGGATGCAAAGCTACTTATCGAGATTCGTACATTCGGTCAGAGGTTTACAAATAGTCCGAGTGAGAAGTTCCTTCTGATGATTCTCGGGAGTCAGGCAAAGTTGGAGAATGATAACCGAGGTATCAACGTAAAGCGCGGACTACGAACGAGAGTGGAGATGGGACTCTGGCCTGGAGTCGCGCCCTTAGGATATTTGAATCAGAAGTTCATGGACAAGAAATGTCAGGTTGAGGTTGATGCACTGCGCGCACCGACCGTAAAAAAGATATTCGAGAAGATTGCATACGAACATTATTCGGGCAGAAAGATATACAACTGGCTGAAGTTTGAACTGAACTTCCATACCAGAGGAAATAAACCGCTGACCTTAAGTGGTGTGTATCGTATTATCGACAACCCGTTTTATTACGGACCATTCGAGTATCCGAGAGAAAGTGGAAACTGGTATCAAGGAAAACATACACCACTCATCACACAAGAGTTATTCGAGAAAGCTCAAGCGCAACTGAAACGAGACAAGATAGTGCGAGAGAACAAAGAGTTCGCCTTCACCAAATTATTCACCTGCGGATACTGCCAATCAGGTATATCAGCCGAAGAGAAATGGAAACCGCTCAAAGATGGAACGTCAGCGCACTACATCTACTATGGATGCAGTCGAGCGAGAGATAGAAACTGTAAGAACAAGTACATACGAGAAGAAGAACTCATCGACGAACTACTCAAGATTATGGATGTGGTGAATATTAACGAGCTCGGCATGAGGCAGAAGCTCGAGGATGAAATACGGAGGTTCAATAAATTACAGAAGATAGTGAACGGAAAAACTGGTAACTCATTGGTGGAAGAGGATGACGTGAACATCAGACAGTACGCGAAGTACCTACTCAAAGAAGGAAGCACGTCAGACAAGCGAGAACTACTCGCAAACTTGAGAAGTCGCCTGAACTACAAAGACAAAAAGATAACGATGATTGAGGACTAATGCTGACGATAATTGGTATAATAAACCAATCATGTTTCCTATAGACTTTCTTATCATCGGTGTAGTTTCTTTTACGGCTTCAATGCTGACCTTCTTTTCAGGGTTTGGTTTAGGCACGTTACTCTTGCCCGCATTTGCGCTCTTTTTCTCTGCACCCATTGCTCTAGCGGCTACGGGTGTCGTCCACCTCTTAAATAACTTGTTTAAGGGTACGCTCGTGAGGAAGTCCGTAGATTGGGGTACCGTTCTTCGTTTTGGATTACCGGCAGTGCCTGCCGCCATCCTTGGAGCATACCTACTCACATACTTGGATACTCGTGTCGCAAGTATCGTTATCGGAGCGATACTTATCATGTTCGCGCTTTTGGAATTTCAGCAATGGTTCCAAAACCTTACTTTCCCAAGAAAATATATCTCACTTGGCGGATTGCTCACTGGGTTTATGGGTGGGCTATCTGGGCAACAAGGTGCTCTGCGTTCCATGTTTCTTCTCAAGTCTGACTTTGATGCAAAGCACTACATTGCAACAGGAGTCTTTATTGCGATCATGATTGATATTGCCCGACTTCCAACCTACGCACTTGGGATATCTGGATTGCCTGAACATATAACAAGTCGCGAACTTTCTCTTGTGGGATTTGGAACACTGTGTGCTTTTGCTGGAGCATGGCTCGGAGCAAAATATATGAAAAAGACCACGATAGGATTTGTTCGTTACATTGCCGCAGGATTGATGCTAATTATTGGAGGCTTACTCATTTTTGGATTCATTGGAAAGTAGAAATACTGTTCATTAGTCAGACGAGCGAAAACAAAAAAGAACGACTTCAATCGTTCTTTTTTGTTTCAACTCAGGTATCTGGGTCGCTCCACTCTCATAGGACAGTGGGTCGTCCCCGATACTTAGTTGTCATGGCGGAGGTGGAGAGATTCGAACTCTCGATGGCCTTTCGACCATGCCACCTTTCCAAGGTGGTGGAATAAACCACTATCCGACACCTCCAGTTGTATGCAAAAGTAACCACTATCCGCCGCCCTACAGGCGCAGTACACCATTTTGGTTTTTCTGAAAAAACCTGAAATGGTCTTGCGCTCTGGCCCCATTAAATAAATGGGTTCCCAAACCAGAGCTCACCTCCATATGTAAACAATTGCTTGGCTAATATAGCAAATAGTTGAGTAAATGCACAGTCTTTGCGGAGTTTCATTTACCCTCGCACACTTCCTTGATTGAGATTATAATCAGAAGCAATGTATTACTTTGATGGAATGACCACTCCAATGGGAAGGCTGCATATTGTCGTTTCTGATGATGCACTTCTGCATATTTACTTCCCCGGAGAAAAGATTCGCGAACACTGTGAGCGTGCCCCCAAGCACGAGCTTATCCAACTCGTTAAGACACAACTTGCCGAGTATTTTGCTGGCGAGAGGCGCATCTTTGATTTACCACTGTTCCTTCTCGGCACTGATTTTCAACTGCGCACATGGAAGGTGATTGCAAAGATTCCGTACGGCAAGACAATTACTTATGCCGAAGAAGCCAAAAAAATAAGGAAGCCAGATGCGGTGCGTGCGGTCGGTACTGCCAATAGCAAGAATCCAATCCCAATAATAATTCCCTGTCACCGTATTGTCCCCAAGAGCGGCGGACTTGGTGGCTACTCGGGTGGGATAGGAAGAAAAAAACTCTTACTCAAACTTGAAAAACACCACCTCGGTTTAAAAAAATAATCTCAAAGCAATACTATGTCAATCACAAAAATCATTCTACTCTACCTCGCAACCGTTCCCGTCTTCTTTGTTATTGATATGACCTGGCTGGTGCTGATTGCACGTGGTTTCTATAAACAGCAGATGGGGAATCTCCTCCGCCCCGATGTCATTTGGTGGGCGGCAATACTCTTTTATCTACTGTTTATTGTTGGAATTCTCTATTATGCAGTACTTCCTGCCCATGCGGCAGGGGATTGGACGAAGGCCCTACTCTACGGAGCACTGTTTGGTTTCTTCACCTATATGACCTACGATCTTACCAACTATTCGACCACGCGAGACTGGCCGCTCCTCTTGGCCCTTGTCGACATACTGTGGGGGACTGTCCTCTCTGCATCAGTTGCAACCGTCAGCTTCTTTATCGCAAGTAAATTTTTCTCATGAACCAATCGCTCTTCGTCTTACTTTCGGTCATTCCTTTTGGAATTGTTGCGGTATTTCTGGTTGGAATTTTTGGGTACCTACTTTCGCTTTGGAAAAAAGACAATAGCATTGCAGACGTACTCTATAGCTGGCACTTCATTGTCAGTGTGCTCCTTGCGGGGTTCGTTTCTTTGAAGCTTGGGATAACCTATCACGGATTTGTCGGTTACTCACTGCTGTTGACCGCACTGGTACTCGCTTGGGGATTGCGCCTTTCATGGCGAATTTACCAAAAGAACAAAGGTAAGCTTGAAGATTTTCGCTATGCCACGTGGAGACGTGAATGGAAGTGGTTTAAAACAAGAAGTTATTTTCAGATTTATCTGTTGCAAGGGTTAATTGCGCTCGTGATTGTGTTTCCGATAGCGCTAACGATAATGTTTACCCCCACCGTGCTAAGTATTTTGTACCTCTTGGGGGTGTCGATGTGGGTAATAGGATATATTTTTGAAGTCATCGGCGACACACAGCTCGACCGTTTTCTCAAACAGCCCGAACATAAGGGTAAGCTCATGACCAGTGGTCTGTGGAAATTTTCCCGCCACCCCAACTACTTTGGTGAGTCACTCCTGTGGTGGGGGCTCTGGGTTGCATCACTTGGAGTAGCTGCAGAAATTTGGTACATCAGCATAGTAAGTCCGCTCTTGATTACTTTCCTACTTTTAAAAGTATCAGGAATTCCGCTCCTTGAGGCGCGGATGTCACAGCACCCAGATTGGCCAGCGTATGCAAAGAAAACCAACGCGTTCATCCCTTGGTTTCCTCGTAGAATACAGAAAGCGGAAAGCAAGTAACCACAAGGAAACTAGCGAACATTTCCCATAATCCTGTATCATAGAGTTTCAATTAATAAACTAATTTCACAACATATGGAAAGCCTCTACTACTCATTTACAGTCCCAGTATTTATCAACACACTCACTGCACTCAAGGGAGTGCTTAAAAAAGGAGAAGCGTTCGCAAAGGAGAATGGCAAGAGCGACGAAGACATGCTTGCACTTCGACTTACCTCCGACATGTTTCCACTTGTAAAGCAGGTTCAGGTTGCGTGTGACAATGCCAAAGGTGCCGCTGCTCGCCTTTCGGGAAAAGTCGCACCAAAAATGGAAGATAATGAGAAGACGTTTGCAGAACTGCATGCCCGGATAGACAAAACAGTCGACTACCTTAAAACATTCACTGCAGCTGAATTCACCGCTGCTGCTGACGTTACTATCAAATTGCCTTATTTCCCAGAAGATATGCATTTTACGGGGGATGGTTATGCACGCATGTACGCACTACCGAACTTTTTCTTTCATGTCGTCACTGCTTACGATATCTTGCGAGCGAATGGAGTACAAATAGGAAAGGCTGATATTGCGGGCGCACTGCCTTTGATTAAAGACTAATGTTCATGACCCCAGCACTTGAAATCAAAGGACTAAAGAAAACCTATGCGACTGGAACGAAGGCACTACAGGGCATAGACCTGACGGTAAATGCGGGAGATTTTTTTGCACTGCTTGGTCCGAACGGTGCAGGCAAGTCGACCCTTATCAATGTTGTCTGTGGCCTCGTCAATAAGACCGAAGGCACTGTTTTAATTCAAGGTCTTTCGATTGACGATAATGCCCCCAAGGCAAAGCTCAACGTTGGTATTGTGCCACAGGAATTCAACTTCGGTTTCTTTGAGAAAGTGTTCGATATCGTCGTAAATCAGGCTGGCTATTATGGAATTCCGCGTAGTAAAGCTATCCCGCGCGCTGAGTACTATCTCAGGAAACTGGGATTATGGGAGAAGCGAGAGAGCAAAGGAATGGAACTTTCAGGCGGGATGAAACGTCGCTTAATGATAGCACGCGGACTTGTACATGACCCACAGCTCCTTATCCTCGATGAGCCGACTACTGGGGTGGATATTGAACTGCGTCGTGGAATGTGGGATTTTCTCAAGGAGCTCAATCAAAGTGGCGTTACCATCATCCTCACCACCCACTATCTCGAAGAGGCGGAACAGCTGTGTCGTGATGTTGCAATCATCAATAATGGCGTTATTGTCGCAGAAGGGGAGATAAAAAAGCTTCTTGCAAATATGGATGATGAGACGTTTGTTTTTGATCTCGACAAGGACCCAAATGAAAAGCTTGTCAGTTCATTTAAGGCTCACAATGGTAAACACCCAGCCGAAAAAAGCCTCGAGCTCACACTTACAAAATCCTATCCCTTGAACTCTGCAGTACTCGATCTCAACAAAGAAGGCTATCAGGTCACCAGTATGCGCAACAAGACCAATCGGCTCGAGGAATTCTTTATTCGCAATACGAGTGAGAAGAAATAAATATGTCTACATATATATTTCCGAGCGAGTTGCAGCGAAAAAGAGGTCTTCCGATTATCAAACATACGAATAATAAAGCCGCCTAACAATATGAATCCCGTTAGAAGTCGCGAGTGCGAATCATCAAGTATAAACAAAATTCTTATGTCGAATATTACGAACAATAATCAAGTATCGCGTAGCTCCGTTGCATTCGCGCTCTACTTCTAACGGGATGAACGCAATGCAAATGTGGGTCAGCTACTATACCGTCGTTAGGAAGGAAGTGATGCGTTTGTTTCGCATTTGGACGCAGACGTTTTTGCCATCAGTGATCACTACTTCGCTCTATTTTCTTATCTTTGGAAAGTTCATAGGCTCTCGGGTCGGACAGATTGGAAATGTCTCCTATATGGAATTCATAGTTCCAGGCTTGGTGATGATGTCAGTGATCATGCAGTCATTCATGAATTCAGCCTTTACCTTCTACATGGCAAAGTTTCAAAAGACCCTTGAAGAGATTGCGGTCTCACCGACGCCGTACTTGGTCGTCATTTTGGGTCACGTCTCTGCTGCGGTGATTCGTGGCACTATCACGGCAGTAATCATCCTCGGGGTCTCACTCTTCTTCACACCACTTCATGTGTATTCATTTTTCCTGACTTTTCTCTTTATCTTCCTTTCATCACTCCTCTTTGCACTGGCTGGCCTCATCAATGGAGTATTTGCTACCTCTTTCGACACTGTACAGATATTTCCGACCTTTGTTCTCACTCCGCTCACGTATCTCGGGGGAGTCTTCTATCCGATTTCCCAGCTCACAGGAGTCTGGCGTGAGATTTCTTACGCAAATCCAATTGTCTACATGATTGACGGTTTCCGTTATGGTCTCTTGGGTGTAAGTGACAATAGCGTTTGGCTCTCCTTTTCAGTCCTCACTACTCTTGTCTTTGTGCTGATATTTGTGAATTGGAGGATTTTCAAAACCGGTCGCGGCCTCAGGGCGTAAGTTCACTTTCGCCACATTACTTTGTCGGCTACGTCGTAAACTTCTCAGCAGTACCAGTAGTACAGCAGAGAATTTTTTTCCTTGTCTCCTCGTACTGTACGCAAAATTGAACTTCCGCAAATGTGAGCGCCGTATTCAGCTCATACCGAAAGATGATAAGCTTAACTATATGCCAAAAGTAGATTTACAGATACAAACTACATACTCTGACGAGAAACAGATAAAGAAATAAGGTCTCTCAAGAAAAAAATCCTTATAAAGTAAGGCTATTTTAGGGAAAATAATAAATCTCCTTTACTTTTTTTATACAGCATGTATTATATGGGTGGATCCTGTTGCGGAAGGAACACGCAACACCGTAAGGCCCGTCACCATGAGATCGACGGGCCTCTTTTTTTTAACTTTTTCTCATACCTTCCTTTTTCGCTATTTTCAATAGCACTGCTTTGTTTCTCTGTCACCATTGTGTCGTAATGAATTATCCACAGGGAAACTCTTGTCGAAGCGAAATAAAAAGATACTATTGTATATGAATCCTGTGGGTTCTTAGTAGGCCGAGGCATTGAATTGTCTCGGCTTTTGAATTTCCCAAAATTTCACACGCGAAACGCGTGTAGAAATTTTGAGGAATTCCTGAATCGCCAAAAAGGGGCGATTCAGGAACCCCAATTTTCCCAATTTTTACTACACCGCAGGTGTAGCTAAAAAATTGAGGACTTCCGAAATTGCTATTGCGGAGCAATTTTGGAAGCCCAATCATTTCAAAGACTTAATCCTTCACGCAAAGCGCAGTGGTGAAAAATTGAGGACTTCCGAAATTGCTATTGCGGAGCAATTTTGGAAGCCCAATCGTTTATCTTCCGCAAAGCATAGGTGGCAGCCGCTTCGTGAATTGCCTTGTTTTGGCGATTCACGAAGTCCTCAGTTTTGTCGCTACCAGTGCTTCGCATTGTAGACAAAATTGGGAAAATTGAGGACTCCTGAAATTTTCCATATAAGAAAATTTCAGGAGCAGGCACGCCAAAGTACAGTTACCACTATGGGGAAAACCAGTATGCGGAGTGCAGTAGTTGTCCCCACGTTTTCCACCTATTAAATAGGTGCTGGTGTATGCGGTTGCTACAATGAATACAAGCGATTTACGCGATTCTTTTCATGAGTGACCAAGCGAGGAAAATCACCATCAATTTACGTTCGGCTGCAAAAAAGCACCCTGAAGTTGCCCTTGTGCACCACGAAGAATCAAAGACTCACCTAAAAGAGATAAAGGCGAAGCCCCATGTTCGCATTGTTACAGTAGCCCACTCTGAGGTTGCAAATATACCTCAAGTGGAGCGAGTGAGCGCTCCACTCGCTCCTGCCCCCATGGAGGCTGTATCAGCACAAGTTCTTCCGAATGCCGAAGCGATGGTTCCATCAAAGATGGTCATACCTAAGAAGCCGTCACTCCTCCTCGAGGGTATTTCCATGAGTGGGCTTTCAATCGCTTATTTTTGCATGGAGATGGGCCTTGAGAGTGATATTCCTACTTATGCCGGCGGACTTGGGATACTCGCGGGAGATATGATGAAAAGTTGTGCAGACCTCGATGTTCCGGTTGTGGGTGTCTCGTTGTTGTACCGCAAGGGATATTTTAAACAGCGCTTCGACCATAGCGGCTGGCAGTTCGAAGAGGATGATTTTTGGGACTCGCGCCAACACCTCATTCCACTCGCAAAAGAAGTTGTCATCGAACTCGAAGGGCGCATGGTGCACATTCGTGCATGGATGTATAAGCAAGTCGGTGCGCAGGGAAGAGTAAACCCAATAATTTTTCTCGACACTGATATCGAGGGCAATAAAGAAGACGACAGAGCCCTTACCGCACGCCTCTATGCAGGTGACTCTCGCTATCGACTACTACAAGAAGCGGTACTCGGAATTGGTGGGCTACGGATGGTTGCCGCTCTTGGTGCGACCAACATCCAAAAATTTCACATGAACGAAGGGCACTCAGCCCTCCTTACCATAGAACTGTACCGCCAGTATGCACATTGCGATGACCCTATCGAAGAAGTTCGTCAGCGCTCGGTATTCACTACTCATACTCCAGTTGCTGCGGGTCATGATGTATTTGGACAGGACCTCGTCCTCTCGGTCTTGGGTGTACACTTTGTTCCATCAGTTCTCGAGCATATCGTGTTTAAAAACGGAGTGCTCAACATGACCGAGCTTGGACTGCAGCTCTCTAGCTACATCAATGGTGTTGCAAAGCGTCATGGTGAGGTCACTAGACAGCTTTTCCCCGGCTATACTATCGAGTCGATTACAAATGGCGTCTACGCGCGTGGTTGGGTGGGGGGAGGAATGACGCGCTTGTTCGATCATTACTTACCAGGCTGGCAAAATGACCCTTATAATTTACGCTACGCTCTCGCAATACCGACCGAAGACCTCTGGCAAGGTCACATGGACGAAAAGCGCGCATTGATAAAGTATGTCAACAATACCCATGATGCAAAAATGAATCCTGATGTGTTTACAATAGGATTCGCAAGACGTGCAACTGAATATAAGCGTGGCAATATGCTGTTCGCTGACGTTGGAAGACTTGCTGCTATAGCTGCAAAGTCGAAAGGAATCCAAATCATCTATGCAGGAAAGGCGCACCCCAATGATCGCAACGGAAAACTCCTTATTCAAGAAATTAAGCGGAACATGGAAAGGCTTGGTGTAAATGTCCGCTGTATTTATCTCGAAAATTATGACATGAAGATGGCAAAACGTTTGGTTTCAGGTGTAGACTTATGGCTCAACACCCCAACTCGTCCTCAAGAAGCATCAGGTACATCAGGAATGAAGGCCGCACTCAATGGTGTTCCTCAGTTTTCTATTCTCGATGGCTGGTGGATAGAAGGGCATATCGAAGGAGTGACGGGGTACTCGATAGGTGCGCACCCCGAAGAAGGAGAGCGAGCCAATGCAAACTCTGAGGACATTGAGGATATGTACAGAAAGCTCGAGTACGTTGTCCTTCCTTGTTTTGAAAATGAGCATGAGCGCTGGGTCAAGATGATGAGACAAACCATTGCGGTGAATGGGTCGTTCTTTAATACTCATCGGATGGTCGAACAGTATGTCCTCGGCGCCTACTTCAAGTAACCGAGCGTTATTTTTGGGAAATTTCATTGTCAGCTGCGTCAGGAACTCCCTCTCGGTACAAGAGTACCGCTCAGGAGTATCCCTCCTGGCTTCCGCGAACTTTCCTCAAAAAATAGCGCTCGGCGGAACAGACATCGCTCCTACGCGCCTCGCCATGATTCAAAAAAACTTAAAATAAAAAGACGAGAATTGTTTCTAAGTTTCATCGCGCGGTCAATAAAAGATTTGCTATACTGTATCTATGTACGAAGCCAATACCCAAAAACTTATCTATGTCGCAGTTGCACTTATCGCACTGGTTGTGGGTATTTCGATTGCGAAAATTCCAGTCAAAGAGCATAGCGGCGGCACACCCTCAATTTTTAGTGAAGCGAGTGATGAAAATGATTCTCCGGCGTGCAATGTTGCAGTGGTAAAATTGCAGGGAGCACTCACCACCTACTATGACAGCCACTACGATCCCACCGACCCCAATGCCTATAACCCTGGTGTCACAATTGATTCGGAGTACCTTGTTGCGCAAATAGAAGAGGCTGATGCGTCGAGCTCAATCGATGCGATAGTACTGCAAATTGACTCAACTGGCGGCAGTCCAGTCGCAGCCGAAGAAGTTGCAAATGCTATGAAGCGAGCAACAAAACCTACTGTCGCGCTTATTCGTGGGGAAGGACTCTCTGCAGCGTACTGGTCCGCCACTGGTGCAAATATCATCATTGCGGCTGAGAACGCTGAAGTTGGCTCAATTGGTGTCACCTCATCGTATGTCGAGCAAAGCAAGCGCAACACAAAAGACGGCTATACGTTTCACTCAATCTCAACCGGAGACTACAAAGATATGTTTAATTCGAATAAAGCACTTACTCCCGCAGAGGAAAAATTAATTCGAGAGGAAATGTCGGTCATTTTTGATAATTTTGTCCGTACGGTGGGGAGCAACAGAAATCTTGCTGTTGCTTCAATTACCCCTGAACTTGCGACGGGTGCACCATTTACTGCTCCGTTTGCTCTTGAGCGAGGGTTGATAGACCGTATTGGAGACAAGGAAACTGTGCGCAGCTATCTTACCGAAAAACTTCTCCTGCCAAAGTCAGAAATAATATACTGCAAATAACATGCCATTTTCGCACAAACTACTCATCCGCGATGTCCTCGGAGCACGACGGGTACTGTGGTGGGCGTTTGCCCTCCAGCTCACTTCCGTTATACTTCCGAACCTCTCTCTCTCATATGGAATGTATGCACTCATTTTGCTTGGCTATTCAGTAACGCTGGTGCTATTTTCGTATATCCTCTATCTTGGCTTTTCTCGTCTCGCGAAGCATTTTCATGTTATGCCGATTTTTTGGATTTTCGTCGCACAAGTACTCTTCAACATACTATTTTCAGTCATAGATGTTATTGAAAAGTTGGCATTTTATGGAGGGTATGACCCTTACGAGGGTATGATAAGTGGAGTAGTTCTCCTCACTGGTGCGGTGCTCACATTTCTCTATGGGTACTACATAATGCACCTCCCCGAAAACAAATTCGGCAAGATTCTTTTTCGTGCGCGAGTGGCAAACATTGGCAAAGCATTTTTGATGGTCGCACTTGTCTATGCGGGAGTTGCAGAAGCAAAGAGCCTCGAGATGTCAGCAATTTTTGTCCTCATCGGGATTGGCAGTCTCGTGATGATTGTCGTTTGTAATATTATTGACTACATCATCTTGGGAACTACACTACGCATTGTTTCGGGAGTTACCCCACACAAAGCTCCTCTTCCGGAAAACCTTTCATGAGAAAAAACATGCGGGTGTACATCGTTGCTCTCTTCCTTATAGCGCTGACTTCTTCGGTGGTGTTTTTTATAGATCGTAATACTAGAAACCAAAACGCCACCCCAGCCGTTGCACGGGGTCAACTCATTGGAGGTACCACTACTATCAGTATTGAATACGCAGTCACTCCTGACGAGCACAAAAAGGGTCTCTCAGGGCGCGCGACACTTGGGGAAGATCACGGCCTACTATTTGTCTTTGATCAAATCGGCATCTATCCGTTTTGGATGCCTGAGATGAATTTTGCCATAGATATTATTTGGATAGGAGAGGACATGCGTATAGTCGATATCAAAGCGAACGCTACCCCAGAGTCCTATCCAGCCTCTTTTGTGCCTTCTGCACCTGCACGCTACGTACTTGAGGTGGAAACCGGTAAGTCAGAGCAATGGGGTTGGAACATAGGAACCCAGCTCTCATTTGTGCAGTAGTTATTCTAACTTACGATCGTAAAATAACCGCATTAACTTTGCTGCCATGTATTCGGTAGGCGCATAGTTGTCAGTGAGGATTGGATAGTTTCGGTAGTTCACATTTTCCACTCTGTCATTTTGGGAAAAGTGTCGAAGCACAACATCACTCTGTGGCGGAGAGACGCTATAGACATCGCGTGCTTGTCTCAGCGGAACCGTACTTCCCACTAAAATAAAATTTTGTAATCTCGTTGAAGTCGCGGATTCAACAGGGAAGACCGAGACAAACGGAAATACCTTGTGCATGGTGTGTATTTCAGCGTACAGCATTGACTGGGGAAATTCATAATTGCTCCCTATAATATTTGCGAGAAACAGACCACGTTCACTCAAATGACTTTTTGCAATTTCAAGAAACTCCCTTGTGGTGACATGGGCTGGGACAGAGTTCATGGTGTAGTAGACGTCACTGAAAATCACATCATAGCTCGATGAGCTATTGGTAAGAAACATTCGACCATCTTCGATATAAGTTCTAATCTGCGCTGTTATCGGTAATTGAAAGTACTGCTCTGCAAGCGCCTCGATGTCAGGCTCAATATCAACAACATCGATTCGTGCCTTGGGGTATTCATGGTGGAGTTGCTTCGGCAGTGTGTACGCTCCAGCACCAATAAACAGCGCGCGTTCTGGCTCGGACATTGTGAGTCTGTGGAGTCTCAAGTAATCCGCATATGGAAAAACTGATTCACTTGCGTTGCCATCAAGAAACATCCCCGAAGAAGTGGTTCTGTCTTGGAAGAGCAGACGCACCGTCCTCCCATTCAGTACTCTATCCATGACTGTTAATTGCTCATACACGCCATCAGTGACAGCGAGCGCTCCATTTGTGCGATAGAAAATCCCAAACCCATAAATAATCATGGCGATTGCTAAAAGAAATATTAGGTCAACCATTTTCCGTTCCTTACTCTGGGTATCACTATTCGCCATAGAGCCAAAACTGCCAATCAGGACTACGATCAGTGCAACCATAAAGAGAATACTCTTTATTCCAAAATAGGGGATGAGGATAAAACCAGTTCCGATAGCGCCTACGATAGAGCCACAAGTCGACCAGAAGAACAGCGAGCCGACAACCGCGGAAGCCGAGACGTGAGAATCTTTCGTTGCGAGACCGACTGCGATAGGGGAAAGCTTTCCCAAAAAATAGCTCGGAAGAAAAAATAAAATTATTGACCAAATAATTGGACCTGAGCGGAGTGAAAAGAAGTAGCTTCCATACGGGAGCACCATAATAGTAAAAAACATTAGGACGACGAGCGACTTTCCTCCGTCGAGGACAACACCATAAAATTGCCCCAGACCCTTCACCTGCGTTCCTTCCTTCCCCCCTCGATAGTATCCGAGCGAAAGCGCTCCGAGGGTAACTCCGATGACGCTCGAGACTGTATAGATGGTATTTCCGTAATATGGCGAGATGATGCGGGTCGCCGCAACTTCGACGATAAGCACAGCTGCTCCTGTGATAAACAGAATACTTTGAAAGCGGTACTGCTCCCACCACTTGAGGAGTCTATTTTGAATCATTTGCGGCAATCATAGCACGTAATAGTGACAAGAATTTCGACTCTAAAACATCTTCTTTCACCCGTCAATACTATCAAAAAGTATAGTAATCAAGCATATCCATTTATACACATGTGGATAGTAGTTTCCACATGGATACTTCAAGCTTTCCCGCACTTCTCCCCAAAGTTATCCACAGTTTGGAGGTGCTGATTTTGAGGGTTACAATGTGACTACGAACGCCGTGATTTTTCCATCTCTCATGTCGTTTGTATTGCGTAGAATTTGTTGGATTGGTTGCAATTCAAGGAGTAAGCAAATTTGTGACGAAGTTGTAGAAAACTACTACGAGGGAGCAAACGAGTGAAGCAACGAAGAAGTGCGCCAAGTCAGCGAATTCTAAAAGAGTTCTGTCCAAAGAGACATTGTAGATTTGTTTTTTTGGATAGACCTCTCGCGAAATTATTTCATTCACATTACTCACATGTCGAGCGCACCCACATCGAGAGCTGCGAAAGCAGTTGTTGTAAAAGCGAAGGCCGGTTCAGGATTAAAGGAGGTTCGTAAACGCGATGGCAGTATTGCCAAGTTCGACAGAGAACATATCACCAGCGCAGTCCTGCGCGCGATGCTCGCATCGGGTGAAGGGGGAGAGAAAGACGCAGACACTGTCACCTCTGCGGTAGTTGCAGCTCTTGAAAAAGTAGTAAAGAGTCGCAAGGACTATATTCCAAGTGTTGAAGATGTACAAGACACCGCAGAGGCAGAACTCATCTACAAAAATTTCGCAAAAACTGCGAAAGGCTACATCATCTATCGCGAAGAGCACAAGAAAATTCGTGATGTCACTGGTATTGTACCCGAGGCTATCAAGGAGCTTGCACGTGAGTCAAAAAAATATTTTCGTAATTCACTTGCGGAGTTTGTGTACTACCGCTCATACTCGCGTTGGATCGATCATGAACAGCGTCGCGAGACATGGATCGAGACGGTTGATAGATACATGAACTTCATGCGCGAGAATCTCGAGAAGAAACTCACCGAGAAAGAGTACGACGAAGTGCGCGAGGGAATACTGCGCCACGATGTGATGCCATCGATGCGACTGATGTGGGCAGCTGGTCCCGCAGCGAGGAAGACTAATGTCACTGCTTACAACTGTTCGTTTATCGCGCCTTCAAAGTTGCGTGATTTCGGAGAGATTATGTATTTGTCGATGTGTGGCACGGGTGTCGGCTTCTCAGTTGAGTCGCTTACCGTCCAGCAACTTCCGCAAATTAAAAAGCAGTCAGGTAAGTCGGCAAAGACCCACGTCGTCGGTGATTCAAAAGAAGGTTGGGCAGATGCCTATGTGCATGGACTCGAAGCATGGTTTGCCGGAGAGGATATCAAGTTTGACTACTCGCAACTTCGCCACGCAGGTGCGCGCCTGATGACCATGGGTGGGAAATCTTCTGGTCCTGAGCCACTACGCAACTTGATTGATTTCTCACGCGAGAAGATTCTCAAGCGCCAAGGACGTCGTTTGTCGAACCTCGATGTGCACGACATCATCTGCAAAATTGGTGAAGTGGTAGTGTCCGGCGGAGTACGCCGCTCAGCACTGATTTCGCTTTCTGACCTCGACGATTATGATATGCGCCACTCAAAGGATGGGCAGTTCTATGTCACTGAGCCACAGCGCATGATGGCAAACAATTCGGCCGTCTACACTCATCGCCCTTCGACTGCAGAGTTTATGGATGAATGGATAAGTCTAATGAAGTCTGGGAGTGGCGAGAGAGGAATCTTCAACCGTGGCTCACTCGAGAAGCAGATTCCTGAACGTCGCAAGAAGACACTGATGCCTTCGGTGGATACCTGTGGCACCAACCCTTGCGGAGAGATTATCTTAAAGAGCAAGCAGTTCTGCAACCTCACCGAGGTAGTGATTCGCGCAGAAGATACTCGTCACACGCTGATGAAGAAGATGCGCCTCGCCGCTATTCTTGGCACCTACCAATCCACGCTCACAAACTTCAAGTATCTTTCCAAGGAGTGGCAGAAGAACTGTGAGCAGGAAAGACTTCTTGGTGTATCTATCACTGGGCAGTGGGACAATCCTGATCTCGTCCACGACCCAAAGGTACTCTCAGACCTGCGTGATGAAGCAGTCGCAGTCAACAAGACCTATGCAAAACGTTTCGGTATCAACCAGTCAACTGCAGTCACCGCAGTGAAGCCGTCAGGTACCGTCTCGCAGCTCGTCGACGCATCCTCTGGTATGCACCCTCGCCACGCTCCGTTCTACATTCGCAGAATTAGAATCAGTGCAACCGACGCACTATTTAAGATGCTCCGCGATCAGGGAATTCCATTTTCTCCAGAGGTCGGACAAAGCGCAGAGAACGCTGTTACCTATGTGGTTGATTTTCCTGTGAAAGCGCCGAACAAATCTGTGGTCAAAGATGATATCACTGCGCTCGAACAGCTCGTGCACTGGAAGCTCATCAAGGAGAACTACACCGAGCACAATCCTTCCGTGACCGTGTCAGTCGGGGAGAACGAATGGCTCGCAGTCGCCTCATGGATATACGAGAACTGGGACATGGTGGGAGGACTATCATTTTTGCCACGCTCAGAGCACGTCTACCAACTCGCGCCATACGAGGAGATCACCGAGCAGCGCTACGAGGAGTTATCGAAACGCTGGGAGGATATTGATTTCTCGAAGATCGTGAGTTATGAGAAGTTGGATGAGACACAAGGAGCTAAAGAATTAGCCTGCGTCTCCGGCGTCTGCGAGATCTAATCCACTTTGGGCGATCTGTTCGTTGTTCCCTCGGCAAGTCGCATCGCAGTACTAACTGTACAGTTCCGCGACATTGCCTCAGTCCACAACTTCGCATCTCATCCCAAAGATGGATTAAATCGGGAAACAACAAACCGCGCATATGCGCGGTTTGTTGTTTAAAATAAAGAAGTGGGGGAATAAAAAACAAACGCCCGACGAATCGGGCGTTGTGGGTCTCACTGAAGGAGTACGGGCTGCATCATCAGCCCGCTGTACTGTTCGAGAAAGTCATCGACGTCGTCGGTCGAGGGGGAAATAGCTTTATCCCTCATTGCCACGATGCTCACTCGGAACTGCTCCGCATCAACCCCGTGGATGAAAAATCCGACGCGCTTCCATTTGTCGACAATCTCAAATCCACCTTCTTCATGGTCCCCCGGACTTCCGAAGCCTGAGAACTCGACCACACAGTAATCTTCACTGTTGTAGAACATTTCCATAGAGCCTCCCTTGTCGGTTGACTTACGGTTGTATACACGACTACCCATATTTAGCGTTTCATGGAGTACTGCTGGTGTCAATCTACTTGTTCGGCGCGCGTATAAAACAAGAAGCCCCACCGATGTGGAGGGGCTTGAAGGGAATTGTAGGCAACTCAGAACTTCTGAGCGAGGAGCACGCGGACGGTGAGATTGCGAGCGATTCTTCCGCTCACAAGGTGTTTTTCGCAGTGCGCGCGAAGAGCTACATCGGCGGCGGCCTTCCGCTCCGAGGGTACAAGATTCCACAGGCTGACCGAGTGAAGATAGCGTAGCATCGCCTCGAGCGTGTAGAGTTCACTCACGTAAATCGGAGACTCTGACACTGTATGGAAGCCGTTCGCGAGGATGAGTGCCGGCGGGTAGAGTTTCTTCTTGATGTCCGGTAGCTCCCCGTCGACGAATCTCGCAAGCAGTGTGCGGTAGCCGGCGCGAAAATCGGATTCATCGTCCTTGTTCACTGTCATGAGCGTCCCTCCGGGGACGAGCACTCGAGCAATCTCCTTGACTGCCGTCTCGTTCGCGAACCAATGGAACGCGCTGAACGCCGTCACCGCTTCAAACGATGCGTCGAAGAAGGGGAGTTTTTCGGTCGGTGCAGTGACGTAGGTGATGTCCCTGCCAGCTTTGTTGGCCTCCGCAATCATCAAGGGGTCCATGTCCGCACCGATGACCTCAGCACCACGCGCTTCGAGTTGCCTCGTGGCGATACCCGTTCCACATCCGACGTCGAGGATTCTCGGACGCTTAGTCTGGAAATACCTCCACAGCCAATCAAATGCTTCGTCGGGAAATCCGCTCCGTGCAGTGTTGTATTCTGCACTGTGAGCGCCGAATTGACCATAACCCTTTGCCTTGCTCATGGTTTTCCTTTCGTGTGAATGAGTCTTTTTCCATCCTACCCCATACATAGCAAATCACAAACTGAATAGAGAAATGTGATAACATTGAGGTATGGAAATACAAAGGCCAAGGTCAAAACAGCCGATACCCGAGCATGCACAAAAAGTATTTAAAGGGATTCTATTCGACGTCTATCAATGGGAGCAGAAAATGTTTGATGGAACCACGGCAACGTTTGAAAAACTCGTTCGCCCAGACACTGTTGTGGTGTTTCCAGTCTTACCAGATGGCCGAATCATACTCACTGAGCAAGAGCAACCCGGCAAACTCCCATTCATCGGAGCTACGGGCGGGCGAGTTAATGAAGGAGAGGGAGTGCTCGATGCTGCAAAGCGCGAGCTGTTAGAGGAGAGCGGATATGAGGCAGATGAATTTATATTGTGGGACGCACAGCATCCAACGAGTAAGATAGACTGGGTAGTGTATACATTCATTGCGAAGGGACTTAACAAAGTTTCAGAACTCAATCTCGATGCGGGCGAGAAAATTGTACTCAAGCCAACGACACTTGATGATTTTCTCGAGGTTGGAATAAGTAGCTATTTTTCAGAGAAGGAGATTGCTCTCAAACTCATGGAAGCAAAGATGGATTCAGAAAAGATGAAATCACTCAAAAAACTTCTCAGTCCAGAATAGTAAATAAGTGAATAAAGTAACATGGAAAACAATCATCAATTAGATCAATCAAAAAAGAAATTGTGGTTCGTGGCACGGCGCTACGGATACGGCTGGACTCCTGCAACGAAGGAGGGGTGGCTCGTACTCCTTCTCTATCTTCTCGCAGTGTGGGGAGCATATGAGTGTCAGTATACGAGAGACGCATCTGGAACGATGGATGATTTTATTCTCTATCGTTTTCTTCCACAAGTGTTTGGCCTCACGCTCATGCTCCTTGTTATCTGCTTTCTCAAGGGTGAGAAGCCACGTTGGCGCTGGGGAAAGTAATCTACTTGGAAGCTAAGCTTCCAAATAGATAAAAAAGCGCCCGCCGAGGCGGGGCTTGTGGAAGTTGCTCATTGAGCAATTTTCGATGCAGGGGACTTTTGGTCGAGCGCGGCTCGGTATTCGAGTAGTGCTGCGATGCGTCCTTCGACAAGCTGAGTGAGGATGTGTGATACTTCTTCACGCTGTAGCGCCGAAGCTATCTCGCGAAGCGCCGCAAGTGGTATTTCCGTTTTCATGCGACTGGCGTATTTCAAATCGATTTCCTGTTCGCAGGGGATGTACTCGGGTAGAGTGCTGGCACAGAAAAGCACGCTAGTGCGCTCATGCTCTCGGAGCAAGAGGAACCGGAACAGGCCGATCGTCGCGTTTTCAATCAGTGACTCCCTGATCCAAACGACGAGCACCTCTGGCCCGTTCTTTTGGCTGTATCGCTTGGACATTGAAATGTTTTCCCATGAACGCTCCAGCGAACACAAGAGGAAGATCGTCGGACTCGTCGGCATTCCCTGATTGAGCTTGCTGACATATTTGCGCACCCGAGTTTCATGTTCGGTGATATCCAGGCGCTCTTGGTATTCGCACAACGCTCCTTCAAGTTCGACTGACGACACTGCATAACTCCAAGTGGGAAAGAGGAAGGTCGCGCACAAAAACAGGTGCGCGAAGGAGAATCGGAAGGTACGGTACATTGCAGACTCCTCTAGTATGAAAATCAAAGAATCATTTGTCTTAACTCATTAATTTCCCGTTCCTGAGTTTTGTCAAATAATTACCCGTCACAATTGGAGTAGAGACAGGTTATAATATACGTACATGAAAAAAATCCTTGGACTTTCTATTTTTTTGCTACTGTTCCTTCCTCTCCTCTCTTCAGCAGCAACGGTGAGGACTATCGAATTTCCCGTAAATGGACCGAATAGTTTTCGTAATGATTTTGGAGACCCACGTGGAGGGGGTACTCGCACACACAAAGGCAATGACATCATAGCGGCAAAAATGACTCCGCTTGTTTCTGTCATAGACGGCAAAGTACTCTACATCGTCTCCCCACAGCCTTCGTGGGGATATGAGATAAGTCTGATTGACTCCGAAGGTTATCAATACGATTACCTCCACGTAAACAATGACACACCCAATACCGATGATGGCAGGGGTGGGGAAGCAAATGCGTATGCGGCCGGTATGGTGAGTGGCGCAACAGTTTCGAAAGGTCAACTCATCGGCTGGGTGGGGGATAGTGGTAATGCTGAAAACACCGTGCCGCATCTCCACTTTGAAATTCACGATCCTTCTGGAGTTGCAATAAGTCCCTACGATAGCCTAATTGTCGCAAGCGGTGCATATCGCTCGAGCAATAATTCCGCAGGGATTACCCCCGACATGCGTGCTGCACTTGAAGCGGTCGTCGACGGCAGACCCGATGATGTATTCAAAGCGAATCTTGAGATGGGCGCGAGTGGAGATATTGTTCGGCAATTACAAATATCACTGAAGGTTGTGGGACTCTTGGAGAAAGACAGTGTTACTGGCTTCTTTGGCCCAAAGACGAGAGCAGCAGTGATGGCGTTTCAAAAAAGGCAAGGGCTCGACCAGCTTGGCATAGTCGGTCCGAAGACAAGGCTCGCGCTCAATCGCGGACTTGCCGCAGGAGTGCTGGTGGAGTACAAACCGTTTTATAATGACGCGGAAAAGCAAGCGATTATTGACGCGCAAAAAAGAGAAGCCGCTTATAAACTCGAGCAGTGGAAAAAAGCAACAGGTCAGATATAAAAGTACCCCGCAGTCACGCGGGGCTTTAGGGTTGAGGTTGTGTCATCATCACTAGGCTACTGCTTGGTAGATCAAGAAGCAGATTCCGAAGATTGGACAGAGCCAGCCGAACACGGTGACACCGTTACTTGCTCCTTCGATCTTCTCAACCAGGGCGAGCTTGCGCCCCGGAAGAGGGACAAAGTTGAACGCGATGATGAAACCAGATAGAGCCGTAGCGAGCCGATGCTCGATATCGATCGGCGGACAAAAATAGATGGCGAGCAGGGAAATCACTCCACAGAGAATGCCGAACAGAAATGAACGCTTTGTTTGACTCATGTACCCTCCCGAGCGATAGTTGAAACTCCTCACTCCATTCTTGCGTATAAGAAAAAAATGTCAAACAAAATGCCGCAGGCCAGAGGCCTGCGGCGGTCACTTCGGAAGGCCAGCCTTTCTTCGAAGTAGGGTAATACGTTGAGAAACGAGTGCAACATTAGCTGGATGTACGTTGCGCGAAAGCATGTCCCTCCTGAAATACGAAAGTGCATGTATTGCGACGCTTTTGCCAACAATTTTCGCCGAGTAAACGTCGACTTCGTGCTCGCAGGTAAGGTACTGTCGTAATTTGAGTTCGTCGCACTCGCCACCCGGAAGTACGTAGTGGCCAATCTCATGTCCGAGCGCAAAGCGCAAGGTCTGTTCATCTGCAGTGGCGAGGATGCGCTCATTTATCCAGATGATGAGAATGCTACCTGCATTTCCATTATCAAGGATTGAGGTGGAGCCGACGCTTGGACGAGTATCCTTCTTGCTGAGGCAGAGCAAGATTCCCTGTGCGGGTGCTCTTCCACTACCTAGTTCTGTCGCAAGTTCGACAATCCTCCCGCTCGTTATCGGCGTTGCGCCTGTTTTGATGTATCCACAGCGGGTCTCGTTGCTCGGCGTACGCACAACAGCAACCTTTTCGATGGGGGTGACTGCACAGGAAAAGAGCAGGAAGCACAGCGCGACGATGAAGACACTATCTGAGAGAACTTTTCTTGGATGCATGGCATCTCCTTGGTGTACGAAACTAATCCCTACATAACAATATATTCATCAATCAGTCAAGTTTGGGTAAAAAAAGAAGCCGCAGGCACGAAGCCTGCGGCGAGAGAGGGAATCAGAGGGTGCGGAGGTGCCTGCGCACGAGTGCCGCGATGTCGATGTTGAGACCAGCCTTCTTGAGTCCATGCATCTTCTGTGCGGCAAGCTTGAGCCGCTCGATGCTGTCGATACCGGCACCAAGAAGGTCGTCGAGGCACGACTCGCACTTGAAGCTTAAGAGGAATTGCCGCAACTCTTCGAGTCCTGGGTGCTGGTGCGCAATGGCGAGCTGGTGAGTGAGTACGGCGCGCTCACGCTCGCTGGTGCGAAGGGCTTCCTCGAGGTCCTTGATACGTTGCATGAGCCTTTCCCGTTCTTCCTCGCTGTGCTCGAGGCGCAGCGCTAGCATTTCCCCTGCACCATCCGCGTTGATGAGCAGTCGCATCATGAAGATGGTGAACTGACCAGCATCCCTCATGCTCATCTCGAGCGCACAGTCGATGAGTTCGAGTAGCGAAAGGCACTCGAGCTTGTCTGCTTCTGCTCCGCAGTCAGCGAGGACGTTGACGAGGAGATTGCGGATGAATCCATCAGGGTTTCTTGCGTCGATTGTCACAGCAGATCCTTTCGTGGTTGGTGTAGAGCTCCAATTCGCATTTAATACTTTTTCTGGGACTTGTCAAACTCGGGTAAAGCACGTAGTCTATGCAAAGTATTCGTTCCACAACCAAGGAGAAGGTCATGCACCTGTACCATTCACTTGCTCGAAGCCCCGAAGAACTGACTACGGCACTCAGCGAAGAGGGAGCAGTCTTTGCGCTCGACCTGAGCAGGTTCGAGGTTGTCGTCAACCAAAATGGAGTTGTCCTCCAAATGAAAGGACTTGAGTTCCTTTTACCCTTTGCCATTCCACATGGGGCATTCGCCGTGCTGCTGCCTCACAAGGAACAGTTCCCAGCGCCACCCGCGAGTGCTGTTGCGTTCGCAATGAACAACCACATTGGTGTTGGCGGCACCTCAAGCTAGGCTTCACCTCATCTTTACCCCGCTTCGGCGGGGTGCATTGTTTCTACGTATTTCGGTGGTGGTATACTAAGTATTAACTCATATTCTATGCACCAAGAAAAAAATTTAGAAAACAGATTTGTTGTGCGCGCTCGAGCTGTGATTATGCATGAGGATGAACTACTTGTTGTGAAGCATCCACACAATACCACTTTTGCAGCACTCCCCGGTGGGCACCTCGAGTGGGGAGAGGATCCTCGTGAGTGCCTGCGTAGAGAGATTCTTGAAGAGCTCGGGATTGAGCCGATTCTTGGAAGACTTCTTTATGTGAATACGTTTATGGATGGAGCACATAAACAACCATTTGAATTTTTTATTGAGGTAACCAATGGAAAAGAATTTAAGCAGACGAAAAAATTTGTTGGTACGCACATGCATGAACTTGCAGAAGTATTGTGGGTAAAACAAGATACTACCGAACGCATTCTCCCGATTGCTTTTGCAAAAGACTTGCGTGAAGGAAAGCTCATTCGAGACGAGGCTCGCTTCATAGATGGCTGAGTAAGGGGATTATTTCATCATAGCCGAAAGAAGCAAGATGATGATAAAATACATCTGCACAGGAAAACCTTTACTATTTAAATAAAAAAATATGGACGAGCAAAAGAAGGAAGAAGTAGTAAGTGAGACGCCGGCCCAAAGTTCTTCACAGCAATCAGCAAAAGAAGACCTCAAGAAGGTTGCTGATCGCGCAAAGGCGGCAACGAGTGGATTTGATTTTAATAAGCTATTCGTCGGCAGAGTCGATGCGATGAATTATCTTTATTCAATTATTATTGCTGTCGTCGTTTGTTCAATCGCGAGTTATATTCCTCTCGTGAATATCGTTGTTGGGCTCGGTCTCTTGGTTCTTGGAGTTGGGATGAGCATTCGTCGTTTGCATGACATTAACATGACAGGTTGGGCGACGGTAGGATTGTTTATTCCACTACTGGGATTTCCCTTGGGGATTATCTATCTTTGCTGGAAGCAAGGTGATGTTGGCAGTAACCAGTATGGCGTAGTACCGGAACCCAAGCGTGATGTGTTTAAGGCAATGCTCAATGCATAGAAATAAGATACAAGAGATAGGAGATAAGTAAAATGCAGAAATGAAAAAGCCGCCCGAGGGCGGCTTTCGTGCTGGCCTGCAAAGCAAGCTCAGTGCGCGATCTTGATCGCGTAGGCGGCCAAGAGGATGAGGCCGACGAAGAGCCCGATGACGATGTTCTTCGTCTGGATGGCCGGCGCGTGGGTGCTGACGGTGGGCGTGGTGTGACGACGGAAGTTGCGGTTCATACGATCTCCTGGTCATGGTTGTAGGGAACAGTGCTCTCGAATAGTATCACGGATACTTTATAAAGTCAAGTTTCCGTGAATATGAAGAAGCCGCCTTGTCGGGCGGCTTCTGGGGCATCAAGCCGAAAAGTCAGTGGTAGTCGCTCGCAGTCACCGTCTTCGGGTTCTTGCAGAGCAGCTTGTTGGTGATGCGGTTCCTTGCGCTCAGGGTGCGTGCCTCTGCATGGTGCGCACGCAGTTCATTGAGCGTGGCGATGAGCGGGGCTTCGCCACCGTTCAGGCCAGACCGCTTGACCTTGGCGACGGCCTCGTCGATGGTGATCTTTCTTGCGATGAGGTCCTTCGCGAGCTGGTGAACCAGCTTACAGGGGATCGTGTGGGTTGCCTGACTCTGTGTCGAGTGTGACATCAACTCTCCTACTTTCTTCGGTTGTGGTTACGGGTGGGGGAACAGCTAACTAGCTATTGTTCACGAATAATAAAATTAGTCAAGTAATAAAGACTACCACCCGAAATCATCGGGTGGCATGAGTCAGATGGGAACGAAGGCAATGTCGATCGAGTTCATCAACGCTTCCTGCACTGCTGCATAGTCTCGTGCCGGAACGAACACCGGAAAGCGACGATACGTCGGATGCGCTCCACGCACATCGATTTCTCGGCCGAATTCGTTGTAGACCTTGATTCCAGCCCGCTTGCGGGTGTAAGGAATCCTGTCATAGACGCTTTGGTCTGAGTATTGGAGAAGCACCTCTCCAGGTCCTGTTTCGGGGTGAATGAAACGGGTATTGCTGGTCATGGTGTCTCCTCAAAAGTTTAAAGGGGCTTGCTTCATTAACTCTACTCCATGCGTCGTTTTTGTCTATCAAAACGCCACCCGAGTTTTTTTGGTGGCGTCTCATACGAAGCAATTTCAGTTGGAGGGAACGAGGGGAACCAGCAGTCCTTTTCCTTGCCGGTGCTCGAATTCATCTCGACTGACAAAGACCGGAACGAGCCGTTGCTCAGGAATCATCCCTCCTTGCGGAATCGACTGGCCTCTGTCGTCGTAGCAGATTTGACCCTCCCACTTCTTTGTCCAGTCGAGTCGTCGGAACGCACTTCTCGGCATGTTGCCGATGAATACATACCCGTCTGGGCACTCGGGGTGAATGAGTTTGATCGTCAGGTCTTTATTCACAAGAACTCCTTCGTTGTTGGTTGTCCTTTCCTGAGATTACAATGATAACGTTGATTGTCAAACTTTAGTTCTTTGCTATACTCGACTTGCCCTGCATCGGGCAGTCGCCGCTGGTTTATACGACTAGCAGAGGAAAGTCCGAACTCCCACTCTGTTATAAGAGTTAAGAGGGTAGCGGGTAACTCCCGTCCTCCGCAAGGAGCGAGGTGCGAGCAGAGACGCTTCTGACGAAAGAATGAAGCATCCGCCTTAAAACGGATGAGTCCTCGTGGTAACACGAGGGGTGAAACGGCTAAATCCTTACTCGGGTGCAAGGCCGTGCCCTCCGTAAGGGGGGAGTGCCGCTTGAGCAAACTGGCAACAATTTGCCTAGATAAATGACTGCCGTCCATGCAAGTGGATACAGAATTCGGCTTATAGGTGCAAGGCAAATGAAAAAGCTATCGCAAAACGGTAGCTTTTTCTTTGTAGTTTTGGGGTATTTGGCAGAGGGTAAAATTTATTGTCCAATCTGGCAATTGTGCACATGTTGTCTGCAATTTTGTGCCTCCTGCATGTTATACTCTATGGGCTAAAACTCTTTTGGAGGAAGAGCGTTTCTTTGCAAATGAGCGTGACAAATGAAGACTTTTTTCATTTTCGAGCACGTATTGCAAGTAAAAAAGTTTACAATTATTGGTTATTCAATTACTTATTTATGTCAGAAGAACAACAGGAAGTTACGCCAGCAGAGAAAACAGGTGGAGTAGCAAAAATGCTACTGAGTAAAGTCGTTTCACATAAGATATTTTCAGATTCAGTGCTCAAGTGGCTCTTGCTCTCAATTGCGTTTTTACTCCCCGTATTTTTCATTCCTGGGACTACCGTCGCTCCTGAGTTTGCGAAGATGATTCTCCTTGAAGTCCTGATATTGTTTGGAATATTCGCTTGGGCGCTAGGAAGACTGCGCGACGGACGAGTAACACTTCCCAAGAGTATGCTCCTGGGGGTAGCCACACTACTTGCTGTTGTGTTTGTAGTGTCAGCTCTCCTTTCCCCAGCTCCTATCGTGTCGTTCTTTGGTTCGGGCTACGATATTGGTACGGTAAACACCTTTATCGTGCTTTTCCTCCTGATGTTTCTTTCCTCCAGTCTCTTTAAGGACCGCAATCGCATTCTCTCACTGTACATTGCCTTCCTTCTCTCGGGAGTTGTTGTGATTCTCTATCAACTACTGCGCCGTTTCTTTGGAGCAGATTTCCTCACTATGGGTGGAACATTTACCACAGCAGTCGCAAGTCCAGTGGGAAAATGGAATGACTTTGCTTCATTAGTGGGGGCACTCGAAATACTTGTAGTTTCTACGCTCTACTTCTTCCCGCAGAACAAGTCGATTCGCATTCCCGCCTTCGTGCTGTTCTTTGTTGGATTATTCTTCCTACTCTTGATTGACTTCACTGTACTGTGGATGATACTTGGTGTTTTTGTTGTCGGACTCATTGCCCTTTCTGTCTACGAAGGTGAAAAGTCACACAATAGTATAGCTCAGCAAGCTGAGCAGGAGGGAAGAGAACACAAGAAAAAAGCCATTCACAAAAGAATGGCTGGACATCTTCCACTCCTCGCGACACTCTTGCTCGTTGTTTCGATTATCTATGGGACGGGAATTTCAACCATACAGTGGGGAAAGAGCAATGCTACTATTGCGACATGGGTAGGAACGCTTCTCAAAGCGTCCCCATACTCAGAAGTCGTCCTTACTCCAAAAACTACTTACGAAGTTGTTGCAGGAACTCTCAAGGATTCACCGCTATTTGGCACTGGCCCAAATCGTTTTGCATCAAGTTTTTTGGTGCATAAATCGTCAGACATGAACCGCACCCCATTCTGGGACACTGCATTTGATTTTGGTCTCGGTCGTATTCCGACATACTTTGGGACTACAGGCATTGTGGGAATGCTCCTTTGGTTTGTGTTTATTCTCCTCCTTCTCACAAAGGCACGGCACATTAAACGTCTCTTCCAAAAGGATCGTATTGCCGCGTATCTCGCTTACTCACTCTTCGTACTCACGCTTTATTTCTGGGCACTCGCATTTTTCTACCTACCAAATATAGCTATTTTTGCCCTCGCATTTGTTTTTGCCGGCGCACTCATTGCGTTCCTTTCTGGAGAAGGGGTGATCAAGCACTACGATGTACAATTTGATGAAAATAAACGCACATCATTTATTTTCACTCCGATACTTATTATCGTTCTTATTGGTACAGTTGCAGGCTCGTATATGCTTTATCGTCAGGTGTCGTCTTTGGTTGCGTATCACGACGCTCAGCTTGCAATAGCAGCAAGCAACGTAGATCAGGCCGAATCCTCACTCAAGCACGCCAATGAGCTTTCAAAGCGCGACATCTACCTTCGTTCGCTTTCGAACGTTGCGCTACTGCGTCTCACTCGTCTTGCTGGTGAAAATCTTCCTCAGGCAGAATTTCAAGCAAAGGCAAACCAGCTCATCGCCGATGCACGCGTAAATGCTGAGGATGCGGTGAAACTCGATCCGACTAATTTCGAGAATTATCTACAGCTCGGTGGAGTCTACGATACACTTGGCTCACTTGGTATTCAAGGAACGACAGAGCCTGCTCGCGCAAATTATCTTCTCGCGCTCACACTGAACCCAAAAAGCCCACGCGTACTCTTTACCCTCGCGCGACTTGAGTATCTCGCCAACGACCATCCAAAGGCAAAAGATTACTTGAACCGTGCACTTGAGGAGAGGCCAAACTACCTCGAGGCAGTCTCATTCCTTGTGCAGCTTGAACTTCAGGACAAAAATCCCGAAAGTGCAATCACTGCGCTCAAAAAGAGTATCGCTGCAGAGCCAACGAACTTCTTACTCCACTTCGCTCTCGGATATCTGGAATATGCAAAACGTGATTACCCAGCTGCGATTAGCGAGTTTGAGGGTGCAGTGATTCTGAATCCGGTTTATGCGGACGCAAAGTATTTCCTCGGACTCTCGTATTACCGTGTCGGACGAAAAGATGAGGCAGTACAACAATTTACTGATGTACAGACCCTCAATCCAGAAAACAAAGATGTTAGTAAGATTTTGTCGAACATCAAAGCAGGTCGTGACCCATTTGAAACAGGAAGTGTCGCGCCTACTCAGCCGGTCTCAGACGCACTCAAGGACCTCAATAAGGGGACCCCTACTAAACCCGCAAACTAAACCCGAATAGGGAAGAGCATATGGTTGATCGTTTGCTCAAAATGTTCAATAGAGAATGGAGCGGCCTGCATGAGGCCGCCTTTCTCTTGGCCGGCACAGCACTACTCTCACAAGCCCTCGGGCTTGTGAGAGACCGCTTGCTTGCGCACCAATTTGGGGCAGGGAAGGAACTCGATATTTACTATGCTGCATTTCGCATTCCAGACTTGCTGTATGCCTCAGTCGCCTCATTTGTTGCGGTGACAGTTTTAATTCCATTTTTACTCGAGCGGATAGAGCAAGGGGAACGGAAAGGGGAGAAAGTTGGTGAAACGCTTGGCGCAAAGCAGTTCGTCAATTCAGTGTTCACTATTTTTGTGCTCCTCATGCTTGCGGTTTGTACGTTGGTATATTTTCTTGTACCAATTTGGGGGCACCATATTGTTCCGGGCTTTAGCGATGCCGCGTACGATGAGTACGTCCTTCTTACCCGCGTACTTCTGCTCTCGCCATTTCTGCTCGGAATATCAAACTTATTTGGAAGCGTCACGCAGTCACTCCGAAGATTCTTTGTATTTGCCGCAGGCCCAATTCTCTACAACATTGGAATAATTATTGGCATAGTATTTCTTCTTCCAAGGTACGGTTTGGTGGGAATTGTGACTGGAGTAGTGCTCGGTGCACTCCTTCATCTACTGATTCAGTTGCCAGTGCTTTTTGGAGAGCATATTATCCCCAGATTTACTTTTTCTATCAATTGGAATGATATCAAGCGTGTTGTGCTACTTTCAATTCCGCGTACGATAGCACTCTCAGCGACTCAAATTGCGACCATTATTCTTGTCCAGTTTGCTTCCACTATCGAAACTGGCTCTATAGCAGTCTTTACCCTTGCAATGAATTTGCAAAGCATTCCTCTCTCAATTGTCGGAATGAGTTACTCTGTTGCCGCTTTTCCTACGCTCGCCAAGCTTTGGACTGGTGGTAATAAGGAAAAATTTAGTGAGCAAATTAGCGTCGCGTCCCGCCACATCATGTTTTGGTCATTTCCGGCCATCGTACTCTTTATCGTGCTACGGGCGCAGATTGTACGTACTATTTTAGGCTCAGGGGCATTCGATTGGACCGCAACGCGCCTCACTGCTGCAGCGCTCGCATTATTTGCAATTTCAGTCGTTGCACAAAACCTCGTACTTCTCTACACGCGTTCTTTTTACGCCATGGGGAAGACCAAGCTCCCTCTGTGGGCTAATCTCGCTGGAGGAGTTGTCATTGTGCTTCTCACCTCGTTTCTCCTCGCTTATTATGACTCCCACCCTGTTTTCCGGTACTTTGCTGAGTCGCTCCTGCGCGTCGATAATATTCAAGGGACAAAAGTGCTCATGCTCCCACTTGGTTATTCTCTTGGGATGATACTCAATCTTTTAGTTTTACTTTTTATATTAAGAAAAACATTCCCCGAATTGCTGAAAAATATTAAGAAGGCCTTTCTCCACAGCTTCTCTTCTTCTGTGCTACTCGGATTTGTGGCGTATCATTCGCTTCAAGCATTTGCACTCGTTTTTAATCTGGACACATTTATAGGTATATTTTTCCAGGGATTTCTTTCCGGTTGCGTCGGGCTATTTGCTTGGATGTTCTTCTTGCGTTTGATGGAAAACGAAGAGATGGTCGAGATATGGAGTTCACTGCATAGAAAATTCTGGAAGCGTACCCCCATCGCCACCGAGCCTGAGTCATTCTAAAACTGGCACATCGCTCGACTTTCCCTCAGAAAGTTTGGTCAACATAGCAGACTATGTCTCTCAAACATTTCCTCAGTCCAAGTCATCGTGCTGTATCCAGTTTTAGAATGACTCGAAAGAGCAGGACTGCTTATTGCATCCAATTATAAAACTTTCAATATTTTCCCCATTTCTGTGTAAAAAAGAGCTTATACGCTTGATTTTGGGGGTTTTATGCTAGTATGGAGACCACAACAGCATGGACAGGAAGCACATACGAAATTTTAGCATTATAGCCCATATCGACCATGGGAAGTCTACCCTCGCAGATAGGCTTCTTGAAATTACCCATACGATAGAAAAGCGTAAGATGCAGGAGCAAGTACTCGACTCGATGGAGCTCGAGCGTGAGCGTGGCATTACTATTAAAATGCAGCCCGTGCGGATGAGTCACACCACAAACGGAGAAGAGTACCTCATCAACCTGATTGATACTCCAGGACACATTGATTTCTCATATGAAGTGTCGCGCGCTCTCAACGCTGTCGAAGGAACCCTTCTCTTAGTTGATTCGACACAGGGGGTACAGGCGCAGACTCTGACGACCCTGCAGATGGCGCGTGAGCATGGACTGACAATTATTCCCGTACTTTCTAAAATTGATTCTCCCCTCGCACGTATCGACGAAGTCCGTGAAGAAATTGTCACACTGTTAAAAATTGACCCGAGCGAAGTGATGCTTGTTTCGGGGCGTACAGGGGAAGGTGTCCCAGAGCTACTCGAAGAGATTGTAAAGAGAATTCCACCACCATCTGAAGAGTTTGTCGGAACAAAAAGTGCTCGCGCACTCATCTTTGATTTTTCCTATTCAAATCATCGCGGGGTTATCCTCTACGTTCGTGTGCTCGACGGAAGCATCAAAAAGGGAAGTGAGCTCATCTTTCTTGGTGCAAAAGAAAAATTCTTTGCGGTAGAGACAGGATACTTTGCTCCTGCGCAGACCGAAAAAAATGAGCTCCAAGCTGGAGAAATAGGCTATATCGTTTCTGGGATAAAGCGACCTGGAGTTGCTGGTGTCGGAGACACGGTCACTGTATTCAAAGATCAACTCCCAGCCCTCCCTGGCTATGCGAAGCCTCGCCCAGTGGTGTGGGCATCAGTGTTTCCCGAAAGCCAAGATGACCTTTCGATGCTCCGCCAAGCGCTAGAGCGACTACAGCTCTCTGACTCATCACTGACATTCGAAGAGGAGGCATCAGGAAATCTTGGCCGTGGATTTCGCTGTGGTTTCCTTGGCATGCTCCATCTTGAAATTATCACCGAGCGCTTAAAGCGCGAATTCGACCTCGACCTCGTCGTCACTACTCCGACCATTACCTATGAGATTACCCACAAACAGACCAAAACTGTGGATATTATTTACTCGCCAGCGCTTTTCCCAGATGATTCCGCAATCGCATCGGTACGTGAGCCATGGATAGATGGCGAAATTATCCTTCCACCTGACTATGTTGGTCCCGTCAATCAACTGTTATATGAGCATGAGGCAGAGTCGGGGAATACTGATATATTCGGCGAGAATCGATTTAAGGTCGAGTTTAAGATGCCGCTCAGGGAACTCATGCGTGGGTTCTTCGATAAGCTCAAATCAGTCTCATCGGGATTCGCAAGTCTTTCCTACGAGCTTGGTGGCTTCCGCGACGCTGAAGTCACCCGTATGGATATATTGGTCAACGATGAGCCTGTTTCTGCATTCTCTCGGGTGGTCTCAAAAAGACGCGCGCAGGAGGAGGGTGAGGGAGCAGTAAAAAAACTCGCCAAGGCGATGCCACGGCAGATGATTGTCGTGAAGATGCAGGCCAAAGTCATGGGCAAAATTATTTCTTCTGAGCGACTCTCTGCGCTCAAGAAAGATGTCACGGGCTATCTCTATGGAGGTGATATTACCCGAAAAATGAAATTACGTGAGAAGCAGAAGAAGGGAAAGAAGAAGATGCAGGAGATGGGGAATGTGAATATACCCCAAGACGTATTCGTCGCCATGATCAAACCCGACGAGTAGGCGAGAAATTTTTGCACATTACTTCGTTGACTGTGTCGCGATTCGCGTCGCAGTATAACTCATACAGCTCCACGACATCGCTCCTTGTCGCCTCGTACTGTATCAAAAATATATAGAAATTTTACGCTCTATTCGGCCTTTCTCAAGCAAGTTGAGTCAACGTAGTAGGACTACGTTTCCGCAACATTGATTTCGCGTAGGACTTCGCATTACATCCAAAATAAGCAATTTACTATATTTACAGGCGTTCACTGAATCTCAAATTTACGCACTATACAAATAGACTCAGCTGATGGAGGCTATACGCTTAAAATAAAGCTTTAGAGTCCGAAGAACGGGGTGATATAGAGCCCAATAAAGGAGACAATAATAAACACGACAATGACTGTCCAAACTGCGTTCATGACTTTCTTGTGTTTCTTGTTTCTGAGGAATAACATGGGTATTTTGGCTAACGTGAATAGTGTATATTTCTTGACCGAATGCGCTGTAGTATACTATATGAATGCTCCGCGCGCTAGACTTAAAAGAACGCACCCGTATACGAAGATTTGTCTATGCAAAACCAACTATTTTGGCTGTGTTTGTGCTTTCAATAGTTACCCTTAATGGAGCTTGGGGAATGTATCAAAAAAGCCAAGAGGCAATTACAAATAAGGACAAGGCTGTTCTTGAGGCCAACGTACTCATGGCGCACGAAAAGGAACTCCGAGCAGATATTAGTAAACTTTCCTCAGAGCGTGGGCAAGAAGAAGAAATACGCAATCGCTTTATGGTTGCGAAAGATGGTGAAAAAGTTATCATAGTATCCGAGCCTGAGGACAACATTGCACACACTGTAACGGTTGAGGATACCAACAAAACTAGTACGTTGATTGATAAGTTCAAAAATGCAGTTGGGTTGTCGGGTAATTAAATTGTGAGATTAGTGCGGTGTGAGGATTGGAAAAGGGAACCCACGTTTCGTGGGAACCAATCCGCAAGGACGGATCGCGACGGCGCGAGGCAGGGCCGAAAGATTTTTCAGCAGAAAAATACTTTTGGCAGTACTGTTTAATGAATCACTCATTTATAATAGCGGGTATGGTTTAGTGGCAGAATGCGACCTTCCCAAGGTTGAGATCGGGGTTCGATTCCCCGTACCCGCACAATAATACAAATGGTCAGCTTTTGCTGGTCATTTGTAATATTTCTATGCGGTAAGCAAGTGAACTATTTCACTTGCGTCGGAGATTGAAAGACTTTTCGATGACGAATCTTCGAGTCCGAAAAGTACCTGCCGAAGTAGTCGGCGATTCCTCGTACCCGCACATATACAAAGCACTGCCGTTTCGGCGGATGTTTTGTATATGTCGGACATGTGAGTAACCTTACATAGGTGCTCTTGGCACGTTCACAGGAATTGCTGGTGGTGCGTTAGGTTTGAGTAGGAGATTATTGAGTTCATTTCTGTTGAGCACAACAACCTCTGAATCACAATTTTTTCCTGTGTTGTGCGTGCTCCATTTATCATTATTTGAAGTATATCCACTCTGCGTGAGTGAGTCTTTTGTCACCTCGAGCGAGAAATTTGCACAGAGCTCAAATTTTGCTTGCGTAATATCTCCGTTTTTTTCTGATGCAGTGATGATGCGATAATCATATGGAATACCCGTTTCAGGGTCTATTTGATTTGCGCAGTATGCGTATAGCGAGTTCTGAGTGAGCGCATCGAGATTTTCTGGAAGCGCTTTTCGTTCAAAACCATAAGAGCCAATACAACTTGCAAGTGAGTTTAAGTGTTGTGCGCGAGTCTCGTCAAATGCTCGCATTCGTTCTGTTTTGGGTGAGCCTCCTGCAATGAAACCGAGTGTAATGCCAGAAAGAACAAGTACACCGACAGCAAAACCGAATCCCTTGAATACGTTTCGCGAGATGTCATTTTTATACTGCACTTTCTTGCGTTCAAGGTAGTAGAAGCCAAAGATAACCGCAAAAACTACGAGGATAGTTAGCGCTTTAAGGAAAAACCTTGCAGTCACCTCACCTTGCAAGAAGTAAAAGAGCGCAGTTACCAAGTCGCCAACAATGGTCACCGCAGCAGCCAAAAGGACGAGATACGTAAGCCATTTAGTGAGTTTTGATTCGACCTTAGCTTCGTCTTCGCGGTAGCGCTTAAACCACATTCTCACTGTTGCTACATAGATAGGAAAACCAACAATGAGCGCAGCTATTGAATAGTGTATAGCGGAGGTCGATACTGTTGAGTACCCGTAGCCAGCTTGGAGTGCATCTGGGAAGTATTTATTGATAATTTGGTAATAGAGTACGATGAGCGCAGAGGCAACCCCACCCAAGAGGATAAAGGAAAAAAGGTTTAAAATCACCTCAACCGCCGAAGTGAGTTTTCCTCCTCCTGCCTTAACCCGCTCTGGTGTGGGAACTCCACCTGCAACCAGTCCTTTGACTAAAGCCTCGCTGGCCTCTTCTTCTGACCAGCCTACCAAAAGCAGGTGCTGCTTGAGTTCCTCAGCTTTGACTCCAGTGCGCAATTTCTCACCAACATAGGCTAAAAGTTTGCTGTTTTCCATATTCATTAGCATAGCACCAACACATGATTGCCTCAATATGAATTATCTGTTGATTTTCCAAGGGAAAGGATATGTAGAGTTTCTTGTGCACCAATTGGTGCCCTTCTTGCAGTTGAGTGAAATGTGCTACAATGGTTTTTATCAAGAAATATTTATTGGGTTAAATCGTATTATCATGAAACCAGTCGCAATCTACACAACAGAAACCTGCAGCTACTGTAAGCTCGCAAAAGAATTTTTTCAGAAGAACAAAGTTGAATTTCAGGAATATAATGTCGGTACCGACCTTGAGAAGCGACAGGAAATGATTGAAAAGAGCGGACAGATGGGAGTACCCGTCATAACCGTTGGTGATGATCTCGTTGTCGGCTTTAATAAGCCACGCCTTGAGGAACTCCTCGGCGTCAGCGAAACAGTATAAGGTTGCGGAGAATCACTCAAAGAACTATCATACAAAGGCTCACGAATTGTGAGCCTTTGTAGTAGATGCCCCCATAGTTCAATGGATAGAACAGCTCCGTCCTAAGGAGTAGATGTAGGTTCGATTCCCGCTGGGGGCACAGAGTAACAAAAACACCCACTGCTGGGTGTTTTGTACGATTGTGCCGAGCGGAGGTGTATCATGCATAGCAATGCGTGATACTGAGCTGGGGTCACGAAATTTTGTTTGCGACGGCAAACAAAATATTTGTGGCCACAATGGAGTATCTGTAACCAAAAACGAGATTAAAAACCACCTGCGGCGGTAGCCGAGTCCCTTTGGGGGCACAAGTAGCTCATAACTTTCCTTGCGGAAGGTTATGAGCTACTTGTAAGACGGAGTCATGTTTATTAAGCAGAAAAAAGACGAGGGTGAAGCGGAAACTTTCGAGACGGTGAGAAAGTTATTTGTAACCAAACTGTCTCTCGAACGGATCACGTTGCTTCTTTCTCTTCAGAATGTATGATAGCCGCAGTTCATCGTTATTTGAAAGGGATCCCAAATGACTACCAAACGATCAAGGTTTCCGTTAACCAAAGCACAGGGCACATCATTCGTAGCAACAGTTTTTGCACCATCACAAGATGCACTCGGTGAGAACGCGAAGGAATGGGCGAAACGAGTCCTCCCTCGTGTCCTTCCTGGGGCAGTTGTCGAGACGGCGCTATCGCTTGTCAGTTTCGTCGGAGTTCGCTACGCAAGAGAGTTCCTCTTGCGGGGAGTGCTGTTGAAGAAGCTTGGGCGAGATGATCTCGAACGTCTCTATCTCGCCCAGCGGGATGAGGTTTTTGCTGAACTTCCGCTCATCACACTCGAGTTTCTCTCAACGATCAGAATTGACGAAGAGCGTCTCTTCACCGAAGAAAACTTGCTTCTGCTCGAAGCGAAACGTCACAACCATATCGATACGATGCGGTACATCCCGAACGAACGCGATCTATCGTATTTCCTGTACGAGGAGGAGCGTCGCAGAGCGGTGTCCTCCGAGACACTCGCGCGCTGGGGAAACAATCTCCCATGGCGTGATATGGACATGCTCGCCGTCATCGATGTCGAACTGGTACGAAGGAAGGTTCGCAGACTTTCTCAGAGTGAGATTGGCCATCGGCTGAAAGTCGCAGTGAAACAGAGCCCGAAAGGAAATGCCGCCAAGGTTTACCTCGAACTGCTGCTCTCTAAGGCCGCAAGAAAGGGGAGTGTCCGGTCCGAAATCGTCAGTGCGCTGCTTGAAATGCTCTCACCTGCAGAGAGAACAGGGAAGATCGATTTCACTACGGCTCAAGAGATTTTCAAGTTCTACGTTAACAACCCCATGATTCCGCAGGAGGATAAACAGTGGGTCATATCCGAGATAGCTCAGCATTGCGAGGCATTCGCTGGGCACTACCTGCGGTTTGTTGAGGAAAGCATTAAGGATAATCCCTTCCGCACTCGGCGGGCGTGAGGTGTCTCTTGTGTCAGAGAACGGGGCTTGATGCCACCGTTCTTTTTTTTTGCAGTAGAATGCTTGGTTCTCCGCAGCGTTATTTGCTATAATTCTCTCATGAGTGAACAATTCGACTACGACAAGATTGATGAAATATTGGATCTTACCAAAGAGAACAATCGGATTTTACGTACGATGCACAGGAGGATGTTGTGGAGTCAGATATTTACCTTTCTCTATTGGTTAATCATTCTTGGTGTTGCGGGTTGGTCATATTACTTCTTTCAGCCATATCTGACAAAGTATATGCGGAGCTACGAAACGATCATGAAAAGTCTTGATGCCATAGACCAGAGTGGTAAATCCATTCCTTCAAACTTGCAAGGACTTCTTGACAAAGTGAAGTAATCCTAGGGACACAGGGTTGGTCCAAGTTACTAACTCGCTGTGCTTCTAAGTACTTGCAGCCCCGACTCGCCACCTCGAAGACTCGGTATGGCTCCGTCTTTCAACCCTTTGAGTTTTATAGACACACCAGGGTTGGCAAAGGTCACAAATTCGCTTCGCTCATAAGTGCCTGCTTCCCCAGCTCGCAGCCTCACAAAGCTTCGGCATTGCTCCGCTTTTCAACCCCTACAAGTCCTACAGACTTGTTCCTCGGCAAATCTAATATGAAAATACACTGACAGGAAGTCAGTGTATTTTCATATTGTGCCGAGGACCAGGGTTGAACTGGTGACCCCTCGCTCTTCAGGCGAATGCTCTACCAACTGAGCTACCTCGGCAATGAATCTTATGTTACCTACCAAAACAGCTACCTCGGCAATGAATCTTATGTTACCTACCAAAACAGCTATCTCGGAAATGACTCTCTTGTGACCTACCAAAACAGCTACCTCGGCAATATTTGAGTGCTCTGCAAGAATATCAGAATATGCCAATTTTTCAAGCGATTTTGTGTTGACTGCTACCCAACTAGTATTTCTACTGTATCGACTTCACCTTCAGTTCTTGTGTGCGAGCTACATCAAGCTTGGGGAGTCTAATGATGAGGAGTCCGTATTTTTCTACTGCCTCAGCACCCTCAGTGTCTACTTCGTAGGGAAGATCTATGACTCGGGAAAATGACCCCCAATATAGTTCGCGAGAAATATAGTGTTCTTCGGGGATTCCCTGTGGCGCGTTGCGCTTTCCCCGAATAGTCACACTCCCACGAGTAATCGATATATGAAGATTTTCAGGTGTTACACCTGCGATCATTCCCTGTAAAACGAGTTCGTTATCTGATTCATAGATATCGATTGCGAGTCCTGGCTCCTCATCATCCTCTACTTCTTCTTCGAGTTCTTGCTCCACATAAGGTTCTACCTCATTGTCATATCGCTCTACAGCTCGTGACTCGCGAGGGACCTCCTCTTCATAGGAGTTTTCTTCATTTACAGTTTGTGTTCCAGTAAGACGTTCAAGAAAAGACTGTTTTTGTTTCATCATGATAGATAAGATTTACGGGGAATAATAATAGTTCCAGTGTGCGGGTGGAGAACGTGGCTTCTGGGTGCCATGCGCTTAATCTTTTCACAAACAAGAAGTATGCCCAGAATGAAGGTCCACAACCCAATAAATATTTCGTATAAATAGGACCCCTCGCTCACAATTATAGAGAAGTTAAATGTGGTGTGCAATATGATAGCGCAAATCAGACCGACAAACAGCCAAACACGCTTCTTCCAAACTTCAGAGTAGTATGACAAAGCGATAGCTATGCCCACAGTACCACTCGCCGCAACATGTAGGAGTGTAGCCCCAATAAACCTAAAATCGCCCAACAGTATACTGGCAAGCGCATCTCCCGTACCAATCGGATTGAGAAGAAACATGGTGTTTTCAAGCGCTGAAAATCCCAGTGCTATCGTAATGAGGTAGACGACTCCGTCAATTGGTTCGTCAAAGTATTTACTCTTTAACGCCACAATATATATACCTAGGAATTTTAACGTTTCTTCGGTAATAGCCCAGCAAGTTAGTAAAGTAAGGTCACTTCCGTTTACGTGAGCTTTGATGTATTTCTCTATCGGGTAAGCACATGCAGTTGCGAGCATGCCAACGAGAAATGAGAGAATCAGAATTCCGCGTGGCTCAGGGTGAAGATCGTCTTCCTTAAGCCAAAACCACAGCCAAAAAACCGTTGGAAGTATTCCCCCGAGTAGTGCAAAGAACACCATTGTTGGCGTTAAATCACTCATCAAATTTATGCCATGAAGTAATAATAAGCGGTGAATGCTTCTCAGGTAATGATTGCCAGATTTCTTCAGTAATAAATGGCATAAACGGATGAAGGAGGACTACACTGCGCTCAAGTAGGGTATAGAGAAGGAGTTGTGATGAATATTTATCACTCGCATCAGTTCCAGAGAGACGTACTTTGTTCTCCTCAAGAATTTTGTCTGCAAAAGTGTTCCATACATAATGGTATATCTTTTCACCTGCGAGATAGAAGCGATAGTTTTCGAGATCTTCGGTAATATCTTTGGTTATTTCATCCAGATTCTTTATGATTGCTACATCTTCGGGAATGAGTCTTGCTGATTTTACTTTTGCAAAATCAGCATCAATTCCAGAAAGTACGAAGCGGGTAATATTCCAGAGTTTATTTGCAAACAGTTTGTATGCTTTTATTTTATCTTCACGAAGTGCGAGGTCTGAGCCTGGAGTATTGCCAACGATGAGCCCCATACGAAGTGCATCAGTTCCGTATTTTTGGGTGAGATCAAGCGGGTTCACCACGTTGCCTTTGCTTTTGCTCATTTTCTTCCCTTGCGCATCATTCACGAGTCCGTGCAAATACACCGTGTGGAAGGGCGCCTGCTTTGTTAAATAGAGGCTAAAAATAATCATTCGCGGTACCCAAATGAAAATAAGATCATGTCCCGTCTCCATAACATCAGTAGGGAAGTGAACTCCGAAGTCCTTACCATTTGGATAGCCGGTGGTCAAAAGTGGCCATTGACCTGAAGAAAACCAAGTATCAAATGTGTCAGAGTCACTCCGCATCGGCTTTTTGCAATCTTGGCAAATAGGCGGCGTGTCCCCGATGGATGCCTCGTCTCTACCACACTCATCACAAAGCCACGCGGGAATTGGTATACCCCAAACGATTTGTCTCGATACATTCCAGTCAATGGTGTTTTCCATCCAATGGCGGAATATTTTTTCATAATTATCTGGGACAAACTTAATTTCCCCTCTATCGACAGCGCCAAGAGCAAGTTCTGCGAGTGGCTTCATTTTTATAAACCACTGATCTTTCACCTGCGGCTCAATTGCTGCATTACACTTATAGCAACGCTTTACTACGTTTTTATATATATCGTCAGTTTTCACAAGTAATCCCTTGGATTCGAGCTTCTCAACAATTTTTTGTCGTGCATCTTTAATGTTCACACCTGCAAATTCACCTGCGATAGGCAGGAGTTTGCCACGCCAATCAATAATTTGCTCGATATCGAGGTTATGGCGTTTCGCAATTTCAAAATCAATTTGCGAGTGCCATGGAGTTATGGTCATTACACCTGTTCCAAATTCCATCTCCACCGCACTATCTTTAATCACCGTTGCAGTAATAGGGCCATTTATCCACTC
>JAYSWT010000300.1:0-8294 GCA_043717905.1 bacterium | reverse complement strand
TCTGTCATATCCGGTTGCTCACCGAACGCGGAAATGTATTTACCTTCCTTTCCAACGAGCGAATACACCATGATGCGAAAGTTGCGAAGATCGTCTGGAGTTATAGTTAAGAACATTGCCGGCAACCCGAACTTCATCAGCATTGAAAAATAGGTTTGCCTTGCTTCCTCAGTAGCTTCGTTGGTGTGTGGCAGATTGGAACAACTAGCTCTGAGTGATTTCAAAAACTTGTCTGCGGGAGCTGCGGAATGCTGGCTTCCATGTTGCTTTCGAACATTTCCAATAGCTCTGATCAGTTCCTCAGACGTCATTTTACCAAATCTATCTCCCAATCTGAAATATTCACTGTATTTGATGTTACATTGAATCTTACTTTGAAGGAAGATTTTATCCTTCAATAGCATGTTATCGATAATCAGAATGAACATTGCCGTGTGGAATGCAGGATTCCGGTGCATAAGATACTTTCGAAATACATCTCCCCGATAACGTTTTTTACGGCTTTTGTTGTTTGCATTCACCGGATCTTCCGCTAGGCCGGTATAGCCAAAGGGAAATTGGAGTGGAAATACGTCTGCAAGTGTGTCACCCTTGTAGTCTTGTATCCGATCTTTTAAAGGTCTTGAATGAAGCTCTGAACTCCATTTACCACTTTGTTGTTTCTGCATGACAAAATTACGGAATTCCTCTTGATTCTTGAACCCGCCGTTGGTTGGTTCCGGCAATGTAGAATCGGGAAAAACTACTGTGACGAGAATCTGGTTTTCGATTTCGACATTCTCCGATAACGGTACAGGACTGGAACACGGACGTGTTAGTACAGTTTTTTTCTCCAAGTACATTAAAAACTTTTAACGACTTACCTGTTATCAAGGTGATAGTGTGGTAGCGGAAGATCACCGATGTTTGGGATAACGTCTTGAGAATACCGGAAATTATTTTTTTTCAGCCATTTCCATGCAGCGATCACTAGCGCAGGCCTTACTTTTGTTTTTGCCATTGTTAAAGCCTTCTGCGTGTCCGTAAAGGGACCACACAAGGCTACCAAAACTAAACCGGTCATTCCGCTGTCCTCAATGCGCATCAAATTAGCGACATTCTCCATCGGTCGGTTTTTGAACAGTGTGTGCCAGCCTTGTATCTGCTTGTGGCAACCAGCAAAAAAAATCCAACTCTGACAGTAGACACGAACGCGACTCAGCAGAGCCAGCTCGACATCATTGAGTGTGCTCAACTGGAACGGTGCATTACCGATGAGATATCCATTGGCTATGGATTGAGCTGGATTGCACCGCTTCATACGTTTGTTTGCCTTTTCGTAGTTCTCTGTTAACGCATCGTGACAGATTTGACACATGAGAATCTCATCCTGGTCGTTGACATAGGTTGCCGGTGAAAGCACAAATGGTGTTAAGCCAGGATACTCCGTCAGTTTGTACTGGTTTTTCAGAAGGGTCGGATACTCTATAGGAAGATCATCATGATTCAGTTCTGCCTTTGAAAACAATCGAACAGCATCGGAAGTGCAGATCAAGAGACTACCGTTAGCTTTCAAGGGAATGGAATCACAGACACAACAGATCGCCGCGCGCAGAGTCTTTGTCGCTCTATCGTAGACAGTGTATGATTCTAAGTCTTGTACAAATCTTTTCACAATGGCAGCCTGTCGCGGAATTTGCGGTATCGCCAACATGGTGGCTTAGCTATTTTCCCAAACATGTGCCAGCTCCAAGAAGTACCATTTCGCCAGTTTTCCGTTGATTTCAGATATACGTTATTATCTAGAAAATATCTTTTCGACATTATTTAGTATCGCAGTGTCCGTTGAAATCTAGCATAGCATTTCGTCGTGATCTAGAATCGGATTGCCGTTGAAAACTCTTCGATATCTTCATGGAGCATAGTTTTTCGGAATTATTTAGAATCGTGGTGACCGTTGAAAGCTCTTCGACATTTTGTTTATGGCGATGCTTTGTTCGGTAAAAGCATTATCAACGGTCGCTTTCAAGGTCGTTTCCTGAAAAAACACACAATATTGCAGCCTTTTTCAAAGTATCCCAGCCATGAGCACAACAAAGAAACGTTCTCCGGCAGCGCATATCACAAACCCTAATGGGCCTACAACAACGCCTTCTCTGAAGACTCCCTCTGGGCCGCCGCCAGCAGCGTCGCCAAAGAAGCGAGAAGGAGGTTTTCCAGTTCCTGGAAGCCAAAGCCAAAAGCGAGGCAAACAGAGCAAAAGCCCAACTGTGACAGTGTATGCATTCCGACCGGAACTGGGTATTGAAGCCTATACATATACCAAGAATGATGATGATTCGGACGCGTTCTGCAACGACTTTAGAAAATTTACAGTGGGGGAAACCGAATCAAAAACTCTTGCCGTCGCCAACTTCACCGGTTTCAAACCCCGCCGCCATTCCCCCGCGGATAATTTTGCTATACAAGGAAAAGATGGGTATTGGAGACATGTCTTTCTGCGATATGTTCCTGGATCCGAATCGACGCCGAATACGCGTTCCGAAGGTTTGAGGGTTCTCACTGCATTCCTAAGTGACAAAGTGATCAACCAATATTCACCGACGGACATCGTAAGTAAACACGGATCACCTTGTGAAACATATTATTTTTCGTTGGACTCTTTTTTTCGAGATGACGATATTCAAGAAATAATTGAAACAGTATTCGAAGCTGATGAACTAGTTCCCACGTTCTTCAGCAAGTATCCGGACATGGCAGCAAAGTTATGGTCGGTGGGACCATATCCAGCCTGGGCCCGCGACAAATTGGGATTTGAGGAGGATGCGTGAGATCCAGGTGATTCCATGAAGTTTAGTTGAAGACATAACGGAATATAGTCTATATATAGGTGATAATCTTGATTATCGTCTTTCTTTCCAGTGGTTGTGCCAGCTCGTAGCATTTCGCCAGTTGTACTATTTCGTTTTCCACGTCAAAAAGTTGAAATCCGGTTCAGCTTCCACATGTTTGACAGCTTTAGGTTTAACCTTCACTTTCTTTTTCCCGATGGAATCTGATTTGTCCAGTTGCCACGTTGATCTATTGGTGTGGTATTTTACTGGACCAGGATCAGTGTAGCCTTCATATGCGGAGATGGCATTCACTTTAGTCTTCTTCTTCGGCGGGGATTCGGATTTTTTCGAAGCGGAATTAGAACGTTTCACGGAAGCGCCGGGAGCCAGTTTAGCCTGAGAACCACGCTCGAGTGGTTTAGAAGCGAAAAGTTCAGTCTCCGCCGCAACGTTGCGAGCCTTATTCTTCTTCGAACCCTTTGTCTCATTAGCCTTCCTGGTGATCTGATTAACAAAAAGCAATTAGCTGCAGTTTAAAACGAAACCATTCTTCCGTTTTGCTGACATCAAATTGATTCGCATTTCGACTTACATCTGATAGCATCGTACTAGTTCTCTCGGCGAAAACACGAATAGCTTTTGCGGCATCTTGGAGAGCGATGTCGACAGCTGTTTTGAATTTATTCAAATCGTCAACTGCCTGCTGCAGTTCGGGCGCCTCAGATTGGTCATCCCGATTCCGAGCAGCTTTCGAGGGTTCCCGCAAAGCTTTCGAGGGTTCCCGCAACGCTTTCGAGGGTTCCCGCAACGCTTTCGAGGGTTCCCGATTAGGAGCTACCCCATTTCGTGTGAGACAAAGAAAATTACAGAGAAGGACATAGCCAATGGATTTCTGCACCTTGCTTCGGACATGATACGGAACAGAGTGGGTATCAAGAAGATGACCACTATGAGCATCGAAGACCAGTCTGAAACCTTCATCCTGCAAACGGGACACCACCGCCCTCCATGTTGGCGATTGAGAGCACCTGCGCAAGAAGAAATCAACATCACGAACAAAAGCAAATGCAGTAATCTGGTATACAGCAAGAGAAGCCACCTTCTGTAGCATCTTCACTGCAGAGGGTTTGATTGAATGAATTCCGATACCATTACGGTTCTTACCGATAATTCTGTTCAAGAAATGCTTGGGATTTTTCATCGATTTATGGACATCGTCAAGATTATGCAATGCCTGCATAAAAAAAGAATAATAACGTGAGTGATTGGTTGGGGTAAGGCGATACTTGGCTTGCTTCTCAATACATTACGCACTTGGCTATTCGACAGTCCGAATAAAATGATAGATACGCACTGCCAGACCAGATTCCATTTTGTGTCGGAAATGAGATATTTGATGAGCTCCTCTAGATCAGAGTTACCGTTGGTCACGCGAGATAGTGCAATGGTGAACACAACCAAAAGAGCAAAGTATTGATACTGCACATCGGGAACCTTCAATTGATCCTTTGCGTTGGAAAGGTCATCGTTGTCGACATATTTCGTAAACGTTTCCAAAAACCAAGTCTGGAAGCTGGACTCCAATTGTTTGACGGAAACCCGTTCGCTGACAACCTGCAAAAAGCTAGCGTCTGATGCCGCTTGACTATATTTCATACCATCAATCGTTGTTGTTTCTTCTTTCTGTATCTGGAACCGCATATCCCTGTAGTACGCTGCAATAATGGAACGGAAAGTTAAAACACAACGATAAATGTTAAGTTTTTGGAACATATCAGCGCACTTACCAACGACAAGATAAAGTCCTTCCGTAGGGGATAAATCAAATGGAGGAATGGACGTATCTTTCATGTTTTTATTACGGACATGGGCAAACATATCCGTATTTGTCGACTTGTACAATTCCACCGTTTCTATAGCAGTTTCGTTCATGACGTCAAATGGATCGGAAGATTCGACAAACGGTTCGTCTGCGTTGGTTGGATCGAATGTGTAAGACTGCAAAAAAACATCAACAGCAGCATCAGAATCCGATGTTTTGCTGCGGTTGGCAAAAGTCTTGAAGACGGGACTGTCAGCAATGAAATCCATGTATTTCTTCAAAGGTGATGCGTCAGAATCAGTATAACGGTCTCTCATCATTGGACATAATCTGTAAGCAATGGGTCCAAGCGTTTGCTCATAGATTCTTTCAATTACATAATCACAACAAGCGGCCAATTCTTTCTCCATGATGGTTGACAGACAGTTTCAAACAGCAACAGCAAGCAACGTTGAACGAACAGCAAAAAAGTGATACGTCAGAGTCAGAACCAGCGATAGATTCAACGGTAGACGGAATGTACGTGGATGCGGAGTCTGTTAAGTGCAAAAAATTTAGCATCAAACAGCCGGACAGACACCGCTATCTTCTTGTGAGCGAGACAATTTCCGGGTTTTCTGTCGTGATGAACACGTAAATAACGCATTAGTGTGCAGTTCTCGCAAATGGAGGCAGCAATGATAGAAGTAGATGTACCAATCATTAGAAGTCTCATATTTCTCTTATCGTCTGATGCCGGTGAATTGAGCAAATTATTCGTTGCGTGGAAGGGAAATCAGACTGGAGAAGATGGGCAGCGACAAAATGCAACATCCAAAATACAGTCGATGGTAGGAATGTTAGTTGAAATATCTTGTTTGATATCCATCAATTTGCATCAAGCATGTTGCAGAAAAATTGACTACAACAGCAAAAAATACCCGGTTGAATTATGCCAGGTACGACAATTAAAAGTATACGGAAATTACAACTATTGCAGGCAACCGCTTTCGTCAAGCCTAACCAACACAAATTGTATTGAACCAGGGGAATGTAAGAAAGTACACTGCATACACCGATCGTACAGGAATCACATTAAACCATGACCATTCATCAGAAGATGAACAGTGCAGTGATTCGTCAAAAGTTGGAAATGGCTGGCGTGATTCATTCTTTGAAGAATCAGTTAACACCCTGACCGAAAAAATCAATAAGTTTTCTAAAGAGCGAAAGTGGGAGCGTTTTCATACACCAAGAAATTTACATTTGGCTGTAATTGGCGAACTTGGAGAACTGGCTGAGCTATTCCAATTCAAAGGCGACGAGGACAATCAGAGCATGACGATCAGTGAGGGAGTAGTTATTGGATTAGAATTGGCTGATGTGACGATGTACCTCCTGCGATTGGCAGAAGCGTGCAGCGAAAAGGTACCAGAATAGGCAAAACACGAAACGAATCAACCACCGAAACTACCCCGAAGCCTGAACAACGTGCAACTGTAATTGCAAGCTTAGTAATGTACTATGTAGTGTTTGCTTCGAAAAAAACAAGCGGGCCTTTTCCGAAATATTTATGATCGCACGCACCGTGATGGTTTCTTTTCGGAAAATAGCAGGACTTTCCGTTTTCGTGGCTGGAACATCGCACAACTGTAATTGACATGGTTTTTCGGAAAATAACAGGACTTTCCGTTTTCGTGGCTGGAACATCGCACATCTGTAATTGACGAATTAGAATCGCACAACTGTAATTGACGAATTAGAAATGTAATAAATATGATATGCTTCGGAAAGAACCAGCGGCCCTTTTCCGAACTATTTACGTTTGCTCGCACCTTTCTTTTTTGTTTTTGGTTTTCGGATAACAGGACTTTTCCGTTTTCGTGGCCATTCGGATACAGGTAAATCCCATTTTTCGTTTCCCTCTTTGTCGTCCCACACGATTGACGATGCCATGTCGGAGATCCACTTTCGACGTTGTTCTTCATCCTTCGCTGCCTTGATTGCTTCTCCCATCCGTTTCAAATGCGTGTGTACAATATGAAATAATCCGTTCCTGTCATGCTTGATGCCCTCTTGCCACCATAGCGTAAGCATAAACTCTCTCTGATCAGGAAGCAGTTGCAACCAAGTGTGCAGTAACAAATCCCCAATCAAGGCAGTAATGCAATATTGCACCTCGTCATTGTAACTGGTTGCACCTGTTGGAGGACGACCAGTGAAAAACATTATTGCTCTTGGTGCTCGTGATTTTGGACCACCATGCACCTCTCTTGATGGTAAAGAGAAAAGTGACCCCACAGACACAACTACATGGTCAGGACCGTCCATTTTACGCTGCCTTGTAAGGACTTTGCCATATTTGTTGAGTAGATTCTGACAATCCTTGTTTCCCCATATAGTTCTTGACAATGGTTCAGAAATTTCACTCCAGATGGCTGTCAAAGATTGATCGATTTTGAGGTATTGTTTACCTTCCGTAGACATGTAATGTATGGTAGGGGGAGTGTTGTTCGACATCACGAATCCAAACTGGTAACTTGAGACATCGTCCAGGTCAATATGAGGATCTTGCGCTTCCACCGCGTCAAAAGTAACTATAATTGCATGGTTCTCAAATACAAAATCCGCACATTCCCGGCCAGAAATGGAGGCATGAAAATTTGCATGTTTGATCATACATTCCGTAATGGTATCAATGTCTTTTGAATAATCAAAAGGGTGGTTTCGAAATGGGTGCTTCTTGACTACTACTGCCTCCATAATGTCGTTCAAAATTTGAGTCACAATCATGCTAATGGCATCAATCCCATTATTCTTGCCGCGCTTCATGAAGAGTTCATAACGATTTGAATTCAATTTTCGTATTCCAGATAGTAGTTCACATGATATACCCATTTCGGCACATTGGGTCAAACTTTCCCGAAAGCGAATCATCTTTTCAAACACCATATTCGATAGTACATTCATTATATCGCACTTCGCGACTGCAGTTGTCGGCGTCATTACTACAGATTTGCAGTAGCCTTTCATTTTGTGATGATTGGGTATCGAACAATCCTTTCGTTTTGATGGCGGATCGATGCTATCCAATATACAATTCAGCAACATCCAAGGTAATGACTTACCCTGTTCTGAAACATCGTAGGCTGTTCCGTCCCTGCAGACTGCTATTTTATATTTGCAGTTAACCGCATCTATCATTGCCTTCCTCTCATTGTTGAGCCTTTCTGCTTCGTTCGAAGTAGCCATCACTATTACTGGTTGCTGGATGATGTTGAAGCAGCAAGATGTAGAAATGTGAGCAGTGCTGTCATGACCACACCTTCCGGGTTGTTCATCGTTTACGGGTCTGAGTTTACTGGTCTGTCGGTTCCACGAAAATAAGGCCGAATCAGATTTTCGGAAATACAGACTTCACGAAAAAGGAAACACAGAATCATGGATGGTGTCACTACAGCTACTACGAAGGTTGAAGCATACCTATAATAGGCACTTTATCTGTGTATCGAATTACTCTACTACTCAGAATCAGATTCTTCTACGTCAGACTCCTCCACGTCTTCTTCCTCTTGCGTACTGTTTTCATGCACATATTCCTCATTGTCGTCTTCAGGTACGGAACTAGAATCATTTTCATCTAGCGGATCGATTGCCAAAGCAGCGGCCTTCTTGGCTTC
>JAYSWT010000299.1:0-1276 GCA_043717905.1 bacterium | reverse complement strand
CAATTGATTGCAGCCCCAGAAAATTTGTGTGAGAGGAATGCAATTGGTTGATTGATGACGTTGTGCAATTGGTCTGTGTATTCTTGGAAAAGAACAGCACCAACAGCATAATCAGAGGCATCTACTCGTAGTATCCATGGTAGGGTATAGTCAGGGAAATAGAGAGTGACCGAGTTGGTTACTGCATGCTGGAAAACATGAAAGAGGGCTGCATAGTCTTTTGTCCACGTAGATTTATCCCAATTGAATGAAGCAGTGGTGCATTCATAGAGAGCAGAGGCCCAGGATGCATAATTTGGAATATGTGTATGAAAGAAGTTGGCAGCACCGAGAAAGCTTTGCATTTGCTTCTGTGTGGTGGGGAATATCATTGAGGCAATGGCGTCTTTACGTGATTGAGAGAGTCGCCAAGAACCTGGTTGCACTTCATAACCGAAGAAAGTGACTAAGGTAGTACCGATCCATGATTTTTTCATCTTAAGGACAAGGCCATTGTCTTTGCATAGTTGTAGAATGAGTGTGAACTTGTTATAAGCATCTGTGTAGTCAGAGGCAAGTATGAGAAAGTTGTCGAAGATGACAATTGTCCAGTCATCAAAATCAGAGAAGACACGGCGGACAATTGATTGAAGAATACCAGATGCTGGACCCACACCTTCCGGCAAAAACTTTGGACGAAATAATCCCCAAGGAGTAGACACAGATAGAAGATTTGAGCTAAAATCGTCAATTGGTATTTGATGGAATGAATTCGTCATGTCGAGGTCAATAAATATTTTCCAACCAGCAGCTTTCGATAGAGATTGTTGAACGTGAGGGATTGGTTCTTGCGGTATTGTTATAAAGGCATTGATGGGACGATAGTCACCACAGAGGCGAATAAAAGGTGTGGTTGCTTTTGGAGCAACGACTAGAGGGCATGCAATTGGAGAAGTAGATACTTCGTAGAAATATGTTTTCATGCGATCAAATTCTTTTTTGGCGTCAAGATGAGCAGCACGGACTGGACGAGTATGGGCTTTCATAAATTCGGGTAGGCCCGGCTTGACTTCAAGGCGATAAGGCTCCATAGTGATACCAGTCCATACAGTGGGTATGAAGACATCATAAGCTAGTTGGGATTTGAGAAGTGTCATTATCTGAGGAATTTCGGTTTGCATGTCTGAAGTGACATGTATGTCTAGATCAGAGTGATACGCAGTTTTTGCTTCATCAGGAGTAACAGTGAGGTACATAAGAATATCATCAGGAAAGCTCGTAGGGTCTGGTGTATTCA
>JAYSWT010000298.1:0-1278 GCA_043717905.1 bacterium | reverse complement strand
TGAATGGAAAGAAAATGCTTTATCTACGGTTGAAAAAGGCATTATATGGAACTTTAAAGGCTGCTCTCCTTTTCTGGAAGCGACTATCATCAGTGTTGATATCATGGGGTTTTGAAATTAACCCATACGATGCATGCGTGGCAAACAAAATGATAAATGGAAATCAATGTACCATCCTATGGCACGTTGACGATCTGAAAATATCTCATATAGATCCAAACGAAGTGACGAACATAATCGATATGCTCTCAAATGAATTTGGGAAGGAGGCTCCGCTCACAATTAATCGAGGTAAAGTACACGACTATCTGGGAATGACATTGGATTTCTCCGAAAGTGGCGTTGCAGCTATATCAATGCAACAATATGTGGAAAACATCCTAAAGGAGATGCCTCCTGAAATGGCAGGAGTGGCACCAACCCCAGCATCAAATGGTCTATTTGAGGTGGACTCGAGCAAAGAAACTTTGAAGACCGAGCAATCCGAATTCTTTCATCACGTGGTAGCTCAATTACTGTTCCTGTGTAAACGAGCTCGTCCAGACATTCAAACAGCAGTTTCGTTTTTGTGCACACGGGTACAATCACCAAGCATGGATGATTATAAGAAATTGACCCGATTGATCAAATACCTGCGTGGGACCGTGGATATGCCACTGCGCCTTCAGGCAGACTCTCTTAACATAGCCAAGTGGTGGGTTGACGCATCATTCGCAGTGCACCCTGACATGAAAAGCCACACTGGAGGAGTTTTTTCACTCGGAAAAGGTGGGATTTATGGCACATCAACACGTCAAAAACTAAACACGAAAAGCTCCACTGAAGCCGAGCTAGTAGGAGTGGCAGATGTTCTGCCACAAATTTTGTGGACAAGATATTTCATGGACGCTCAAGGATACACCACTGAGGACAGCATTATATATCAAGACAACAAGAGCACTATTCTCTTGGAAAACAACGGTAAAGGATCGAGTACCAAACGCACTCGTCACCTTAATATCCGGTATTTCTTCGTCACAGATCGGATCCAACAAAAAGAGGTCCGAATTGAGTATTGCCCTACCCTGGCTATGATTGCTGATTTCTTCACAAAGCCGCTCCAGGGCATACAGTTTCGTACTTTTCGAGATTTTATTATGAATGTTTCTGCGGTCACTGACCATCAGAATCACAGGAGTGTGTTGAATAATATACACGGCAAGATGAACGTAGGACAGACGGATGACGGATTCATTCTTGTCACTCGTAAGTACCGAGACAGGAGCCCTAAGTACAATC
>JAYSWT010000297.1:0-1279 GCA_043717905.1 bacterium | reverse complement strand
CACCGAATCCTGACTTCATTATCAACACAGAAGCGGGCGTATCTCCACAAAAGGAAGGGAATTTGGACATGGAACGAACAGCAGAAATGAGCGGAACTAATCTTTTTGCAGCTCTTATCGGGGAAGCAGCGGCTGCAGCAGCAGGTAATACGGAGACGAGTAGTGCAGACGTGGCAGAAGAAGAAGAAGAACAGAAACTGGACGCTGAAGAAGAGCCACTAACAAGGAACGAAAATAAGATTGGAGATGACACCCAAGAACATGAAGCGGAGGAGTTTCAGGATGCCGACGAAGAGGCAATGGACGAGGAAGACGACATAGTCATGGAAATCCCTGCAGTGACAAAACCGATTCCCAGTCGGAAATTCGCAGCACGGTATGATTTTAAAGTACTTATTGAACCGTCGTCGAAGAGCCACATGATTTCGGCGGTAAATGAAGCAATCAAGTCCATCTGGGATACAATCAAAGAGCAGGACAAGTCCCTTGTGGTGTATCCATGGTCAGAAGGATCTCGTGAAAGATCAATCACAAAATTTAAACATATCTCGGACTCAAGCTTGTCGGAGATTCAAGAGTATTTTATCAAAGCTGCACCACGAGAGAAGGGTGGAACGTTGTATTTCAGTGCGCATCTGGGACACGATAAGCCATTCAAGAAGTTACACAATGACGTGGCGGATTGGATGGGACGATCGGATGTGCAAGCAGGTTGGTGGTACAAGACGCTCCAATGTGAACAAACAATAGCAATTGGGTGGTTTCTGTACTCGCCTCGGGAAATCGATACCGATATGTTGGCAGCGGCAATTCTGAAGCAACTCGGAGTAAAGGTTGGGCTACGGTTCAAAACAATTGCTGTGCAGCAAGGAAGGCAACTGTCGAAAGATGAGATGATTATGGCGCTTCACGTCGATATCGACTCGCGGTTTGAAACGGTTGACAGACTCAAAATCGAAACAATGTATGACGGACATAGAACCAAAGGGTGGCCCCTGGGGATCAAGCTCCGACTGGTACCAGAACGACGCGATGTGTCGGTCCCAGAAACATACGCGAAGCTGGACCGTACAAGAGCACGCCAAGAAGCGTTCCTTGCCAATCTCCGCAGGTTCGACGACATAGACATTGCGGTGCTGGACTTCGTCGATCACGGGCTAGGATCAAAATCTCTACGGCAGTTGATTATGGAGATCCCTTCTACTCGAAACCCAAACAAGCAGCTGTTTGTGTCAGTTGATCGAAAATACAGAGGAAATGGATATTGGTTCACGGTCAA
>JAYSWT010000296.1:0-1280 GCA_043717905.1 bacterium | reverse complement strand
TATTTTTGTGGGGACGAAATACGAAAATGGATCAGTAAATGTTCTACTTACCGTTGAGTTAACATACGGGTAGATAAAAGCAGGAGCTGTCGTCATTGGACCCTGTTGATTACAATGCAGTTGGAACGTTTTAATGTCCATCGAAGATGGTTTGTAGTACATTGATGATGGGTACGACTGTTCATAATTGTTCAAAAATTGCTGCGCCATACATGCAGTAATGCTGCGATACTTTTTCTTTGTTTGTTTTTGTAATGGCGTCCGTTGTCGCATATATATTGTGTGGTGTGCGCACACATGCCTGCCTCCTCGTCCAATGACTGCAGGACCCGTCATGGAGGTAAGAAAAAAATCGATTATGAATTGATTTGATTATATCTTCTAGTAACCAGAAGATTGGACATTTTCAAGTTCGATTCGAGGTATGTGGACCAGTCAATGGAGAATTTTGTGGTCGCCTCTTGATTACTTGGATTAGCACATACGGTCAGCAATAATGGGTACAAAGTAACGTGGTCCTTCTGTAGAGTTATGGGTAGCATCAACTTCGTTTCAAGATTTAATCTTTGGCATCTCTTGTGGCATGACCGTGAACCACAACTGACGGATTCCGCTGGATCGGGCAGGGAATTATAGAGAGTCCAAATTCTATTTCGTGAAAGAGGTCCACCATGTCAGGAACAAAGAATCGCGACTGCCAGGAATAGGGATGTGGTTGAGAGGTAGGCATGTCAAAGTAAATGACAGGTTCGTGATGTTATCCTTGTAGAGACTTCAGTTGTATCCGGCCGTGCGCATGTACGACGCGATGGGTCCTAGCAGTGTCTGCAAGCGTGTCTCCACGTAGACGGTCACAAGGCGAACGAGCTTGTACGACTGACACATGGTGTTTCTTTTCGTCACAAAATATCAGGATGCGGGAGCACGCGTGGGACATCAACTCGCCGCCAGTTGACATAGTGTGACTTAGGTTTCATTGACGATTTTCGTGAATTCCGATATTTCTGTCTTATTGGTAGGTGTCCTCACCGACAACGTGCAGGTCTTGCTGGATGTTTCTTCGAGGTCGAAAATGCTTATGTCAAGAACCTTCGTTTTGTGCAGCCTAAAATGGGCGACTCCTCGTTGTTGGAAATGCGGTAGGCTCAACGCGTCTCGTTGATGATGCTGATAGCCTTTTACCACAGATCGCGGGAGTAGTGACGTGGCAGCAGGATCTTGAGAAAGTCGGCGTCCATGCAGCCGGCAGCACATGTTTCGTTCGACCCGTGCTCCGTTTG
>JAYSWT010000295.1:0-1281 GCA_043717905.1 bacterium | reverse complement strand
TGTATAGACCGGGGAGATAGGTAACGGTTGTTCGGGGACATGGGTAACAGTCAGCTACACTTTACAGTCTGTTCTTTGAGATCAAGTTTTGCAACCCTAAATTGACAGAAATAGACATTAAATATGCCGTCCTCATTGCTTTTTCTCAAAGCGATCGAATAACCGGCAAAAGCTTTACTAATTCGAATGCTTTGGTTGCGGTAAGAGATCTTTCCCGCTTGACAGACTTTTCGAATAATGTCGCTCGAATCATATTCTATGGGTGGTAAAGTTTCCGGAAATGCTCGAGAACTTGGGTGATAATAATCGCCCGGTGTTTTCATGGCCAATGCTTCATGAGGTCTTTCGAAGTTATACATATCCCGAAAACGATTGAAGTGATCTTGGCAATGGGAGTGATCTCGAAATGAATTCTCCCGGAGTAATTCTAAATTTAATGTTCGATGGAAGCGCTCATCTTTACCTTGCGTTTGAGGATGGTAAGGCCTCCCATGAAAAGTTTGAATTCCAAGTCGCATTAGCCAAGCTGTAAGATGCGTGTGCGGGTGAGCGGCCCCGGAGCCACCCCAAGGTGAGCCATTATCCATAAGCATGACATTGGGCAGGCCGTAACGTCGAAAGGTGTCTGTTAAGGCACTTTGGACGGTTTCTGACTGTTCATTAGGGCATGAGCGCAAGCAAATGGAAAAACGAGAATGATCATCGATTGCAGTTAACGGGTGGCATGTTCCTTGTTCCAAACGGAAATAGCCTTTGAAATCCATTTGCCACATTTGATTAGGGGCAGCATGCTCAAAGCGTTGCCAAGGTTTGTGCTTTATGGATTCTTCCGGATTGATCTTGCTGTGGCGATGAAGAATCGCAGTGATGGTGCTTGGTGCGGGAATTGCAGCATGACCAAGACGAATAAGACGCGCTCGGATTTTACGGCCACCCCATGCTGGATGTTGTTGCCGGATGCTTAAAACAAGATTTTCTATCGGAATAGTCGTTTGCTCGGGAGAATTTTTTGGTTTGCGAGAAAGGTCAGACAAACCAGCGATACCTTGAAGATCAAATCGGTTCAGCCATTTGTAGCCAGTTTTTGTAGAAATTTCAAAGCGTTTGCAAACTTGGACCATAGAAATGACACCTGTTTTTGCTAGACGAATAAATTCTAAACGTTGAGACATAAGAGTCGATTCTTTCCACGGCATAATGATTCCTCCATTTGGAAGCATCATGCCGAAAACCGTTACCTATGTCTCCGAACAGTTGTTACCCATGTCCCCTGTCTATACA
>JAYSWT010000294.1:0-1282 GCA_043717905.1 bacterium | reverse complement strand
CAGAACGAAAGAGGGTTAGATCAGCAGAAGAACGAGTACGAAGCCAGACCTTTTCCAAATGACGACGAGCTGACTTAAGTTTACGCAGAGCAGGAGTGAACCAGGGTGGAGATGAATTGGATCTGAAAGTTTTGGTTTTGATAGGGGCATGTTTGTTGAGAAAGGCTGCAAGAGTGGAGTTGTAGGCGTACAGTCAGATTGGAAGGTGGAGATCTTGTGATATCACAAGTAAAGGCCGATATACTTATGGTTTTGAGACAACGAAAAGTGTGGGTAGCTATTGGAGGTGGTGAAGGATGTGAAATGGTAAGAGATGTGAAGATAGGAAGGTGATCTGAAGGAGAGATAGGAGAGAATGAGATTTTAGGAGACATTTTAGAGTCCCTGTGAGTGATGACCAGATCAAGAGTATGTTGACTGCGATGTGTTGGGAAATGGATGTGTTGGGTGAGGCTAGTAGAGTCGAGGAGAGAGATGAAACGTTTAGTGTTGGTATCCTTAGAATTATCAAAATGAAGATTGAAGTCGCCAGTGATGAGGAACTCATGTGGAGTAGTAGAAGCGATAGCAAAGAATGACTGGAGGTCTTCAAAATATTGAGAGAAGGAGACGCTCAAGCGAGTTTTGACAGTTGAAGAAGGAGGAGGAGGATAGATATTGAAAACCGTTAGTTTAGAGTGGTGTAGTTGAAGAGTAAAAGAAGAAATTTCAAAAGATTTGTAGTCTTGAGTAGGAGATGGAAGAATAAGGCAAGGAACGCGAATGATAAAAATAAAAAAATAAAATCCATGAGTATTTAGGGTGCGCTTCGTTCGCAATGAACTGCAGGACACCTTTACAACATTGGCAACTTGCAGGTATTACTAGCGTATGTGGTTTTATCGGCGTCACTGGCAGCCTGCACATATTACTCGCTAGCCCACAAGTCCAGGACTTGACCCCAGCCGAAGCTGGTACTAATTTTCCATCCTCATTCGGTAGAAGGCTGAGTTGGCCTGATCAAATGTCAGTGAATTCCTTGCCCAAGGAAATTACGTACTCAAAAATGGCGCGACCAAGACTCGAACCCATCGTGTTTGGATTGCAAGTCAGGTGCTTAGACCACTAGACCAACACTCCTCACCTCATGTTATATATTCTCAATTACATGTCATTATAACTACACTCGTTTGTACGTCGATATGTGATAATAATATAAATGCAATTATCTTCCTGCAGTTCATCACATTCGTTTAGCGTAATCATTATATCTTAGTATTAACTATTAATACTGAGTCCTGAA
>JAYSWT010000293.1:0-1284 GCA_043717905.1 bacterium | reverse complement strand
CTTTTTCGGTGAAAACCTTGTTCGAACTGAGATGGGAATCATCAGGCCCGTGATACTGTTCTGTTGTTGCACCATTGCTAACATCATTGTTAGCGTGGGAGGATGATGGCGGGCACCCCTTCTTCCTTCGTTTAGATTTCGACTCCAACCGGACTTGAGTTGACGACGACAAAACTCGTTGGCAGTCGTAGAGGGCTTCCAGAAGGCGATCGGACAAGCCTTTTTGGACGACATGAAGCAACTCGCCCGGGGTTGCTCCAAATATCCCTCGAGTTGGATCACAAAATTGAATGCCAGCGAATGCGCTCATAATGGGGTGTTGCGACATGGACTGAAGCAACGCAAGGTCTCCTCTGTCGATGGCGTCGACAACCTGGGACGCTTGAAGAAAGGAAAACTTGACAAAGGGATCACTTGTATTGTCCTTGCACGTATCACAGTATCGGCATAATCGTTTGGCATGAGTTCTGCTTAAGTACCTGGCACAGAGCATGTCGTGACCCAAAGTGTCTCCAATCACAAACTGTAACGGGCACTTAAATAGCACATCACGTGTTATCCCTCGGTACTTTAGCTTCCATTGGACACCCCTTCTCTGTACATCTTTCAAAGATTCGAGAATTAGAGACAACATGAAATGATAGTCAGCGGCCTTTCCGCAACCAGTATTCTTGGCGGGTGGTGTCGAAATCGTGCTCATGCTAGGAATGTAGCCAAGTGTGCGCCATGCCCTTTGTTGTCGCCGAACCTCTTTTGTAAACAATCCCAAAGTAACGTTGACTGGTTCCAGGGTAAGTCGACCAAGAGAGTCGATGTGAGTCTTGTCGATGAACAAAATCACTGTGCAAAGTACTGCGCCTTCAGCTCGGAAGTCTTTAACGTAAAGGTCATACGCTTGACGGTACACTTCGCCGTCGTTAACATCGTGGTATACGTAGGGGAATTTGTCACCCTTTTGGGGCAAGGGCGGCGGAGGTGAAAACGGATCGTTATTGTGAAACAACAGATGATCGTCGGTCATCAGTGCTTCGTCAGATAAGAGGGAATACAAAATGTCCTCGAAATTGTGATATGTAATATCCACCACTGCACCAGAGTTAGGCAGCTCAACAGACATTCTTTTGGGCTGCATCTCCAAATAATCGTACCGTAACTCAAGTGAGGCCACAAGTTTTGGTCTTGTTTTGGCGGCATAGTCAAAGGCATTTGTGTGATGCCATTTTCTGCACCAACTGTTGATTTCGTTGTAAAGCCCAAGTGGTGCCGATGGGTGACATTGCAGAA
>JAYSWT010000292.1:0-1284 GCA_043717905.1 bacterium | reverse complement strand
GGTAGGGTCATGTGCGGTTTTCTCCTTACCAGGCTTAATAATCATCAAAGATTCATAAAATTTCCATTGAGTAGGAATGTCACTACTCAAAAGAATTTGATTTAAAAGAATTACCAAAAATTCAAAGGAAGGATCTAGTTCCTTCAAATCTCTGTAATTTATCCTGTCTGATCTTGGAGAGGAAGTAGTAGGATAGGAAGAGTCCAGGACAAAGACATTTTTTTGACCTAATTTTTTGACCTACTTGTTGACCTTGCTCTTTTTACAGGCCTTGTCCCTTATATCCGATATTTTTGACATGTTTCCCGACTGCTTGGTGTAGTTTAGATCTGCCAATCGTTGCTCTCCTCTCTGGCTCTCCATTTGTGGCAAATAAATGTTGTGGTGGTTACCCTTTGTAACTGTTGTGTGCCATCGTTGGATCTGGGCCTGATAGAGACACCTTATGTGCAGTTGACATCGACCAGGTCCCACGTCAGGAGCGCGCTCATTTTCTGCCTCGTCCTGGGAGGAGAAATAAGGGGGGTGGTGCGATCGCAGGTGGAGGTCACCACAAATAGCCCCCACCGGTAAGCGCGGAGCGTGGAGGGCGATGAGATGGGGTGAGTGATGTGGAACGGTGTGACGAAGAATGTTGTTAATGTGTTGTGTGGTACACGTAGAGTGTCGGATTGTTGTGCAGAAAAATTGTGTGTGTAGGTGTGGTGAGAGTTTGAGTATGTTTGTGGTGATGAAAGTTACATCGGGTGAATACCCTAAGCGAGACCCGCCGTCCATTGGATCGGGGCATCAAGTCGCCGGAACCTCTGTCAATGCAACTCTCGGGTGGAAATTTTGTGAAATGCGAGTCGTTGGTTGTTTGGGTTCATGTGTGTGTGTGTTCAAATGTTGACGTGTGGTTGGATATACGGAAAGTGTCGGTTTGATGGTGTTGAAGAAATTGTACACGCGTGTGGTAGGTCAAAATCTTTATCGGTTGCGGAACTTGTGTTTGACTTGGAAAACGTTCCTCGTGTCAAAAGTAGAGAAAATTCCGGAAGACTTTATTAAAAATCGATTGTTTCTATCAAATCGATGAGTGCCATTGGCTTTTGTTACAAAATGTGGTTGAGAAAACTTAAGTGGACAAAGTTGTCGGATTATGCCATTGGCTTTGAGAGTTCTAGTTCCGATGTGTGTGTAGTGTAGCTTCGTGTTTGAAGGCTGACATACGAGTTCACGCGGAGGAACGATTGTAAGACTAGGGATGTCGTAAAAGTGTGCTGGAGTCACCGAATTGATTCC
>JAYSWT010000291.1:0-1286 GCA_043717905.1 bacterium | reverse complement strand
TCGAGTACAAGAACCCGAATGTAGACATAGTCCATAGATCTAAGGCAGAGGGCCGACAGATCTATTTGTTGCTGCTTGAGGAGGAAGAGACTTTCCACTACATAGCAGTATCCGATCTTGATAAACTCTTAAATTATCGAGACAGAACATCATGTGTCCGCATCTTATCACATCGGTGTAAAATTTGTCTTCACGGTTTCAGACTTCAAGCCGCCTTCGACAAACACACCACTTTGTGTGTTAAGAACGTCGATCGTACTTCTCTTTTTAGTATGCCTAAAGATAAGTACGTGGTTTTCCGTGATTGGTCCAAAACCATTACGAAGAAGTTTGCAATTTACGCAGATTTCGAAGCAATTCTTGCTACAGACCCGCGTTACCACCAGAGGCACGAGCCTATAGCTGCAGGAGCAGTTCTGGTGCGTGAGGGTGTGGTGCAGGAATATGTTGAGTTCGTTGGCGCTAACTGCATCATTGAACTCCTGGCCGGGGTTGAAATGACTGCACTTCAAACAGTCTACCCATGGTATGAGGGCAATAGCCATGCAGCAATGTTGCCGCTCACGAATATAGAGATGGGACGCTTCAAGTACGCAAAGCAGTGCTACTTGTGCAAGTTCAAGGCACTTAAGTACGTGCGCGACCATGATCACTTACCGGTCAGTATCTCGGTCCTGCATGTAATAGATGCAATCTCTCGCGCAAAGTCCGACCAACTCTAAAGGTAGTTTTACATAACATCAAGGGCTACGATATGCACCACATACTTAAGTATGCGGTCGCTAAATTTCCTGCTTGGGAACTCCAACCCATACCGACAAGCACGGAAAAGTTCTTGTCACTGATAGTTTACGTGGATAAGAAAGCCATGCGATTCATTGATTCGTATGCCTTTCTCACACTATCACTGGCAAAGCTTGCAGACAATATGGTCAGTCTGCCATTAAATAGTGTTGTCTTTGACACTGAGTTAATTAATGGAAAAGGAACTTTTCCATACAACTTCGCCTCCTCACTGGAGGTCTTGGCTAGTACAACTGCTCTACCACCGAGGTGGGGTGAAGTTACAGAAGTCGAGTATGCCAAAGCACAACAAGTATAGCAAACAACAGGGTGCACAACTCTTTTAGATATATTTTCATATACTCTAAAAGAGTTGTGCACCCTGTTGTTTGCCATACTTGTTGTGCTTTGGCATACTCGACTTCTGTAACTTCACCCCACCTCGGTGGTAGAGTGGTTGTACTTGCCAAGACCTCCAGTGAGGTGGCGAAGTCGTATGGAAA
>JAYSWT010000030.1:0-2281 GCA_043717905.1 bacterium | reverse complement strand
CGTTCGCGTTTCCGCGAGTGGTGGTCAACGTGACCAGTTGGTGGCGTAAATGGCGAGCTTGGGAAGCTCCTTGCAGGGCATCTCGCCTTCGGGTGTCTCGATCTTGGCGCAGACAGGCTTTCCTTCAAGCTTTGTAGCGCTCGTAGAAAAATACACCTGAGGGGTAGACAGCGCTTCTTGGAGCAGTGTGACCGCCAGCGCAAACGTGACCGTCACGGAAAGTACACCACTGATGATTGTTTTCAGCACTCTCAAATACCTCCAAAAAAAAGAACAGGATATACATTGTAACACGATACCCTCGTAGTTGCAAGGAATTGGTAATTGCAACCAGACAGATTGAAATAAATATTACATAACATATTGACAATTTAGGCAAATTAGCTAAAATGGTGAGAGCTCTACCTGCCCTTTCCACACCAACGGAGTATTACTCAATGCCAAGCAACGCGCGTGAACGGCGTCACAGCAAGAATCTTCGACCCTCGAAACCAGCCTTAGTTGTCGTGCCCAAGCCCAAGACTGAGGTTACCACCCTTCGTACCCCAACCACCTCTGACCCTGCAAGTTGGACTCCGGAATTCTGCCACAGTATGGTAAGGCTGTCACGGGAGGACGAGAACCCACTTCCCCCACATGTGTGGGCTATGCGTGGCCATGTCATCGCCTATACGGCCGAACAAGGCAAGAAGCATCCGTTCGCTGGCATGCCAGTGAATGAACATGGCGCCGAAATCGTAGTGCCTACTCCCGCCATTCCTGGAGATTGGAAAACTGAGCTTATCGGTGCGCTCAGTGAGCGAACCGAGCAGATCATGCACTCCGACCCATGACCCCAGACCCCGCCAAGTGCGGGGTCGCTTTCATTTACTTTTTTAAATACGGGTGGGCTTCCTTATAATCACTCACACTTTTCATAGTCACGAGTAAAAAGTTATGAAGTTCATTTCCCCTTTGTGATCTCAAAAAGTCTCCCTCATTTCGGCTTGAATCTTGTGCAAGAAAATTACTCAGTGCAGTATCGTAAGATTTTTTTGCTGCCGCTTCACTGAGTTTTAACTCTTCAAGCGCTCTTGCAGATTTTTCATAATCTAGTCGCTTCCCTACTTCCTTATTTGCTGCCCTGAACATGCTTACCTCTGCAGCATTGGCAACGGCACGGCTCAATACTCCAGCCTCTGCTTCTTGTACTGCGGGTGGACTAGCAGCGAGGCCTGCCGCTACTACTCCTGCAACGAGCGAGGCGCGCAGATGAGGATGCTCATCCAAAAATCCTACAGATTCTGCTCTGGGGGTAGCGTCAACGACATTGGCTGTCCCTACTTCCTCTACTGCTTGAGCGTATTCATCGAGTACTCCCTCAGTAGGTATTTTAGATTCTTCACTCAGCATAATGGTTATCGCTATGAATATGACTCCATGGTACGCGAGCAATTCCTCTATTGCAATTTCCTTTACGCAATCAAAACACCACTCATTGCTGAGTGGTGTTTTGTCTGAAATATATAGTGTGTTATGTCGGAACCATGCAAATTACAAAAAGAAGTCTACTGCTTTCTTTTGTCTCGTTCCACTTCCCCCTTAACGTATTGAGGGGGCTTATCCGACTCGCGACACCAGCGAGTGAGGTAGTGACCTTTATGGTGTTTCACTATGACCATATATCTTCTACGCCCTTGGAAGGGTTGATAAAAGAATACAATCGACTGTAAGTATTGTCTTTCGACAACACGTCCAAATTGGAATTGATCCACGAGCAGCTTCCGCTACCCGTGCCTTGTTACGACTTACTCCCTGTCACCGAGCTTACCTTAGGACCGCGCGAGGCGATACTTCGGGTACTCCCGGCTCCCTTGAGTTGACGGGCGGTGAGTACAAGACTTGAGAACGTATTCACCGCGGTATGGCTGACCCGCGATTACTAGCGATTCCGGCTTCATAGGGTCGAGTTGCAGACCCCAATCCGAACTGGGGGGAGCTTTTAAGGATTAGCTCAACATTACTGTGTCGCTGCCCGTTGTACTCCCCATTGTATTATGTGTGTAGCCCAGGGCATCAAAGGGACATGCTGACCTGGCGTCATCCCCGCCTTCCTCCCAGCCCCATATCAATAAAATTGTCTTTCAGGCACTTTCGTGCGCCGAAAATTTCAGTTTTCTTAAACTTACAATTTTCCGAACATAGGGCTGGGCAGTCTCGCCTGACACTTGTAACAGACGACAAGGGTTGCGTTCGTTACCCCACTTAAGGGAACAGTTCAAACCACGAACTGACGACGGCC
>JAYSWT010000290.1:0-1287 GCA_043717905.1 bacterium | reverse complement strand
GTGGCTAAAGTTATAGGGTCAAGTGAATAAGTGCACATGGTGGATGCCTTGGCGACTACAGGCGACGAAAGACGTTATAGCCTGCGATAAGCTTCGGGGAGCTGGCAAATAAGCTTTGATCCGAAGATCTCTGAATGGGGAAACCCACCCGCAAGGGTATTTCATACTGAATACATAGGTATGAAAAGCGAACGCAGTGAACTGAAACATCTAAGTAACTGCAGGAAAAGAAATCAACCGAGATTCCGAAAGTAGTGGCGAGCGAAATCGGAACAGCCTGAACGTGATATTTTTTAGATTAACAAAACGGTGTGGAAAAGCCGACCATAGAGGGTGATAGTCCCGTATGTGAAAATCTGAGATTGGTACTAAGCGTTCGATAAGTAGGGCGGGACACGTGAAATCCTGTTTGAAGATGGGGGGACCATCCTCCAAGGCTAAATACTCGTAGTCGACCGATAGTGAACAAGTACTGTGAAGGAAAGGCGAAAAGAACCCCGGGAGGGGAGTGAAATAGATCCTGAAACCGTGTGCATACAAACAGTTGGAGCGGACTTGTTCCGTGACAGCGTACCTTTTGTATAATGGGTCAGCGACTTACGTTTAGTGGCAAGCTTAACCGTATAGGGAAGGCGCAGGGAAACCGAGTCCGAATAGGGCGAACATAGTCGCTAGGCGTAGACCCGAAACCAAGTGATCTACTCATGGCCAGGATGAAGGCACCGTAACAGGTGCTGGAGGTCCGAACCGACTAGTGTTGCAAAACTAGCGGATGAGCTGTGGGTAGGGGTGAAAGGCTAAACAAACTTGGAAATAGCTGGTTCTCCCCGAAAACTATTTAGGTAGTGCGTCAAGTATTGCTCCAGGGGGTAGAGCACTGTAATGATTGTGGGGGCCATGATGGCTTATCGCGTCATAGCAAACTCCGAATACCTGGAAGTATGAGCTTGGCAGACAGTCCTCGGGTGCTAACGTCCGAGGTCAAGAGGGAAACAACCCAGACCGTCAGCTAAGGTCCCTAAGATTGGCTAAGTGGGAAACGAAGTGGGAAGGCTAAAACAGTCAGGAAGTTGGCTTAGAAGCAGCCATCTTTTAAAGAAAGCGTAATAGCTCACTGATCGAGTCGTCCTGCGCGGAAGATGTAACGGGGCTCAAGCCAGTCACCGAAGCTACGGATGCGTGTTTAAGTACATGCGTGGTAGGGGAGCGTTCTGTAAGTCTGTGAAGGTGTGTTGGAAAGCATGCTGGAGATATCAGAAGTGCGAATGCTGACATGAGTAGCGTTAA
>JAYSWT010000289.1:0-1292 GCA_043717905.1 bacterium | reverse complement strand
CTCAATTTTGTACTGCTGAGCGCATGGTTAAAATTACTGGCACGGGAGAGAAGTTTGAAGTCAAAGCTTTTAAAGCTTCTACCTTAGCGGGTAATACCGATTATAGGGTAGAAAAAGGTTCTGCAATGCCTAAGTCTCGTGCAGCACGTCAAGCTTTGTTGCTTGAACTGCACGAACGTCAGATTATTTCTGACGGTGCTCAAGTGCTTAAGTATCTTGATATGGCAGAAACTGGCGCTATGTACGATAGTACGCAAGTTACAGTTCGCCAAATTGAACGTGAAAACGTTATGATGCAGGAAGAAGCAGTTGTTGTAGACATTAACGATTTTGACGATCATATTGCACACATTGTAGATCATCAAGCTTTTCAGCGTACCAGCACTTATGACAGTTTGCCAGACGCTAATAAGCAAGGTGTAGATCAGCATACAATGCTGCATATTACGCACATTGCTTCTATGTATGGGCGCAATGATTTAATTCCTGTACCTTTGGTAGACCCAGCTACTGGGCAGCCGCTTATTGATCAAGCTACAGGTAAACCTAAATTGCCTCCTACGAATCCAGCTTTGTTTGGATTTATTGAAGCAATTAAATTACACGGTCCTCCTCCCCCTCCCCCGCCAATGCAAGTTGGTGGACCAATGGTAGGTGCAAGTCCAATTCCTGGCGCACCTGCCACTGAATTACCTCCGCAACCTCCCCCGACTCAAGGATAAAAAATGGCTAATGCACAAATTGGTACCCGAACTGGTGTTACCGCAGCAGGAATTGGTGGGACTGGTAATCCGCCAAACTTAAATGGTGGAACTGGTGTTCCTGGCACTCCTGCTTGGGACACTGACCACACTTCTATTGATTCTATGCGAACTCGTTTAGCTGCTATTGATGCAACTTTCTATACTTCCGCACGTTTAGATACGCTTAGCATGAATGATATGGAATATGCAGTCCGTGTCAATGATCTTGCGGCTACTGTAAAGCAGTAATGGACGCAATCGAGCGTTTGCGTAATCAGGTTCAAGAATTGAATCCCAGGACTTACACAGACGACCGAATCAGCAACATGACCTATAAAAACCTAGTCTATGCTCTTAGACTTGAACAGAAGAAATTAGAAAATGGACACCGACCAGGCACCAGCAGTCGAAACTGAAACATCAGCACCAGTAGCGCAGGAACCAGTAGTATCTGGTAGAGAGCAAATTGCAGAAGCAGTAAAAAGTACTTATACTATGCCAGAAGGTTTGTCAGAACATGCAGCAGGTGTTCTTAAAGGTATGGACCCG
>JAYSWT010000288.1:0-1292 GCA_043717905.1 bacterium | reverse complement strand
TTTTAGTTTGATTGATTGTCCATGGGAATGAAGAAAAGCCGGTGTCAGTAGCCTACAGCTGTCAAGAACGGTTTGCAGATGAAGTGGTATTGTGCAGTAAGCCTGTAAACATAATAAATTTAAATTAAAACAGTGTTTTCTTATGTGTAACTTATTCTCAAAGGCCTAGAATGAGAAGAGCCATAATTTGGAAGTAAATATTTGGCAACTGACATGTAGATTAGGCCCTAGATATCCCTACTGCCTTTAGGCCCTAGCATCTAACAAACAAGAAGGCTACATTTATTTTCTATTTTCTGTAGAGCTAGACAAGCCCCCAATTTGCTTGTGTATTCTTTGGTGAGGCCTAGCTTCCTCCTGCTTTCGTAGTGGGCAACTAATTCACGTTGTTTAGAAAAAACGAGAGTACATACCTTATGCTTTGCTGCATGAGACAGTGCTAGGCCTAGAGTTTGTGCATGTCTGCGATACCCGATGTCAGCCCATACACACACAGAGTGAAGAATATCATTCTTGTTGTTGGCTGTGTATAGACATCTAGGTTGAAAGGAATCGGTTCTCGATGATCAGATGGTGTAGGCTTATGCACTAGCTGTCATTTGTAAACAAGCTGTCGGCCGCGGCTCCAAATCAAGCAAATCAGGGAATCAAACCTGCGAAATAAATAACAAAATAATGAACATAATAGCTTGCCACATTTCTATAGATTTGTAACGAGTCTATAAGCAAACTCGACTAGGCTATACGCCGTAGGCTCCAGGCCTAGGCCTCGGCCAACTTTACTCGGTGGCTTCAAAATAGGCTAGAGACTAGGCCAAGAGTGTAATCCTATTGAAGTACTAAAGCCTAGATCCCAAGACATTCCTGATTAGAGTATTAGATCAAACTAAACACTGCATATATCGTTTAATAGTGCATAACAATATAAACAAACATGGAACTGTTAGGCCTGGCCCAAGGTCTGGCCTAGGCCCTGCTGTCAGATGTCAAACACAACCCCACTTTTGTCAAATATAAATATGAATGGTTTTGCACCTTGTTTTATCATCTCAGACATCTTGCTAACGCTTATAACGTAATTATAATACACTTTTAAGTTGCTCTTACCTTAAATATGATCGAATTTCGTTATTCAAAACTTGAGGTGACGGAGATTATCAGAGTTGTCCGCACTTGCACGCCGCTAGACCTAGGGGCAAAGATGCCCGTGGTGGCAACGGCGGACAAGGCGGTGTAAGTCTTCGTGAATGCACTTTTGTCCGGAGCAAAGTTGCACCGAGTTACACCGACTT
>JAYSWT010000287.1:0-1293 GCA_043717905.1 bacterium | reverse complement strand
TCAATGTCTACCTCAAATCTAGCCGAATCCTCCATCACTTGTTTTAGAGCGTCTATTGCGTCGTAAAATTTTCGCCATTCATCTTTCACGGTCCTAGCCGCAGTCTTATTCGCAATTGAATTCAAATCTTTGTAAAACGCCAGCGCTTGATCTTCCACTTGCGCATCCGCAATTGCGTTCTTCGCGGACATAAACGGCGATTGTGAAAACGCGGTCTCAAACTTGCTAAATTTGAGTTGCAATCGTTCAAATTCCATTTCCTCTTGGCTTTTATCTTTATCGTTCTTTGGATTCTTCTTTCGTTCTGGAGGTTTTTCATGAAAACGACCAAATTTTTCTAGCTCGCCAATCCATGAATTAAGATCCATGATTGGCAAGACGAAACTGTCACTGGGTGATTCATTGAGTTCTTTTACGAAGCGTTTGAAATGAGGTGACAATTGGGAGGAGTTTGGCATCAATGACAAAACGCGAATCAGGTTTGGGAGGCTTTTTCTGACCTCAATAGAACTCGCGCATGCATCCATTAGCCAGTGGTTTGCGGCTCCGATGTTTTTTGCATCGAAATCGTCCGATGGCAGTTCCAAATGGTTCGAACGAGGTTGTTGGTTTGCAACCATTCTTAGTTCAACTGTAGACTTGAGGATGTTACCCTCTAAGGGCTGTCTATTACCTTTGTGCAGCTCGGCTTGAAAGACTTCTCCCTTGTTCAAAACAGGTAGGTTGTTAAAGGAGTTTTCGAATCGTAGGACGCAGGGCTTATCACTCGTGGCAAAAAACAGCTCTTGAAAATCCAATGTCGCTAATCCAATCCTCTTGACATTGATTTCCTTGCTTTCAACTACCGTTGCGTCGGGATTGCTCGATTCAATGTTGAGTCGGCAACGAATCTGCGAATAATCAGGGCTGACCACATACTCATCTTTATCAGCGTTCGCCAGTACTTCCCATTCTTTCGAGTAGTTTTTCCTGCCCTGCCAAAGAAATTTCAGGTCTTTCAGACCATTTGAATCCTTAGGCATTACTCTGGCGTTCAATCTTTCGTTTTCGTACACAGTTTCGACAGGTGTGCTATCGCCACGGTGTGTTACGACAATTTCCAATTTGGGGTCCGGCACTATAGCAAAGGGTTCTTCGAGTTTTGCCGTTTTGGAATCAACGCCTATCTCTGTATTGATCGTTGGCGTAACTTCAGGGGATGTACTCGTCGGCTGACTAACCTTGTAATCATTATCCAACAGTCTCGCATCTACTGAAGGCGAGCCATCGGCAACCGCTTTGTTCGGCGAAAAG
>JAYSWT010000286.1:0-1299 GCA_043717905.1 bacterium | reverse complement strand
GTTGAAACCCATCACCAGCCTTGTCCGGGCGCGGTCCGGGCGCGTAAAGTGCGGTTCAAAGATATAGGAAGCTGAAGGAATTATATGATCTCCCATTGGACATTTCCTTTTGATTTGTTATTTAGACAAGCCGTACCGATACTGTATGTACTCTACGGATAGAACAACAACAGATCATTTGATGAAACACAAATCCATTCCTGGGAGCGGTCCGGGCGCGAAAAAGCGATTTTAAATTTATTTATCACGATAGGAATTGTTACACACACACGCTATGCGCTGGATGGGCATATTTCGTAGTACCAGTACTGCCACGTGCACAACGCGAGAAGACTCCTCACTCACTCCTCCAACTCAACAAATTGGCGCACCATCATCCGTGCGTCCTTGTTTTGTCATTGGGGCGCTTTAAACTACAACGTCGCTGCCCAAAAGTCCCAGTGTTTCCTCTGGACGACCAACCAAACGAATCAATCCTCCCATGCTGTTGGCTTTTTGCTGCACGCGCGAGGATGGACTGACTGACTCCGGTGTTGCTAGTACTGTCTGCGCCATCGCACGCATACAACAACATACCAACAACAACAACTGACAAATTCCACACAGGAATAGATAGGCATATCTTCTACTCGTGCTATCTTGTTTCTGTCTCGGTTTGGTAATGATGGGGAGTGAAGGATTTTGTAACCCGGAAGTTATGAATATCCTTGGGTCCCGTCGGTTAGTTTGTCGGTCTTGGTTGGTGATGTCATGTTATGGAAGCTCATGACTCGGTATTCGGTTTTCTGACGTCGTCAAGTACGTATGGTCTTACGCACTGTACACGTCAAGGTTCTTTTCAGTCCCACATCCACATGGGTGGATAATAGTTGTCGCGAGGAATTATCAGCATTGGTGGCCAGGAAAACATGTGCATCAAGATGATGATAAGAGCCCTTTGTTTATTGAAGTGTTTGGATGCAGACTATGTCAGCCTACTCTGACATCAGTATCTGCTTTGGTAGGATTGGAACAGAGCAGTCTACATGCGTGGTTCTTTACAGAGGAATTGGTATATCTGTGAAGAATCTGTCAACGTCAGCCCTTTGAGGCTCTGTTCGATCAAGTTTAGTTTAGTTTAATCTTCACCCACAAATCTAGTTGATCATATCCTTTGAACGCATTTCACATCGTGTAAATCGGCTGCGTGAGGTCCCTGTCCCTGGGCCCTTTTGTCTGAGAAGTTGGTCCCTGTCCCTGGGCCCTCCTTGTAAGGCAAACGCAGTGGTCAGCTGGTCCAGGCTCCCTTCTGGAGGCAAC
>JAYSWT010000285.1:0-1301 GCA_043717905.1 bacterium | reverse complement strand
ATAGGGAAGCAACCGTAAGAGAGTGTAAGTTGCAGGTAGGTGGTGACAACAGGAGTAATGACCATAATCGGTGCGATGGGTTTGTGTCTCGAGATGATGCGGGGAGTAAATCCAGACTCGGTAAGCGCCACGATTGCGCGGACTTTTATATTTCGGACGATATGTGAGACTGAGGAGCTTACTGCATCGACTACTCCCTCAGGGTGAGTATCAATGCGGAGAATATCCTCTCGGTACAGATTGCTATTTTCGACCTTGAGTGCGATGTTCGCCATAGTTTCGATTGCGAGTACGGGGTGAATACCGATAGCAGATTCGCCAGAGAGCATCACCGCATCCGTACCGTCAAAAATAGCATTTGCGACATCGCTGACTTCAGCGCGGGTGGGGGTGTTTGCTGATTCCATGGAATCGAGCATTTGGGTTGCAGTGATGACTACCTTACCCATTGCATTACATTTGCGGATTATCATTTTCTGGATGAGTGGAACTTCTTCTTTAGGGACTTCGACGGCGAGGTCTCCGCGCGCGACCATGATTCCTCGGGTCTCTTTGATGATGTTATCGATATCTTCGACAGCTTGACGGGTTTCTATTTTTGCGATGATCCCCGCATGTGAGCCTTTTGCAATGAGAATTTTTCTTAGTCGGGAGATATCATTTGCACTGCGCACAAATGAGAGTGCAATGAAATCAACCTTCATTGCGATGCCAAATGCGGTGTCTTCAACATCCTTCTTTGAAATAGTGGCGATTGAGAGATTCGCATCGGGGATATTCACTCCGCGTCGCGAGCGGATTTCACCTCCCGCGACCACTTTGGTGTGGACTGCATTTTCTCGTACACTAGTAACTTCGAGGTCGCACTTTCCATCATCAAGTTTGATGTGCATACCCACACGTACCTCCTTGGTGATTTTTGGATAGTTAATCCACACCCGTTCTTTAGTCCCGTCCATTTTTATGGTGGTGAGGATAAACTCCGCTCCTTTCTTGAGAAAGACTTTCCCCTCAACGAAATCACCGATACGAATTTTTGGTCCAGCGAGGTCGAGGAGGATAGCGACCGGAATTCGAGCCTTTTGTGATGCGCGTCGCACCGCCTCAATATTATTTTTATACTCCTCATGACTTCCATGTGAGCAGTTAATCCGAGCGACATTCATTCCTGCTTTTATCATCCGCACGAGTGTGTGCTCGTCTGTTGAGGACGGTCCGATGGTTGCGACAATCTTGGTTTTGCGTAAGTGAGACATGGAGCGATGATAGCACAATCTGCGCATATCATTAATGAGAGAGCA
>JAYSWT010000284.1:0-1302 GCA_043717905.1 bacterium | reverse complement strand
CCAATTTTGGGATATTTTGGAAGTATTACTTAGATACCAAAAGTTTATATAATTATACAATTCTGTAAGCACATATTTGGCTTCCCGCCGCGTTGGGACAACACTTGCTGCCCCTCCAGGGACGATCTTTCCTCCATTGCTGCAGTTGCAGGGACGGCTGCTTGTACCGTGACAACTATGAACTGTTGTCATCATTGATGCATCATCATGCGGTCTACTTCGTCACCAACGCTGCTGTCATCTGGCCCTGTTGGAGTTGCATCGTGACCGAGACCACTACCGCCTCCGCCGCCGCTGCTATCACTGCTGCTGCGGTTCCTGTTCTGCTGCTGCGGTTCCTGTTCGCATTTGGTTGCCGCTGCAGTTGATTCCTGGTTGAGTACTACAGCGTGGATAGCGCATCTGCATCCCTGCCAAGTGCGTGATCACGAACATCCGCAAAATGTTGGCGAACGAAGTTGGAGAAGACTTCGTTGCATATAAGGGCGGCTTCTAGTATACTCTTGACGGACTCTAGTAGATTTTAAAAGCTAGAAAACAACTGTTTATTGTTTCGTCGAACAAATATACCTTACTTTTGTGCTGCTAGCTAGGGAAGGTGTTGAACGGCAATGCGGATGGAACACCATGGTTGAGCCACGTTCAGCTGCGTTTTGCTTCGTTCGTCAACTGCGGACGATGTTTAGGAGTCAGAAATACTTAGTATATACTATAGTTTAGTAATCCATACGTGTATAAAAGAAGTATATAGATCCGTTGGATTTTCCCCCTATGTGAAGAATTACTATGAGCAAAAATTTTCGAAGGGTTGAAGATTTCGTCCCAGTACTAATTGTACAGCACTCAAAATTTGATATAAAACAGACTTTTTTACACAATAAACCCGGAAACACGTTTGGGGATAACCGCCTACCTTAAGCAGAAACCGCAGTTGACAAGAATCACACCAGAACGAAGTACAAGGCACGATTTGAGGAGCAGCGAGAGACAAAGTCTAGTCACTGCCGCGTTAGATAACTTAGCTGTTTGTTGGACAACTCCAGGGGTTACCTCCAGAAGGGAGACCTGGACAAGCTGACCACTGCGAGTGCCTTACAAGGAGGACCCAGAGACAGGGGCCAACTTCTCAGACAAAGGGCCCAGCGGTCTAAACCAGATCAAAGAGCAGGATTTTTGGCGAGGGGCGGCACTTTGCCGGGTTCCTTTGTGCAATGTCTTCGAATTTACTAAGCACAATTTATTTAACCCAATAAAATTATGTGTTCTATAGAACAAATGACATTTTGAATTTGACAAAAGCTT
>JAYSWT010000283.1:0-1305 GCA_043717905.1 bacterium | reverse complement strand
AGATTCTTCACAGATGTACCAATTCCTCTGTATAAGAACCACGCATGTAGACTGCTCTGTTCCAATCCTACCAATGCAGAATACTGATGTCAGTGTTGAGCTGACATGTTCTGCTTACTTTGACAACAAAAAGAATCTCATCATCGTCTTGTATCTTCAACAAAAACTTGCACCAATGCTGAGGGGATTCTTGATCCATTAACACGAGTAACTACCGTGTTCCCGCCAAAACCAGTGATGACATCACAAACCGAGACCGAAACTAACCGACGGGACTCAAGGATATTCATGATTTCCGGGTTACGAAATCCTTTACTCCCCATCATTACCGACCTGGTATTTGGAGGGTTATGAACCCGTCTTTGTCTTTGTGGTCCCACATCCGTGGTGGTGAATATTAATGGTTACAAGGAGCCTTCAACTGACGAAGATACCCTTGTTTGAAGTGTTTAGATGCAGACTATGTCAGCCAACTCTGGCATCAGTATCTGCCTTAGTAGGATTGGAACAGAGCAGTCTACATGTGTGGTTCTTATACAGAGGAATTGGTACCTTTGTGAAGAATCTGTCAACGTCAGCCTTTTGAGGCTCTGTTCGATCAAGTTTAGTTTAGTTTAATCTTCACTCACAAATCTAGTTGATCAATCCTTTGAACGCATTTCACATCGTGTAAATCGGCTGCGTGAGGTCCCTGTCCCTGGGCCCTTTGTCTGAGAAGTTGTCCCTGTCCCTGGGCCATCTTGTAAGGCGATCGCAGTGGTCAACTTGTCCGGTGCTCCCTCCTGGAGATACTCGCCGGACTTGTCCAACAAACTAACAGCTAAGTAATCTAACGTGGCAGCGACTAGACTTCGTCTCTCGTTGCTCCTCGAATCGCGCCTGCAGTTCATTCCGGTTTGATTCTTGTCAGATTAACAGTCTTGTGAGTCCTACAAAGCTCACCCTACCCTACTGGTGGCTAACTCTTTGTTCTACAGGACTTGGGATCTCGGTTGGTTGAGTGTTTTGGTGTGAGTGTCCCTTCGAACGTCCGCACGCTGCTCACGGTCTGATGCTTTGTAGCGTACGCGTGAGTTGGTGTGACAGTTGCGCAACGTCCCTTAGTTCCGATCCGTAAGGCAAGCACCTGCGTGAGAGTATCCTGCAATACTGGTGGCTACCTCGGTACACACACAGTGCGGATTGAGAGTGGGCCTGCACGGCTTTGGTTGAGCCGGATTCTGGTTATCAGGTCCGTGGTTGCGCATAACAGGGTGCATTGAGGTTTGGATTACTACCCTGGGGAGTCGTGGCAACTTGTTCTGA
>JAYSWT010000282.1:0-1307 GCA_043717905.1 bacterium | reverse complement strand
GATGACCAAAACGAGCCAAAAGCTAAGGCTGTATAGCAAAGCAAACAACACCATTTAGAACCAGAAGCCATGATCGATGGTTGGAACTGTTTGTGAGTATCAAGGTAAACTTAGAGGGCAACACCGAATCAAGATCCTGATGGAATTGAGCATGGAGTGACTGAATCGATTCAAAACCCCTACTAACAAAGGTGAAGAGGATTAATGACTGTCAACATCATTCGATCGAAACATACGCCAGAGAACTCAACAGTAATTCATAACAGGATTATGGATGATCGCCGACTATCTCCAAGTTCCTTCGTCATCCTTCGTAATCTGCTCAGTAGAGCAGATACGCAAAATCCTCAGCCGATCGAGCTTAAACAAAGCGATTTGGCCGAAAGACACAGGCTGAGTGTAGGTACAATCCGAAAATGTTTGTATCAGTTACAAGAATGTGGCTATGTGGTTCGTCAATCCAATGGTCGCTTTGTCCTCCCGGCTAGCACAATTGCTGAGAACACCTTGTATCTTACTGCTGCTGAATTAGAGGCTTGGGATAATGAGATGGCTAATGAGCAATAGGCAGTGGCCTTTTGCCAGTTACTAGATGAATGCCGTTGGCAGCAAATCTCAGAAACTCCTTTCATTGACATCTCAAATTCCCACAAAAAACTATTTTTGCCCCCGACCACGATAGGATAGGGGGATATTTTTGCACACTAAAAAGCCGCCTAAGCAGAGCTAGAGCGACTTCTTGTCCGTTTTACTTTAACGGTACGTCTTTTAAACACGTTTCTAACTCGTGTCCAAAAGAAAAAACCATCTATAAGGCACAACACCTTATAGAGTATCAAAAAAACTGAACGAGATCCAAAAACCCGATCAATTTAGCTCTGATTAAGCGGTTCCACCTACCAGGAGCCACCATGAGATACATCACACCAGACGTTCATATTGTTCGTTCAAAGCACGAGAAAAACTTTCACGTCCAGGACAATATAGGACTTTATGATGGGCGACTAGATCCAACCGCATACATAATTCTATCACGGCGGATTAGCAAGCCCGATACTTGGAAAATGATTCCCAAGGCTTTGGCAAAGGAAATCGGGAAAAACGTAGAGACGGTTCGTAAGTACATCCGTCAGTTGGTGCAGTATGGCTATCTAATGCGCCGGGTTTTAAAAGACAGTTATGGGCGGTTTTTGGGCTACCATTACGTGCTGGTTGAAGATGGCAACTCGGAAAACGTGCAGGTGGTTCCTGCTTTATCATCCAGCCCAACACCAGGACAATTTGTAACCCATAACCCAGTGGTTGCT
>JAYSWT010000281.1:0-1308 GCA_043717905.1 bacterium | reverse complement strand
ATGTGCGGAACTCGAATGTTGGCCGCTTTTCTCGTGAACTGAAAATTTCTCAGGACCTTTCTTCCAATTGCTATAGCCTTTCACTGTAAAGGCCACTTCAGCATCGTTGTCCGTCTTGGTTTCCTTCAGATGCAGAGCTTCAACACACTGGAAACAGATCTGTCGATGTCATAATGAAGCCATTTGTAGGATTTAAATCATGAGTGCTGGCATGATCTTCCCTTACCATCCCTGGGAAATTTGTATTCCGCGGAAGGTTGAAACTGCTGTATGGGCATCGAGGAAGCAGTGGTGAGCGACGAGCACATGGTGGAAGTAGATTCAGAGGCTGGCGCGATGTGAGACACAGCATTTTCCATCGACGAGGATGTGGACGAAGAGGCTGGCACGATGTGAGACAAAGCATTTTCCACCGATGACGATGAAATTGATGTGAAGAAGGCATCAATTCGCCTTTGCTTCTTTACAGGTGGAGCAGGCATTTATAAGGTGCGTTAAACCAACAGGAATCAACGAAGCACAGGAAACAGGAAGGTTAATGAACTCACGGTAAAGAGTGAATGAGGAACAAAGGAAGACAGCTACATAACTACAGACTGCCACCAACCAATAGCCAAACCTTTTCTACTATAAATAGTGGTAGTGGTGTGGGTGTGTATGTGAGTGAGGCAGAGAAGACTTTATACTGTCTGTCTGTACCAGCAGGCTGGGTGAGGTGTCAAGTGTGTCCAATTTAAGTCTCAATATCTATGGTCTAACCATTGTCAACTTAATTAGTTGTCCATGGGTCTAACTCCTCATGATATTTCAGGGGGGCGATTATATAGGCTTGCCCACCCTGAGCAAATACCGGGGGAGGGCGGTTGCCCCCTCTGCCCCCCCCTGTTGGCACGTCCCTGTATATAGGCATAAGTATACAGCTATAAATATATAAATATTCTACTGCTTTCGGTTTTCAAACTGATCATCTGATCACCTTACATTAAAGCACAATTTGGTTCATTCCGACAGAAATATTCTATTGAAAAAGAATCCGCAAAGTATGATTAAACAGTGTAAAAATCGGTATTTGTTTTTAAATTCCCTCCCAAAAGAAAATTTATTTTTTCTTTATTTGTTTCTTAAGTTTCTGGACAGCTTTTGATGGAAATTACGAATACTTACTATGAATTTTTTAATGTAAGCTAAACTGGTACTACCGCTTTCAGACTGTTGTAAACCGAGAACATGACGGGTACGGTTGTTATCCAGCATGCAAACGCAACTGGCCACTGGAACCGCCTTTTTTTGCCGTAAAGTCGGAAGTTA
>JAYSWT010000029.1:0-2307 GCA_043717905.1 bacterium | reverse complement strand
TAAAAAACCATTATTTTTTGACTGAAATAAAAAATGTCTACGCAAAAAACGAAATTCGTGTTTATTACAAAAAATTTGTGCAATCAATATCAAGTTCTTTTGTTTGTTGTTTCGATGCATTTTTTACAAGTTTTAATCAAATGTATTTAAAGTTAAAGAGCAGCGAAAAAAACGAAAAATAAAATTTGCTCCAATAAAATTTGCGAAAACGACGGAGATTTCTGCAAATCTCCCGAAAAAATCACCAATTTTCCCTCATATTTTCCTCTGTCACAGGTTTGTTTCTAAAACAACAACAAACGCAGACACTTTGCCATTTTACTCACTTCACTTGCCGGCTGCACATGCAACTTTTCTCTTCGTTTCCTCTCCGTTTCGATGCGAGCAACAAAAATCTCGAATCATTCAAACGAGCACGAGAGATTTTTATTTTCTCTTCAGTCTGTTTTCAGCATCGCTCGAGATCGGAGTCGGCAAGATTTTTAGGTGCTTTTCCGGTTCAATGCAAATGAATTTGCTCATCGCAGACGAAAATATCGAATTTTGGTTTTTGTTTTTCTGGCGCTTTGGAGTACAGACCCCTGCGGCACGCCACATGTGTTGACCGATGATGATGCCGACCTCGATGTGCCGCAACGAACATACTGAGTGCGACCGTCAAGATATGATGAAAACCATCTCAGGACGGATCCGCTGAGACCGTATGTAACTTTTAGACGTTGCAGCAGCGTGGCATGGTCGACTGTATCAAACGCAGCTGAAAGGTCTAGCAGAGCCAGGACAGCCAAATCTCCAGCATCCACGGCCTTCAGAATGTCTGACAATACCTTCAGCACTGCTGTCTCAGTTGAGTGGTGCGCGCGGTAGGCGGATTGAAGAGCCGGAAGCAACCCGAATATCGTCAGATATTCGATTAGCTGTTTAGCCACCAGCCGTTCGAGCAATTACGACATGACCGATAAATTGGTGGTAGGAAGCGTATCTGCTGGGTCTAAGTTGGCTTTCTTGAGCAGCGGCGTAATGTAGGCGGCTTTGAATGTTGATTGGGCAGAACCGAACAACAACGATCTGTTAAAACAACTCGACGATTAACGGCGCCAGCACGTCAATGTTCTCTTTCAGAAGTCGAGTCGTCAGCGGGTCGCTCGAGCACTGCTTGTCCGGGAGAGCACGAACTGCCTCAATGACGTCATCAGCATTGACACGGCGAAACTGTGAGAATTCACAGCCTGGCGGAGACGCAGTGAACGACGGCGGCGGTGCATCGGCAGTTGCTGCTTGAACTGCAGCGACCTTAGCGTCGAAGAAGCTGTGTAGCTCATTGGGGCCGATTGTATCATACATTGGTAGTCGACCGCGTCCCATCAGCGCATCGATAGAGCGCCACAACTGAGCTGGTGAAGAGCGTTCAGATTCAACCTTCTCGAGCCAGAATGACTCACGCTTTTGACGTCGAAGATCCCGATATGCCCGCCATGCTGCGTACCCTGCTAAAATTGTGCCTGAGGCCATCGACGAATCGGCTCGCACGGCGGCGCGCTCGTGCTGTCGAACGGAACGTTTCATCGATTGGCACTCCTCGTCGAACCAGGGGTCCGACGGTCGACGACGACACGTAATGGTCTTGACCGGAATAAGTCATTCAGAACCTGTGTAGTCTGATCGTCGTACAGCCGTGCCCAGTCGTCGACGCCAAGCGTCGACCATGCTTCTTCATTGCAGAGTGGCGACGACCGAAGAGACGCTCTGAAGACGTCAGAGTCGAGCCTACACCAGGAGCGACGTGTCACCTCTGAGTAGACTGGACACGAGCGCACGAACGCCGTCTGCCACGACAGTAGGCGATGGTCAGTCTTAAGAGTAAGTGTTGGAGGAATCTGACGCATTTCTGCAGTAAGAGTGACAGGAGCATGATGATAGAAATACCTGTTGGTTATTTGTAGATGATAAGTGACAGTAGGACGAAATAAAGTACTAGCTGGAGAAGAGAAAAAAGTATATATATACTTTAATTTATTTTGAGCCAGTGAAGAGATTTTAGTACAGGAGTGACGTGAATAGCTTCAGTAACAGCGCGGGTAGTAGCGTAGAGAACAAGTTGGAGACGATCAAGTTCAGTGTTAGAAAGATCAAGACTCAGTGCAAGCATCAGATGGTTTAATAAACATTGACAAATCATAAATGCTTAATTTCTTAAGAAGTGCACGTTAGATAGCCAAGAAGCATTGGAGTGCAAACGGAAGGCGGCATCAGAGGAGGAGAAAAAATAGCTGCAAGAGAATTGCAACTGAAGACATAAAATGTTTG
>JAYSWT010000280.1:0-1311 GCA_043717905.1 bacterium | reverse complement strand
AAGTAGTGCGCCAGCGCAAAAGCGTCCAGGACATGGGCCAAGTTGTTCTTTTGGCCACTTAATTTGGGCAATTCCTTTGCGATCCACGCTTTGAGCAGCCCGATGCTGGAACACCCGCCCATTCCCAAAAACGCTCGCAGGGCCTGTTGGAAACACTTAGGGACCTTGAAGTTGTCGAAGAGCGAAACCGTGTCATCATTGAACATCACCGGCAGGTCGGCCAATTCTGTCAGGCCGCACAGCGATTGGACTACCTGTAAGCGCGACTTGGTGCCGTTGCTGAAATAGGCCGTGAACAGCGGAGAACAAAATATCTGGGTATATAAGGACACCCCCTTCTCTTTGCTCCCCGTACTGTCGACCTGTACATATCCGCTATGGCCTATGCCAGCCCTTAATATCTCTTTGCGTTCCTCCACAGCCTCCTCGCTACGGCTCTTGAGGATATTGTCTATGCTCCCAGACGATATGTCAAGACCCAGGCTGTTACAAAACGACTCCAAACAACCCTGCGTCACGTTGCACTCGTAATGCAGCAAATGCAGCAGGCCCCGTATCTGCGGCCCAAATGAACCAAAACCATCCAGCGGATATGACGAACGGTAGGTCTTGTGCTGCGATGGCGAATACCACACCGCTATGCGGTACCTTACCGTGTTGCGCCTCAACTCCACCTCCTGTACAACCCGATCCTCCCAGTACTTGATGCGTGCATCCGCAGGCAATTCTCCCACCACCTCCTTCAATTCTACCGTATTGTCTATCCGCAAGCGGCCCTTGTTCGTCCCCCTTTTGTGATTCGTGCGCTTGTCCTTTTTGATGCCCACAGCCTCCTCAACATTCCCTACAGCAGCCTTCGCTTTGGCATTGAACTGCGGCCGCCCTTTTTCCCCTTTTAACCGGTTGATCTCGTCCTTCAACTTGCCAATCTCCTCCCTCGCATCAGACAACTCTTTCGACATCGATTCAAAGGCCTGTAAAACCAAGGTCAGTACACTCCGCAGGCTCTCTACGTCATTCAGACTATTCGGATCGATATGTTTTAGTTTTTCTTCCATTTACACCCCAAAGTTATGTTTTATCCAAATCTTTGCCATAGGATTTTGAACGGATACGAAAAATCATTCAATTTAAGGCTTAGCCTGACGGCTATGGTGAAAACACCTACGGTATGCACACAAAAGTGGTTGATAATCAGTATGTAACTAGGAGTTCATCTTTTTGATTTTGTTTATTTTCGCTCAACGCGTTTTGTCATGTCGCAACGCAGTGAAGACACCTACACAATCCAAGCTCCTCTAGTTCTCTTTG
>JAYSWT010000279.1:0-1313 GCA_043717905.1 bacterium | reverse complement strand
CACAATCAGATGATCTGACTGTCAATCCATCAATCCGGACAACTATCCCCTAAGCTAGTATACCTTTGCATGCCGTACATGTGATACTCCACTAGTAGGGGCCGTGAGCGCCGTACTGAGACTGATAACCTAATTCTCAGCTCTTACGGTGACTTTCACTCACAAGAAAAGCAGGGCGTAAAGACACGGGCATACGGAAATGCTCGGAACTCACGGACGGTGAGTGCTCCCCGCAATAATAGCAAATAATCATCAGATTACGGGCATCGGAATCGGATGAAAGCTCACAATATTTAAGAATAAAAGCCTTTTTATTGTCAACACGTATAATTACTGGTAGCTACGGCTATCCTCGTGCCTTTGAGTTGTCAGCGGACGTTCACTGCCTTACAGCCCTATCAGTACCACCTGATCCCTGTAACTGCCTGTCGTCTGTGCTGAGAAACCGCACGCTTCCTCTGCGCATATTTGCACACAGTGTGACTACAGTCACCAGGGTAAGTAAATAAGTTTTTAACGAACATACATTTATCCTTTTATTAGTTAATTAGTCTCGAGCACTACAGTGTTCGAGATAGTTGAGCCACGGTAACCACCAGAGCACAAGCCCTGATAAATCAGGTAGCTGCTGATATAAACGCTGCAGCCGATCTACTTGCCCAACAGGCATTGATCCAACAAGGAAACATGGCTGCGCCTGCTCCCGTGACCTTCATGAAAACCCCGTGGGAAGAAGACGTAGTGATTAATATGTCTACCCCCGAAGGGCGCAAGTTATTTACAACATCCATCGCACCCATCCTACCTACGTTCGAAGGCAAGCAGGAGGAACTCCTGATCTTTCTCTCGCACATCAAGGACAAAGGGGCGATGCTCGGATGGAACGATACAATTTTTAAAATTAATATTGGCACGGCCGCAGCCCCTGTTTACAAAAATATTGTCACGCAGCATGGACAGATCACCATTGCCCAGTGTCAGGCAAAAGCGACAGCGTTCCTCGCTGAAGCAGCAGGCAACCGCGAGACGCAGTTGTCCAACATGTTTCGTTTGAGTTTGGTAGCATCCATCTCCAACGATGTGTACACGAAGCTCATGATGAGGGAGAACGAGTACACCATTGTCGATCATGAAGGCAAGGACGTTGCTGATGGAGCTACAATGCTCATGGTCATGATTGCGATCGTCTCTATCGAGACCAGATCGACGGTCTCTCTCCTTCGCGCGACGTTGCGCAAGCTGCCAGATGCCATGGCTGAGTGTGGATCGGATATCCAGGCCTTCAACGTGTTTGTCAACACGCAGATTAGAGC
>JAYSWT010000278.1:0-1314 GCA_043717905.1 bacterium | reverse complement strand
TTGTGGATGAGTATATGATATTCTTCAAAGCAGCAAGACATATGGAGTCTAATATTGCACTCTTTACATTTATATCACGACGATGATATTTTCTTGGGTGGCATGAATTTATCACTCATTCTTTATCTTGCTTTTTTTAAATTTTATGTGTTAGTAAAAAACGACAGAACTTATGAAACGACCTAATATATTCGATACATAATATAATCAATATAAATACGTTTTTATATTGAGTCGTGAATGGAACAGCTCCGTCTTACATCTCGGACATGGTTACACCGATTTCAGAATCAGGTCGCAGTCGCCTTCGCTTAGCTTCCGCCGGCGAGTATGACGTACCAAGGACAAGAAATCGATACGGACAGCGCGCTTTTTCTGTTGCTGGTCCATCTGCGTGGAACAATCTGCCAGCTCATATACGTTAACAGACAAGCGTCTCAACGTTCAGACGTCAACTCAAGGGCCACCTGTTTCAAGCAGCTTACAAATGAACCGGCTCTACGCGACACTCGGTTGTATATTTTTATGTTTATACATGTTCATTTTGTTTGTTTGTATTATAATTGTTGTTTGTACTCTTTGTCTAAACATGATTTTATTGTTTTTTCAGCTTATGTAGCCGGTCAGTATAACAATACTGTAGGCGTTGACATATTGTATTGTATTGTGAGAAGGGGACCTCAGGAGTAGGATTGTCCGTTTTTCAGTTTACAGGTGTCTGCAGTTCTATGGTATTGACTATGGACAATGCCTCATACCTCCGGTCTGCTTTAACAAAACAGTTCTTAAAGCGAATTGGAGTATCTCCCCTGGTCTCAACAGAATACCATCCCGAAGGAAACGCGATTGCAGAACGTAATTTCGCTTCTATTAAAAATTTAATAGCAAACTTAGCGTAGCTTTCGTGGGTTGATTACCTTGGTCCGTGCCTGTGGGCACTTAGGGAGTCTGTTAATGGCACAACGCACGTGCCTCCGCATCTACTAGTTTTCGGTACGTTACCGCGTGGTCCGTTAGCCATTCTGCGAGAAACTTGGCTTGGCCAAAGAGAATCAGCTGATTCTGGTTCAAAACTTGATGTGTCCGGATATCTTGAGGAACTGTTAGATAAACTTCAAACCGCGCAGAAGTATGCTTCGGAGCGCGCCGAACTGAACAGGAGCGACATGTTCGCCATTATAATTTAAAAAGTAAAGACAAACAGTTTGCTGTTGGGGATAAATGTTTATCTTGCAGCGAGACAGCACGACGAGTTCAGTCTTTTCCAGATGGAGGGGTCCTGCCACTGTGGTCCAAGTGTGTTCCTCTTATACC
>JAYSWT010000277.1:0-3418 GCA_043717905.1 bacterium | reverse complement strand
GATAAGAAAGACGCCGCATAGCACCAAAATCGCACCCACACGGAACTTACACTTTTTGCCTTCTCAACCACATAGTACCATTGTTGCTGATGTTCGATAGTAGCAATCTTTCTTGTATATACCATTTTAGATTGCCTTTCTTTGTTAGTTGTTGCAATATTCCATCCCTTTTTATTTATCAGAGGTCTCATGTACCTCTGCAACACATTCTTCCGTGCATCCAAACAGATAGCACCAAAACCCTGCCTATTAAAGGCAACATTGCGCGTTCTTTCCCCAGGAGCTGTTTCCAGTTTATCAACTGGTGGGAGAAGGTGAATATTGTTAGAAGCTGCCCAATTGTCAACAATACTCACATGCCACTGCTTGTCTGTTCTCATGCAATGATGGAATATCTTGTAAACAAGGACTTCATTTTCCCGTGATCTCTCCAGTTGAAGCACTGCATACTTCAAATCGTTGTCCAAGACAATCCTCTGTCCATTAGAGTACGAGAGACCACTGTTTGTTGCCACTTCTTTAAAACTAGAAGTATAAACCTGATCAGCAAATTTGAGCAGACTCTGCCTCATTGCTATCATTTCCCCTTTCATAACTTGTTCGTCAAATGGAGTCTCATCCATTACTGTTAATGTTGTGTCTGGAGGACGATTCTGCCGATACCTCCAACGCTGAAGCAGGTCCTCATAATTGTCTGGGACTTTTCCCATTGAAGTGAAGAAAGCCATGGGGTAGCATTTTGTGATGATGCCCGTTCCGTCTCCTGTTTCTGCATCAGAACCACCGCCAGCTACCAGCTCTGGAAGAACGCGATTACGAAGCTCCCCAACATCTTCGTGAATACTATAACTGCCAGTGCCATCACCATTGTCATCTCCAATAAGCCTAGCCATGTCCATGGTGAATATGTTTCCTCACAAATAATAATAATAAAATAAGTGGTGGTGTCTCGCGTAGAACCTTACACTTCTTTTGTACCAGGATTTTTGTGGAATGCAAAAAAATTGCATCATTGATAACGGCTACGTGACTGTATTACTTAAGCATTGTGTTTGTTTACTTAAGATAATTGCTTTGTAAATTGCAGCAATGATCACAGCAATGCAAATGTACTTAGGCATTGGGCTCTTTTACTTAAAATGATCATACAATTTTGTATTTAGAAACAATACCGTTGTTTTATATGTGACAAAGTATCTAGCTATAACACAAATATGTTTGAAAGTTACTTAAGAACGAATAAGTTATACGGAAGTCAATACGTAGAACACGTTTTTGATCTACATGCTAAGACATTTATATAATTCAAACAATTTATTCGAACGCAAAGCACGCAAATCCAAATTTTGAAACTTTTTTCACGTAGAGATTTAGTAGAACCAAATTTTGATCTACCGCCATAATTCAAATTTTGATACTTAAGAACACACATAGAATATATGCTGTAGTAATCTGAAAGAACACGTTTTGGATCTACTATTGACAATTTAAACAAAACTTTTGTACGCAAGCCTTTTCACTATCTTAAAATCCCGCGCACTAATAATATGGATGATGTTGTATTGCGCGCCTCGCATCCTCACTCCGCCGTGCCCAAACCAATTATTATATTTTGCTATTACTTGCTTCATCATCGTCACCGATTACATACCATCATGGCCGATAATCTTGCGAATGAGTGGGGCTGCAATTTAGTGCTTCCAAATATTGAACGCAAAAGACAAGCCGCTGAAGGGAATTGCTTTAAGCGGTTAGAAGAAACTGTGCGTGCTACCACTGGAGGAGCCTTTCATTTGACAAAAGCGGCGGCCTGTGGTTCTGATGCAAATCTCTTTGCTACCATGGACGCCGTCAACGGTGATACATCGAGTCTCTGTATTGCTGCTGGGAGCTATGTTGCAGGTGACTTAAGTGTCCTACAAAGCTGGTCATCAAGTCGCTTTGAAGTCCGTTCTAAATTGGCAGTAATATCACTTCCAAAAGAGATGCAGACAAAGTTTGCGCGAGAACGCACAGTTGCGCTGCCATACAGAATCCCATGCAGCTCATGTGAGGCTCATCATGCTGCAGAGGACTATGAGGATCGCTGTCTGTATGCTTTGCATGTGCGATTCCTCTTTGCTCGTCTCTGTGCTCGCCCATTTACAGCACTTCTTCTTGAGATTATTCTTGGAGGAAACGGGGGAAGGCTGAGCGACAGAGTCCTGAGCAAACTTGCCCAGATTCTGGAGCACCATGGGATGAATTGCGTGGTCGACGAGTGCTTGACAGGTGGTCGCTGTGGTCCAAAAATGCTTCTTACTCAAGATCTTCCATTGGACTTTCAGAAAAAAGTAACTCATGTTACAATTTCAAAATGGCCAGGTATAGGCCTGGTTTTGGAAAGCGACATCTACAGAAAGAGCAAAAACATTGACGACGACGCAATCAGCAAACGGGGCCAATCCACTGAGGTTGTTTGTGTAGAAGCAACAAAGCTCTGGAAAATGGTGGAATCATTACTACCTATAATTCCTTCACGTCGCCAAGATGTGCTCGATGCCATGAAACTGCCAGAAAAGGACTCATGGGGACAAGGTTTGTTAATGTTCGGATCAAAGCACCGGCTAGACTCTGAGAAAGGGCTCAAGAACAGGTATCTACCTCTGCTCTCACGAACAAAGGTTGACGCGATCAAATTTGCAAAACAACAGGACAACAAAGAAAACGCTTGTGATTGTATTACGACTCGAGTCATTGCATGGCTAGAGCATTATGAATTGGCAGCACTTCAAAATGGAGCAGGCGCCACAGGACACATAGGCTGGTTGCTTTGCAAAGAAATTGCAAAGCCAGACTGGAAGGAGGAGTTCTTTACTGTGCACGATATGTGGAAGCTGATCCAAACAAAAGATCATGAAATCAATGACTTGAAAGCAACATTGAAGGTTGCAATCGATACGGGGCTACTAGTGGATGCCAAAAAAGGCAGTAAGCGCACACGTGGCTATAGGATCCAAGGCATTTGCCATCTGTAAAGTAAGATTTGTGAAAGAATGGTAAAAGACCTATATAATTGAAGCAATCATTCACAATACGCAAAACGCCACAACTCTATTATTACTTGTCGTTGCAGTTAAGTCATCTAATCATGAAATACACCACCAGCTTCAAGAGCTTGCTTGATTCGTTCAGTGTAGGCCGCGTCAGGGCCCATAATGATGCAAAGACCGTTGGGCTCACAGGTATCTTCGCAGAGATCCTCAAAGAACTTGACAATATTTCCGCTATTGTCGCGGTACTTAAGGCCCTGAACGCTTGTCGGACCCCAACCTGGGGGGACTTTGAGAGCGGGACAAACGACGAACGGCAAAAGATCCTTGTGGTTAAAGACGGCAACAAATCTGAGTTGAAGCCCATGGGAGAGAGTGTACTCCCG
>JAYSWT010000276.1:0-3419 GCA_043717905.1 bacterium | reverse complement strand
TTTAGTTCTATGCGCTATACAGTATGGGAATGATTCACACTGTTATAGCACATTGCTGTGACTTTGCTCCAGAGCAAACAATATAAAGGCGTTCGATGATGTTCCAAAAAGGGTTTAGCTCTCAATAGAATTATCATTTCTGCATGAAAGTACATTATGAGGCCCGTCGTTCTGTGCCCATACTGTATTTCTCTTCAATTAAGCAATATAAAAAAATATGCAATATATTGAAAAATGGCATTATGTTGTCGCGCATAGTAATAGAAATTTTTTTGTACAGGTATCGCCATGAATCCACAGCAGCTGATCAACGACGCATGTGAATGTGTAGTCTGCATGGATACGATGTCTTCACCACGTTACTTATCGTGCGGGCATACATTCTGCAATCAGTGTGCCGGTAACATCCAGCCGGCGAGCTACGTGCACCGGGGTGTCATCCCCTGCCCAATATGCCGAAAGTCATCGAGAAAGGACCAGGAGTTCCCAGTCAACCACGCCATCGCCGAGCTTGTCAACCATCACAACACAACCACAGTTGATCAGCTTGTCGACAGTGTCGGCTGCGCCAGTTGTCGCAATGCTGGTCACGTCACGACTGCGGGCACATGCGAAACGCCTCGTCTGCTACAATGCGGACACACTTTCTGCGAGGATTGCATCGGCCGTCGACTGATAACTGTCTTCTACGGACATCCAATGACAGGATGCCCGACATGTGGTCACGTGTCACCGGCCGGAGTCGAGAATCCAGTGAATTATCAACTGGCAGAGCTATTCAAACTGTCCGCAGATAGATTGCAGAAGAGACAAGCGACTGCAAGGAACAGGCGACAGGGGCAGCAGCAGATGCTCGTCCCGATGAACAACTTCAGCAACATGATGGTACAGCCCAACATCATCATTGCGGCACCACTTAATGCCGTCCAGGTGACCTATTACTACGCCCCACCGCCGCCAGTGCCAATCGGTTACCTATACCGCTTGAGCTGAACTAGCTGCCGACATCTATCCAGCAACTATATACCTGTAAAAAAATGACTCATATAATTATTAGACTTATGAGCGTAATTTTAACTTGATTTAGTACGTTCTCATTAACCGTTTAACAGCTATTCGTGCACTGTATCGTATTATTGTATTGTATAAACTGCTAATAAAGATTTCAACAGAAAACAATCTGATCGCTGTTTTTTACTTTTGCCTGTAATCGATATAATCCCAAAATGTTTATTTTTGGTCATATGTTTAAAAGAGCTGCGTATTTTTAGAGTTCAAAGGGCTTCAGAAAATCAAAATTTGAATGCGACACGTGTATAGAAAAATCTCAAGAGTTATTAGTCATGGGCCTTATCATCGACTAAGAGATATATAGTCAGTTATATATTCAAACACCAGACCGGCCACGATAGGTCAGATTGAGTCAGCTACGAAATATCCTAAGCTAAAAGGGTCATCTTGAAGTACCGTTTAGTGTTGGATAGGTCGCAAATACTCATTAGTCGAATTACCTCGAAACTCTTGTTCATTATACTCTGACAATTACGCCAATCGATAGTTTGATGGTCCCATGTTGTCTGTTGAAACGATACACGAACACGTCGAGCCGTAATGCGTAAAGAAAAACTGGGGGACCAATGTGAGGGGAGTTCACGTGACCTTCAAATGTTTTGCCTTTCATATTGTACATGATGTCATACTGCACAGCTATATCAAATTTTACATTGATTGAATAACCGTTCGCAAACTATTCATACACAATTTAGGCCTATCACCATAATATGCAAGGAATATTTTAAACGTTCGTAAAGTTTTAACAAATATTAATTGGTGGGAACGCAAGGGGTTTAGCCGGCCATGATGCCAATCGATACTTTGATGGTGGTTTCCGGTATGCTAGAAAACGCTTACTATCACCATAGTCGAATTCAGCGACGCAAAATTGAGTTGGTGTCAATGTTTGGGGGCCGGATCTTAGGTGAAAAAGAGCTGTACAGGTAAGCAATGATGCCTATCGGTAGTTTGACCATCGCAGCACCACCTAATGCCGTCCAGGTGACCTAATACTATGCCCCACCGCCGATGAGTGCCAATCGGTGACCTGTACCGCTTGAGCTGAACTTGCTGACGAGATCTATCCAGCAACTACATACCCGTACAGAAATGACGCATATATATATGACTTATGGGTATAATTTTGACTTGATTTCTCTGCTATTGATGTTACTGAGTGTGCAACATAATTGTCAGTCTTTTTATAGTTATTTTACTTTTAATTAGGAAACTACTTCGTTCATAGTTATAGAGAGATGTTAGTTAGTATTGGTTACAACTTTCGACAGTGGACGGCACTCAAAAATTAGGAAAAACTAATTGTTATAACAAATGAATAATTTATGAAATTCGGCAAATGTCATCATTATTCAAAGTTTTAAATGGCAGGCCTATTTTTATTTATATATAACATACTCAAATAATCACTATATTAGTCGCCGATTTCGAGCCGTCCTACAAGGTCTCGTTGTGAAATGTCCAATTATATGTTCAGATTTTCAGATCACTCTTGATTAGCGCTCAGAGCTAGCAGGCTCGCGGATGTGGGGGGTAGTTGAAGAACCTGAGCGCTATGGGCTGTATCACAGTTCAAGCCCCGTTGTCCATGATATGCCGTGTTTAGTATCTTTCTCGCTACAATGGCGTCTTAAACTGCAATAGAATTGACGCTCTGATCGAAATATTTTACAATGATTGCGTCACCAAATTATTACTAATTTTAATTCACCGATAAACTGCTCAGGGACTGCCGTATTGTGTCTTCAATCACCGATTCGGACCTGGACATTTTTCGTACGGGTATTGGCCGGAGAAATGTCCAGGTCCGATCACGCCACAATGCCGTCGTCGATTGTAGTAATTGTCGCTTAGATCCTCGTCAGCGAGTACTGATTGATAATTATAATAATCGTTCAGGCACCAAGCATTTACGAGAAACCGGTGGACTTCTTGCTCGGCCCACTGGCCCAGCTCAGAATCCCGACCACTTCAAAGATACTAAAGTCATTGCTCAAGGTACTTGGGCTGGCTACGGGTATATATTGAGCGAGTTTCTTGGAAAAATTGCAGTTGTCAGTTTCACTTGGAGTGTACAGTTCAACACGACATAAGAGCAATCCTAGTTAGCTCGAATTATACACAGCAGCGAGCGTATAGCACGAATCATAGGTATGTAAAACCAAAGTTTGTTCTGGTTTGCTAATGCGTATACTATTGATTTTAGTTGTAAAATTGTTTCCATAGTTATATTAACTCAACGCACAAATGTTTAGTTCTATGCGCTATACAGTATGGGAATGATTCACACTGTTATAGCACATTGCTGTGACTTTGCTCCAGAGCAAACAATATAAAGGCGTTCGATG
>JAYSWT010000275.1:0-1320 GCA_043717905.1 bacterium | reverse complement strand
ACCAAACCGGCCTTCCTCTCTGCTTCCAGATTGTATGAGTTAAACGTGGATATCGATGGAGTCGAACCATCTGACTTATATGCGCCACCGCATATCCTTAGTTATTCCAGTATTTTTAGAACTTATTATGCTATTATTTTTCTTATTCTCCGGCTCTCGATTGAAAACCTCTTTTTGGTGGAGAATAAGGGAGTCGAACCCTTGACCCTCTGCGTGCAAGGCAGATGCTCTAGCCAACTGAGCTAATCCCCCGTTGTTAGTATCCAGTGTTCAGTCTCAGTGTTCAGTTTTACTGCTTACTGCGACTGTTTACTGCCTACTGGGCTTTAGTGTAGTCCCGCCCAGATTTGAACTGGGGACCCCTACATTATCAGTGTAGTGCTCTAACCAACTGAGCTACGAGACTGTGTGTGCTTCAATCGCATCCGGCTTTTGGCTTTTCCGCTTTCTCAGCTTCACGCTCTCAGCTCTGAGGCTTTCGCTTCACTTTTATTTTCAATATTTTAAAAAAGGGAAAAGGAAACAAATAATTATTATACAAATATACTCTATCATATAGTCAAGCTCCAGAAAGGAGGTGTTCCAGCCACACCTTCCGGTACGGCTACCTTGTTACGACTTAACACCAGTTACTAGTTTTACCCTAGGCCGCTCCTTGCGGTTACAGACTTCAGGTACCCCCAGCTTCCATTGTTTGACGGGCGGTGTGTACAAGGCCCGGGAACGTATTCACCGCATCATGGCTGATACGCGAGGAACCTTACCTGGGCTTAAATGTAGAGCGACAGCTTGTGAAAGCAGGCTTTCTTCGGACGATCTACAAGGTGCTGCATGGTTGTCGTCAGCTCGTGCCGTGAGGTGTCGGGTTAAGTCCCATAACGAGCGCAACCCCTATCGTTAGTTGCCATCGGGTGATGCCGGGGACTCTAGCGAGACTGCCGCCGTAAGGTGTGAGGAAGGTGGGGATGACGTCAAGTCAGCACGGCCCTTACGTCCAGGGCTACACACGTGCTACAATGGCCGGTACAATGGGTCGCTACACAGCAATGTGATGCTAATCTCAAAAACCGGTCCCAGTTCGGATTGAAGTCTGCAATTCGACTTCATGAAGCTGGATTCGCTAGTAATCGGATATCAGCTACGATCCGGTGAATACGTTCCCGGGCCTTGTACACACCGCCCGTCAAGCCATGGAAGCTGGGGGTGCCTGAAGTCGGTGACCGCAAGGAGCTGCCTAGGGTAAAACTGGTAACTAGGGCTAAGTCGTAACAAGGTAGCCGTACCGGAAGGTGCGGCTGGAACACCTCCTTTCTAGAGCTT
>JAYSWT010000274.1:0-1321 GCA_043717905.1 bacterium | reverse complement strand
TCCCTACGATTTCTAAACAACTTAAAAGTTTTTTAGGATTAACAAACTATTTTCGAGATTTCGTTAGAAATCACTCGAGTATTGTTAAGCCGTTAAATTCATTGCTAAGCAATTACAATCGTACTAAAAAGATCGATTGGACTAAGGAATCCTTAGATGCTTTTGAATTAATTAAGGCGTCAGTAGCAAAATGCACTACTATGCACTTTTTAAATGATACCGATCCGGTTTTCTTGCACACTGATGCATCGGACTATGGTATCGGAGGCTACCTTTTCCAAGTAGTTGACGGAAAAGAGCATCCAATAGCTTTTGTCAGCAAATCTTTGTCATTGTCCCAGATACGATGGGCAGTGATCCAAAAAGAAGCTTACGCTATTTTTTATGTTTGCATGCATTTAAAGTCGCTATTGCGGGATCGTAAGTTCACATTACGAACCGATCATCGCAACCTCTTATACATTACCGAGAACTCGAACCCTATGATAGTACGTTGGTACATGGCTCTATCAGAGTACTCCTTCAACTTAGAGTTTGTCTCCGGAGTGTCAAATGAGATAGCAGACTCGATGTCTCGACTGTGTCGCAATAACATGAAGGATTCGCCCAGAGAATTCTCTGAAAAGGCGATCTTTTCGGCGAATGTTATTGAGAAATTCACCCTTACCCAACTCCAGTACAAGCTCATATCAGGTGTACACAACTCTCAAGTTGGTCACTTTGGCTTGGAACGAACCCTAAAACGCTTAAAAAGCATGGGTAAGACATGGGAGTTTCAACGACAACATGTCAGATATTTCATAGACCACTGTCCGTGTTGTCAAAAGATGAGCTTGTTAAAAATCCCAATTCATGCTCATGGTTTTACAACATCGACATACACCCCTATGGAGTGTCTTAACATAGACTTCGTCGGACCGTTTCCAGACGATGGTTTCGTTCTTGTTATCATCGATACGTTCACACGCTGGGTTGAACTCTATCACACCCTTGATGCGACTGCTTTATCAGCAGCGCAATGCTTGTTGAAACATTTCGGTCGATTTGGCGCACCACACCAACTTCGTTCTGATAATGGGCCACACTTTGTTGCCGAAGTCATTCGGGAGTTTCTTTTGCTCATCGGCACAACTCACTGCCTCACTTTAGCTTATTCCAAAGAGGAGAATGCTTTAGTTGAAAGAATGAACAAAGAGATCAATCGCCATCTTCGCGCTTTGACTTTTGAGAATACTTCTCTTGATAAGTATGCAGACTCACTGCCTTTTGTTCAACGAATTTTGAACTCAAATCACAGTGATAGATTAAAAATCTCTGCTGC
>JAYSWT010000273.1:0-1327 GCA_043717905.1 bacterium | reverse complement strand
TACTGCAGTGACATTCTTTTCAAGGAAAGACTCGGTAAAATAGGTATTGACTTCCTGTGGGCGGAGGGCAGCAACGTCGGCATGATCACAGTTTGCATCATTCTGCTGAATAACCATGCTCACACCTACTTTGTGCAGCAGCCTTCTTGGACTGGTTCCAGGTGTGGAGACTGTACTGACATCAGGGAAGTTGGCATGCGGCAAGTTGGCATGCGGCAAGCTGGCATGCGGCAGCCTTCTTGGACTGGTTCTAGGAATAGCACCAGAACCAGCTGTGGAGACTGTACTGCTATCAGGGAAGCTGATGGGACATTGATTCTGTCTTCTTGGACTGGTTTGAGGAGCAGCATCAGATGAGGTTATAGAGACTTCACTTGCTTTCCCAGTTTTGAACGCTTGAACAACCTTCCTGCTTGGGTCTTTACTTTGACTTCCCTTGGAACTTTGTAAAGTCTTTCTCTTCCTTTTGGTTGCAGCTGCTGCCTGGTTTGCCTGGTACTATACCGCACATGTGGATGAAAGATGTTAGTATGTGATGTGACGATGCTGATATATATATATAGAACTCCATGATGATGCCGCCGGTGATGTTGATTCTTCTGTGCACAACATACCTTGGTCACCTGATTTAGTAATGCATCAAATGTGCAGATGTTTGACAATTTGGGTGAGAAACTTCTATGATTCTCAAGCAAGACAGGAAACACACTAGTATACAAGAATAACTCACTGATGAAGACTCTTGCTCATGAAGTGGCGTTGTTGACGGAATAGATCCTTTCTGTTTTATACAGAGATGCAATTTGGTAAGAGACACTTTATTGATTCTCAAACAGTGGGTGACACAAAAGAACAGCTCACCAAGAACGTGTGCTGAAGTGATGTTTCATTTGCTGCGCCTTTCTCCATTGTTATTGCTGCAGCAGCACACTGCTCTGGTGCGGTTAATGCTTCAGATTGATGCCCCAGTTGTGATGTTTCTGAAGCCATATCCATCATCGTTGGAATGCTTGCTGCAGCAGCATCCTGAACCTGCGGTAATTCTACAAGCGACTGAGCACTGTGAAAATCTGGCAACGGTGGGGGCTGGACAACTTCGGGAGATCTGCTTTCAAATTCCATAGCAACTGTTGTATGCGGTGGAGGGGATGTCAATCGCAAATATGCTTCAGCAAACATAGGAGATTGTGTTGCTGGTGGTGATGGTGCAAGAGTGATCTCATCTGCCGGATAAATGTTAGCTTCAGTTAGATCTGATAAGGTTCCACCATCACCAGCAACTGAAGAATCAATGGCAGTTGGAATGGAAGCCAAACGGGAGGTAAAC
>JAYSWT010000272.1:0-1328 GCA_043717905.1 bacterium | reverse complement strand
ATTTCGGCTTGAACTATTATCGGTTCTAATCCTGCCGTTCGATCTCTCAATTTTGCAGACAACTCTCGTTCATATTCGGCAATCTTCTCTTTTATCACTTCACTGTTCCTATCTTCAACAGATAACGGAAAAACTGATGATAGTGAGTGAACTGTTCCTTTCGACGTCAATACTTTCATACACATTATGTCCCCTGAAGTGAGTATCGGTCCAAGATAATGACCGAGTTTCCTGTTTTGTATCCTCTCAATCGGATCCAACCACCAGACATACTCATACCAAGTAAATTGACATAGATGAGATATGTCACTTGTGTCACCGATCAATCGGGTCTCTGGGGTCTGACCGTATAAACTCATTATATTCAAACAAGTATGCGACCGGATTTCACCCATCAATTGGAAACAATGATCCCACAAAACTTCAGGTGCTCTGGACTGTATCATTGCTCGTCGATACATCCTTTTCAATTCACGAATCGTCGACTCTGCTCTATTCTGGTTATGCATGTACGGTTCGATTGGTAAGACAGTTGTACCGGCACGTCGCAATTTATCCCGAAAAGTCCCCAAGGCCAACTCTTTGGCATTATCGGGTATCATAACATTGAACGCTCCATACGATGCATGTAACAAATCCAAGGTATAATGTGCGTCCTGTCTGAGCTTCATTGGATAAACTTTGGTCCAATCAAAGTCCGTACAGTACACTTGGGCACACTTATATTGATTCGTTAACGATGGAACTTTAGCAATCATTGTATCCGTATAACATGTTGCATTCAATGGTCGATACTTAAGCTGTTGAGTCAAATGCCGTAAACGGCGTGAACCTTGCATATGAGTAAAATCACGGACTCCTTTCTGGGTTGTATTGTCGATCGTCCTCTTGGCTACTTCAAGGCTGACATGCCATCGTTTGGCTAATTCTTCTGCCTTGACTGTCCCCTTTCGACGCACACTCTTGGTTACTTCGACGGACGAGATCATTACCCTTTCCGTCAGAATCTGAGCAATCGTTCGATCGCGACTTGGATGTTGATGTTCATTATAATTGTCCACTTCCATCCGTAATGTTTCCTCTTCCACTGCTAAGGAATCATCATGAGGATCCCACTGAGGCGACATGTATGTCATAATGATTCGTGGGAACATATTCTCATCACTCATCTCATACTCAGTGGGCTTTCTTGTGTTAAAGTAGCTGACCGTACCACGCAACTTCAACGGTATTTGTAACTCTGGTTCTGGTATTACAATCGAATGTTCCGATGGTTGTATGTCATTGAGACCAACCGACTGTACCAGTAATCGTAACGGCGTATCATT
>JAYSWT010000271.1:0-1333 GCA_043717905.1 bacterium | reverse complement strand
CGAGGACTGTGTCGACGTGTTTCGCTGCACTGCGACAGATTAGGAGTATCCGTTGGTCAGTCACCAAGTCGGTCCTGCTAACATTGCAACAATTGGATCTCGTCGTGCCAGACAGCAAGCACATCACTATCGGGGACCGCGCATTCCCGGTTGCAGCGGCACGGATATGGAACAGCTTACCGGTGTCCATCACGCCATCAATATCGCTGCCAGTCTTCAAGCGACGTTCAAAAACTGAATTATTCCATCGTTTGTTTGATGCTGATTCTAGTTCAAAACTTGATGTGTCCGGATATCTTGAGGGACTGTTATATAAACTTCAAACCTCGCAGAAATATGCGTCGGAGCGCGCCTAAACTGAACAGGAGCGACATGTTCGCCATTATAATTTAAAAAGTAAAGACACACAGTTTGCTGTTGGGGATAAATGTTTGATCTTGCAGCGAGACAGCACGACGAGTTAAGTCTTTTCCAGATGGAAGGGTCCTGCTACTGTGGTCCAAGTGTGTTCCCCTACATGATAGAGATTAATGGTGGTCGCTACCACATGCACGCTAATAATTTGCGTAAGTTTAACGTGCGTGTTGAAGAAGTAGAGTGCAAATCTGTGTCATGTGATGTTGTCAACATTACTGATTGTGCATCTATTAATAGTTGTAATATTATTTATGAAAACGATGTGGATTTCGGTAATATTGTTGTTGTGGAAACTGGTGATTTTCAGGCTGAAGAGATGTTGCCTAGCCAGAAGATTTCGCCCGATAAAATTTCTCATCTTTCTTTAATACAGCAACACGAGTTGTTAACTGTATTGGACAGGTACGCTGCTGTGTTCAGCGAGCAGGGGCTGTGTATGGCAGTCCAGCATGAAGTAAATTTACTTCCTGGTTTCACACCTAAGCGATTACGCGCTTATCGTATTCCCCAGAATTACAAGGCGGAAGTTGACCGCCAGGTGTCGGAGTTGTTGTTGTTTCAAATTACGTGTCTGACGTTATGGTCTTGGAAAACTTTTCGCATGTTACTATATGATAGTTAGCATGGTTGATAAAATAATAATAGCTATATACCATGATTTAAATAAACAAATAAAAAATATTCTATTTTTATCTCAAATTTGACGTCAAGCGGTTTTAACGTCACAATTTGTCCCTCTCGTGTGGCTTTTTACATTGCCAAATCGGAAGTTGATAACTCATTAAGATAATGCGATTGTAATGTAAACGACCTTGACGGCTTGACCTCAATTTCGAGGCAAAATGATAAACTCTAAATACTTTGTAATTTCATCTCAAATAGCTTGGCTGCACGTCCCACCTCATCAAATTGTTCT
>JAYSWT010000028.1:0-5825 GCA_043717905.1 bacterium | reverse complement strand
GATGATCATAGAGTGGTCGTGGTTGTGGTTGCGTCGTTGTCATCATCATCCACTCCATCCTTTTTGGATCTTGTCGTACTTACAGTTAGTAATATGCGTTACGTATTTCGAAATGTTACGTTACGTGGATAGAAAGAAACAGTGTATCGGTACTTTTGAAAAATATGCGTTCCGCAGTGAATTGTTGCAATAGTATCCTACCAACAAACAAACATACATCCATAAATGTAGATATACATATATATGTAATATATACTCTCCCTCTCCATTCATTCAATTTATATAGCGTCTAGCGTCTAGCGTCTAGCGTATACTTCTAGTTATACTTGTAGTTAAAAACTATTAGCCTTTGAAAACTTCCAAAACATTGATATCGTAGCGGTACTCGTTAGACTTTGATGCGAACTCGCGAATACATCAAAACAAACGACGACGACGACGACGACGACAACCATTACTTCTTTCGCTCCACACTTTGTCGCGGTGCAAAAAGCGATTTACACAAATTATTTCGTCATCGGCGTGCACATAGGGATCGATGCATTCTTTCTGTTGTTGCTACAATAATTTTCTTTCTTAAAATTGATTCATTTGTTGTTTTATATTCACGACGTACAAAGTGTAACAATCTATTCATTGCTTGACCGGTTAATTTGATCTCTATCATTCAAAAATGAGTCAACCGGAAGCAAAGAGAGCGAAAAAAGACGGCGACGATGATGGCGAAGAGACACAAATACAACAGTTAACGACGGCCCAGATTATGCAACGACTAAAAGATGAAAATTGTTTGCTAGAAAAAGACAAATTGCTAGTAGAACTGAACAAGAGATTCGTTCAAGCAGAAAGTACCATCACCGCGCTAGCAGGAGAAAAAGCAGTGCTGAACGAAAGAGTCGTTCAAGCAGATAATACTATCACCGCGCTAGCAGGAGAAAAAGCAGTGCTGAACGAAATAGTCGTTCAAGCAGAAAGTACTATCACCTTGCTAGTAGAAGAAAAAGAAAAAGATTCATTACTGAAAGTGATCACGGAAACTGGAACGAAAAAGATTCCTAATATTCAAAACAAGGGAACCCCAACCTCCCATCTTAGCACTAGCCATCCCGATACTTCAGCAAAATTGAAAAATATTTCACTGCATAAAGTCTCCGACATCATTGCAAGCGATAAATGGGGACAAATCAAAGTTTGGTTGAGTAATAGACGAAGTGAATTGATGCTTCGGTGCGATAAGGCAAGAGAGGTAGATAACGCACTCGTCATTGAAACAGAAGCAGATGTAAAACATTATGTACAACTTGCGCTAAATGATGCGGTAGATATTTGCCAAAAGATAATCTCTATTACTGGAAACAAGCAAAATGAAGCTACACTGCAAACGCGACAAGAGAGGAGTGTCTTTTCAAATCGCTTAGATCATACGGTTGTTATTGATATGAGGTCGAAACTACCAATTATTGCTGTTGAGACTAAAAAATACTTTGACAAAGCAATTGAAAAAGGCACACCAAACTCTGTGTTTGGGCAAAGCTATGACCAATTGATAGCGATGAATGCGAAAGGACATCCAAGTCCTTTTGCAGTTATATGCTGCTTTCAATATACATATATCACATGGCTGGATAGCAAGGAACATTTGACGGTTTTGGCATCGCATGAGAGGAAGGATATCAATCGTCTACAAGAAATTGTCGGACGAATGCCAAAAAAGGAAAGTACAACTTCGACTCCATCTCCACCCACAGCAATTGCAGTAACGACATCGAGATCAAGAAGCAGAGCAGGATTTAAAAAAACAAGTAAGTATAAATGGCCATTTGTTCGTTCTAAATCATGCTTTCAGTCGGAGCACCTTGTAAACGTATTTGTCAATGTAATTTTTTGTGCATTGGATGCCACATTCACACCACGATCATACATGGACTTTGACTTACAGTCAATAGAATTGAATGAGAATAAAAATATTGAAATAGATGTTATTCAAGTGAAAGAAAAAACATATGAATGGGGTAAATTGAAAGCAGAATTTAAAGGCCCTTTTCATTGTCAGCAGGAATCCGTTAAAAAGGATCTCTTCCTTGTGGATTACATTGGTTCAGGATCGACATCAGTGGTATATCGTGCACTGACCATGGACGGCTATGACTGTGTGGTCAAATTTTTGGTCATATCAGAAGAAGAAGACGATATTGTAAAAACGGACGAGCATATTGCCAAAGGAGAATCATTACACATGATCAACAAAAATTCTAAATTGAAAGTGTTGCAAGAAGTTGAAGCATACAAGTCAGTTTATGGTGCTGAACTGGATGGCTATGTATGGTCGCAAACACTAAACAATCTGGATTGTGTCATCATGCCGTTTTTTAAACCAATCGAAAAGAATCGATACGAAGAGGTACTGTCAGAAGTTACGAATCGATTAAATCTATTCAAAAATGCCCAATTGGTACATGATGAAAGCGATCAACGATGGCGCCACGTTGGTTCATTCGACAAAAAGATTTATTTGTTCGATTTGGGCAATCTAAAAAAAATTGACGATGAAGATATATTGTCAAGTGAAATTAACGATTATGTCGCTAAATTGAAATCAAGGGCTAGTTTTGATGCTAACGCTGAAACGACTGACGTTCCATCTACTCCCCCAACAGAATCGTAAGAGTAAAGTATACACGTGAACTGGTAACTTGTGCGGGAGGTATGTGTTTGGGACTTAAAATATCAACATAAAAAGTTGTAAAAACGCGTAAATATGGTATAAATGCATTCAAAACATTCATCGTTTTAGACGTTTGTAACAGTCAAATTGCTCGTTTCTATCCATATTGTGATTGTCCAGAATTGTTTTACAGAGAGTATACTTGCTGTCGTTTAATAACAAAGTTGTGCCGATATGAGCATTGGGCATCGGCATAGTTAGAAACATTGGCCCTTACTATGAGAATCGATCGGGTGTCACGGCAATAATCATATTTGCAGTCATCCAATATAATCGTTATTTGGCAATACGTAGAAATAGTTGTTCCCTTCTTGGTCGAACAGTTGAAATTCACTAACACTGGACTAGACAGCACGATCAATATCTAGCCTGCTACAGATCAAGGATGTTGTAGCAACTGATCTTACAATCACCGCCACCGACGCCGCCAGTATTCGATTTTACGGACAACACCGACCTCAACACACTCAATATAATATTTTATGATCCCATAACCCAATTGATGAGAATTGTTACTAACAGTAAACATATTGCGACTTGTTTCAATGGCGTGAAAAGATATTATAATTATTCGGATATGTCAGTTGATGCAATTTCCCTCACCAGTAAATGTCAAAGCAGTATTTATGGAACTCGTAATGACTGTGAATAGTTCATTCTGCGGAAGAGGTAGTGACGAGATACAAACTATCATCGATTGGAGTAAATACAGTACCGGTATCCGCGATTATGGACGAAAAGAACTGTCAGCGTCTTTTTCGGGTCGGACTGCTGTGAACCTTTCTATTTTCAAGAATCCTCCTCCCTGTATTGGAGAAGTCGGTAGAATCCTAAACGTTTGTTATGTTATTGTTGTTGTTTATATATATTCCCGAAATTCAAATATAGTCGCAGGCATAGCATATATAGAAAAATATAGCTTTCATGATGTGACTACGGTAGCTGGTCTAAAACGTCGGCCACTCTTATCAATAGATGAGCCAAGCGTACGGTCGATAACGAAATCAGCAGATAGGTAGGACCATGACCCAAACGAAAGTCGCCACTACTACCACTAGTAGTACCACAGCTGTTACGACAGCATCCTTACGTACTACTACTAGTACGTCGACGACTATGACCACAGGAGGTCATAGTACTGCCGCCGCCGCAACCGCCGCCACATCAACATCTTCCATTATGACGACGACTGCGAACCACATATCATCCCAACGACCATTACCACCAAAGAAGAATCATCATCATCAACAACAACATCATCATCATCATCATCATCGCAAAGGAACAATGCCAAATTCATCAACTACCACTTCCACTACCTCTTCCATTATGAATGCGAATGCGAATAGTACTAGCCATAGTAGTCGTAATAGTCATACGAGTCGTCGTCTCCTGAAAAGTGGTGGTCCCAATAAGACACCCAAAACGACATCAACGACGACGACAATGTCGACAATGATACGTCAATGGTTGTACGAAATTGAATTGCAAGATTGTGATATTGAAGAAATTTGGGAGAAATTGTGTGATAATAAGAACAACCAGATGGATTCCCCCACGGCCTTTGTTTCTTTTTTTCAAAAAAAGACAGTGCCCGATGCAAATTTTGATGATGATGATACTCTGAATAATATTCATGATGTTCTGAATGATCCAATTGATGAATCGGTCGTACGCAGTATCGTTACATCCGTACCAGATCAAAAGAAACTTGTACTGCTGATACAACGAATTCAACTATTATTGAGACAACCATCGCCAACGACCACTACCAATGAAAGAGCAAATGCGAATATAAAGGCCAATGGCACCGTCATTCCCAAAGAAAATTGTCGTCCCGTATCCACCAAATCATCATCAACATCATCATCATCGTTATCACCTTCTTCCGTGGGTACTGCTACAGCAACAAGAACGACTGGTACTGGTTCTACTCGTACTCGTTCAAGAACTAGTACAAATACTTCTAGTACGGGTTCTACTGCTGCTACGACCATGGCCGCCAAAACTACTGCTTCGGTCATCCTACCAACATCCCAACCACCACCACCACCACCTCAAACACAGCCTCGAAACAATAAATTGATCAAGTCGGCATCACAATTGTTAGATGATGTTTTGAGTGAAAGTCATAAAGATGGAAATGGAAGTCATACGAATGCCACCATTCCCAAGAATAGTTCATTACCGGTACCCAAAGTACGGAGTAGTAGTAGTACAACAACGACTTTGAGTGGTCACCACCGGAATACCAGTATTGTCACACCACGAGCGGGTAGTAGTCAAAATCATTCGTCCAATGTATCTTCATCTTCATTCCACACTACGACTACGGCGCTATCCTCATCATCATCATCGGCGGTGGGGATATCCTTACGTACGGGGAAACAATTATCATCTATACCATCGGATCATGTCTTACCAATGTCACCATTCATTACTGAAAACAGGAACAATCAAGATGATTGGATGACCGCCACTGATCGCAGCATCACCACTGTGGATACCATCCATCGACGACGATCACATTCGCACGATGACACTTTCTCGAAACGACAAGCACAACAGCAACAGCAACAACAGCAATACGATGATAGTATTGAGAACGAAGATTCAGACTCGGTAGTGTCGCATAAAAGTAATGGTAATAATCATCATCGTCATTCGGAACGAGCATTGAAACCCATGACAGGTCATAAACATCCAAATCGACGTACGACATTGGCGGACAAATTAGAGAATCCGAATCATCCAATGGAACGATCATCCAATGCATCCGTCGTATCAGCGGCCACTACTCGGACTACAACCAGCCATGCAATGCATACGCAAATAAATCCAACAAAAATTAACAGTACGAATCATTCATTACGTCGTCAATCGGTAATCAACGATCGTAGCAGCAGTAGTCACGATCATACCACCAGTAGTCGACCTAGTAGATCACGAATGTTCTATCATCCATCCTCCAGTAGTGCTGCATCAGTTGCAACATCATTTTCGGGACACGGTAGTATTTCCGGTATTGGTGGTGGTAGTAGTAATGTGAACAATAATAATAATAGCAACATCCAGAATACCAACGCGACTTCCGTACCAC
>JAYSWT010000270.1:0-1336 GCA_043717905.1 bacterium | reverse complement strand
ATGGTGATACATGGTGAAACATGGTGATACATGGTGATACATGGTGAAACATGGTGATACATGGTGAAACATGGTGATACATGGTGAAACATGGTGATAGAGACACCACTTTTCATCGCTGGTGACTATGCAATAAAGAAAACGTTGCTTATGACCACGTGTCAATCGAAGACGAGATAGCAAATCGGAAGCAATCGTGCTTCGTTGATTTTTGTTCTTTTCACTCAAGGCATGTGGAACCCAAGCGCCGTGTTTTGGAACCTTTTTATAGAATGAAGGTGGTTTACTACATTTTTGTGATCGTATTCCATTTGTTGAGCCAATTCTCTTGTTGATTGACGTGCATTTTTGTGAAGTAGTTGATTCAATCGCTCTTCATCAAACTCAAAGGGATGTCCTGAGCGATCTATATCTTTGAGTTCAAAATTATTCTCTTTGAAACTCAAAAATCATCGACCAGCAGTCCTTACATTCATAGCATCTTTACCGTACAAAGTGCAAATTTCTCGAGCGATTAAACTTGATCAATAGGAAGTGTCTATAATGCTCACTTTTATCAACTTGACATTCCATTGTATTCATCTAAAAATCAATACAAATCGACAATATAATTTAAACTAGTAGCCTTTATAATATTAAAGGAAGAATACTCTTTCAAACAACATGTACCTAACATTCTGCCAGAAACTTTTATTTTACTTTTTTTAACGAACATTACTTATTCCCCAACCCAATACAATATTTCAATTAAGTCGTTAACTAAAAATGACGGAAACAATTGCAACACATTCGTTCTCCTCACATTCAATGCTATAAAAAGAGCACTAAAATATGGTAAACTACGTTTAAGAGGCAATCTCATTTTTATCAACATATATTCACAACAACATTGTTTATAGTCTTATCCACTTCTTTAAAGATTTCTTCTTCTTGTTGATCTTCTTGGTTGTCTTCTTATTGATCTTCTTGGTTGTCTTCTTGGTTGTCTTCTTGTGTGACTTTTTGGTTTCAACTGTTGCAAATGACCAGCGTGCCCACGAGTCGGTGGACCTCTTCGGCGTAGTATCGATTCTGCTCTACCCAGCCCGCGCGGCCCTCGGCGATGGCATCGTAAACTGCCACTCGTTGCATCCGGCGCTCGAGCTCACGCCTCTCGAAATCGGACCACGAGGCCGCCTGATTCGCTTCGGCCGACGCCGTCGCCGCGCCACTCGAAACGCCGCTCATGATCGATTCACCTCGCGAGCGCGAATCGCGGCCCCGTGCTCCCGATACCAGGCGACGGTCTGGGCCAAACCCTCGTCGAGCGACGTGCTGGCGGCGAAACCAAATCGCT
>JAYSWT010000269.1:0-8691 GCA_043717905.1 bacterium | reverse complement strand
ATTCATAAACCTTAACTTTGGAGGGTGTTATGCGACAAATGCGCGCGACTCCTCCAGAGTCGCAAATCATAGATGGGTCACTTGACCCAAACACACTGCTCGCGGAAGTGCGCGGTGTGCCTGACTTTACTTTCAAATGGGGTTACCCCAAAGAAAAGAACGGAGTGAAACTTTCCTCAAAATTGCGCGGTAAACGCAGAATGATTGGCCACCCCAACAGTGCAATGCGTGAACTGCACGAGAGATTCGGTGCACTACTCAAGCATCAACTCGAGGCGATGGGTGACGACGGCAAATGGCTGCGCATTCTTCCTTCTGCGACAGGCTGTGTAAGAAAGTCAAATCCGATGAAAAATTCGGAGAAACACGCGCAGGGAGAGTTTTTCTACATCACCGACTTTGCCCACGCTTACCCTTCTGTCGACCTCGAGCGGCTCACACTCCTCTTGGTATTCATCGCCCGTCACGAGGAGTACCGTGTTGACTACTCGATTGCGCAGTTCGCTCGAAATGAGCTCGCGCACTTCGCAATCCGCAGCGACCCACTCTATGCACCAATGTGTAATTTCGTCGCATTCGCATTCGGCGGACTCTACGGCAAGGGTCTTGCGGTCGGTGGACCACTCTCGCCAATGCTCCTGAACCTCTATTGTGAAGTATTTCTCGACTCGCGACTACGGACGTTCTTCTTTAAGAGACTCGACAAACAGGCACCCGAGCGGACGGTGACCTACACCCGCTACGTAGACGACCTAGTGTTCTCGCGCGGTATTCCCATTCCGAGTTTTCTCCGCCGTGAGATAAGGCAGTTCATCCTCGATGCGGGGTTCGAAGTGAACCACTGCAAGTCGAGTGTACGCTCCCGAAGAATGGGGACGGTGTTTGTGACCAAAATCGGAATGGGTCAAAACGAGGGTGCAGTTACAGAAGCCTCACCTGCGTTGTTGGTATTTCCTCAGGCAAAACGTCGACGTATCCACGGCATCATCCAGAGTTACCTCACGGAAAATTTCTGGAACGATTCCCCCGAAGTTGTGCGTGGCGTCATCGCCGAGTTCCTCCACTACTACAAGCATGTGGTCACCCCGACCAAGACGGACGCAAAGACCTTTGCCTTATGCAAGGAGTTCGAGCGCGTGTCGGACCCCTACCGCAAGCGCTACAAAGAGAAGAAAGTGAAACCTTGACCGCTGACATAACCCATAAAATGGAAAATTTGTCAGCGGTTTTTACTATACAAACTATGCGCTCAAAAATCACTTATCGATGAGCGATTTTGTATACAAAAAACATACTTTTTTAAAGTTGCTTGTTATACTAAGTTTATATGGAAATTTTTCATGCACTTATCTTGGGAATTGTGGAAGGAATTACTGAATTTCTCCCAATTTCTTCAACTGGACACCTCATTCTCGCCGGAGAACTTCTCAGAATTCCTGAGAGTAATTTCCAAAAAAGTTTTGATATTATTATCCAACTCGGTGCAATCCTTTCGGTTATTGTTCTCTATTGGAATACACTTTGGAATATCGAGACGATAAAAAAACTTATCGTTGCATTCATTCCCACAGGAGTAATAGGACTTCTCCTCTACAAAGTTGCAAAGCTCTATTTACTCGGCAACTCCTACGTCGTTCTTGTGGCGCTCATTGTCGGAGGTATTATCCTCATCGCCTTTGAACTTTGGCACAAAGAGTCTGATGCAGCGGTAAGTAACATAACTGACATCACCTACAAACAAGCGGCTCTGATTGGAGTCTTCCAATCTCTCGCAATTATCCCTGGGCTTTCCCGCTCCGCTTCGACCATTATCGGCGGACTTTTGCTCGGACTCAAACGCACCACGATAGTCGAATTCTCATTCCTCTTGGCCGTCCCTACCATGCTCGCCGCAAGTAGCCTCGACCTACTCAAAAATTATTCTTCATTTTCAAGCGATCAATTTGGCGTGCTGTCGGTCGGCTTCGTCACTTCGTTTATTGTCGCTCTTGTAAGCATTAAATTCCTCCTCAGCTATATTAGAAAGCACAACTTCATTCCCTTTGGAGTTTACCGCATCATCCTCGCAATATTGTTCTGGGTATTCATCATCTACTAACTATGTTTTGTACCGTTCGAAATTGAGTGAACCTCATTATGCAGTTTCGGGGCTGAGCACTCCATCAAAATGTTCCTCTTTTTCGTCTTTCTTTTTATGATGAATGGTTTTGTCTTTATGTTCAGGAGGAGCGTAGAGTGAGTATAACTTCAATTCCTCGTCGCCGGTGTTCACAACATTATGCCTCACACCCGCAGGAATAATCACCGCATGATCATCTGCAAATGGAAATGCTTCGCCGTCGAGATACACTGTCGCATCACCTTCTTCGATACGGATGAACTGATCGAGATGGTGAGTCTCCTCTCCAATCTCTTCTCCGGGTTGGAGGTTCATTAAGACGAGTTGAATATTCTTCGCAGTGAAAAGCACGCGGCGATAATCCGTGTTTTCCTCTGTCTCCTTCTCAATATCGACGATGTATCCTTTTGTTGGTTTATTGGTCATAATATTTTTATTATTACTTATTTAGTATAACTATACACCCTTCGATTTCGTCACAATACGCGCAATTTTCACTCTGGTTGACCTCCTTTTCCTCTCTAGGTATACTCAAAACACTTGAGATTGCTTTGGCTACCAACCAAAGACACTGTGGCTTTTTGCCCTAATCAAGTGAAATGAGTGCTTCGTGGAATACCACGAAGAATCGAGGTGGAACCGCGCTTCTAAGTTTTTCTTGGATCGTCCTCGTGAGAACATGACTTAATGTCGTGTCCCCACGAGGGCGTTTTCATTACACTAATAATTAAATTAATCAATATGGCTGACTCAGAAAACAACTTGGATAAAATTCGTCACACCCTCGCCCACTTGCTTGCGACTGCGGCAAAAGAATTCGATCCGAGTGTGCAGCTCGGTATCGGACCTGTAACTGATGACGGCTTCTACTACGACTTTAAATTCTCAAAACTCCCTACTCCGGAAGACTTGAAAAGTTTTGAGCAAGCAATGCGCAAACTGGTGAATAAAAAATTGCCAATGTCAGGAAAAGAAATTGACCAAGCCGAAGGCACAAAACTCTTCGCCAGCCAGCCGTTCAAACTTGAACTTCTCAATGAATACGCAGGCGAGGGTAAAACCCTCACCGCATACACAGTCGGCGAGTTCACCGACTTGTGCAAAGGTGGTCATGTAGAGAGTACTGGAGAAATAGCAGCTGACGGATTCACCCTCACCCGCATCGCAGGCGCATACTGGCGCGGTGACGAGAAGAACCCGATGCTCACCCGTATCTATGGCATGGCGTTCGAGTCAAAAGACGCACTCAAGGCACACCAGAGCCAACTTGAAGAGGCCAAGAAACGCGACCATCGCAAACTTGGCAAAGAACTCGGACTATTTGTCTTCTCTGATCTAGTCGGACCGGGTCTTCCTCTCTGGACTCCACGGGGTACCATCATCCGCGAACTCCTCAACGACTATGTTTGGGAACTTCGCCGTGCACGCGGATATCAAAAGGTGACAATTCCCCACATTACAAAAAAATCACTCTATGAGACAAGTGGACACTGGGCGAAATATGCCGATGATTTGTTCAAGATAAATACCCGCGAGGGACATCTGTATGCGATGAAGCCAATGAACTGCCCGCACCATGCGCAGATTTTCGATGCGACCCCGCACAGCTACCGCGACATGCCGGAGCGCTATGCTGAGACCACCATGGTCTACCGGGACGAGCAGTCAGGTGAACTTTCGGGTCTGCAACGCGTGCTCGCTATCACGCAGGATGACGCTCATGTATTCTGTCGCGAGGACCAAATTCACGATGAGGCGGGGGAAATTTGGGATATCATCCAAAGTTTTTACGGTACATTTGGCTTCACCCTCACTCCGCGTTTTTCACGCCGTGACGCCAAAACTCCTGAGAAATATCTTGGTGGCGATGAGGGCTGGAATAAAGCAGAGGCAGCACTGAAGCATCTCTTGGAGGAGCGCAAAGCAGACTGGATTGATGGCGAAGGCGAAGCGGCATTCTATGGGCCAAAGATTGACTTCATGGCCAAAGATTCTATCGGCCGAGTCTGGCAGGTCGCGACCATCCAAGTAGACTTCAATCAACCAACGAACTTCGGACTGGTGTTCACTAATAGCAAAGGAGAGAAAGAGCAAGTAGTGATGATTCACGCCGCAATCATGGGTTCTATAGAGCGCTTCATGAGCATCATCATCGAACATCTCGCTGGTGCTTTCCCCCTCTGGCTCTCACCGACACAGGTAGCGATCGTCCCAGTCAATGAAGTTCACCAAGTATACTGCGCAAAACTTGAAGAAAGACTGATGGCTTCTGGTATCCGTACCACCCTCGACGCAAGAGCGGAAAGCCTCGGTAAACGCATCCGCGCAGCCAAGGAAATGAAAGTCCCCTATGTCGTGGTGGTCGGCGACAAAGAAACAGAGAGCGACAAGCTCACGATAGAATGCCGCGATGGTTCAAAACTCGAAGAACTCGCAACCGACGACTTCCTTAAAAGACTCGAAAATGAAGTCTCCGAAAGGACGCAATACTAGCCACAAAATAGAATATTGACTTTTTATAAGGTTCAGTGTATAATATTAACACGCTGATTTGGCGTGCTCTTTGAAAGAGAAAATGAAAGCAACTTCGGAACGCAGCTGGGCTGCCGACTCACTCCGCCGCATCCTCGACACGGCGATGACCGCCTCCCCCAAGGAGACGACTCCCGAACAGAACGAGGTGGCGAGCGCAATCGCGCGTGAACTCGGCCTCATGCGTCAAGCGGATCGACACAAGAAGATCTCGAACGGCATCAAGGCCGCCTTCGGCGACCAGCTCCTCGAAGGCGAAGAGCTGGCCATCTGGAGTGCCTTTTGTCCGTCACACTACCGCGAAGGCAGAGCCGAATTCGCCGATTACGGCTTCGACAACATCCCCCTCAAAGTCCTCACTTTCTGGAAGGATACCAAGGCGAACTTCGCCTTCGACTCCTACGAAGTGTGGACCACCGAGAGGACGATGCACCGCGACCCCCTCCTCATTGGCGCCTACCAAGGGCTGCGTTATCTTCTCGCTCGTTGGGGTGCCGAAGCAGCCGACCTCCTCCCGTACAGCGAGGTACGCGAGCGGGTGAGGGCATCGCGGCGTGACCGCTTTAAAATCGAGGAGCTCCCCGAGATGGTGGCAAAAACGATCCGCCGAATCGAGGAGCGAAGCCCGCTCTATGGCATCGCGCGCCGTGATGACAAGAACGCCGGTCGCTTCTTCTTCAAGAAGCACTGCGGGCAGCGCCTCCTTGCCTTTGACGTGCGTAGCATGCCGGGGATCACCGGCATCTGCAGCGGTTGTGGTGGCGCCAAGATGATCGACGTGCACCCCCCTTACCTCGACTGACCTTGCTCACCTTTCAGCATGCACCACCTTCGGGTGGTGTTTTTTTTCGGCTCGAAAAAGAAGCCTCCGAGCGAAGAATGAGCTAGCTAAAGTAGAATTTCTTGTACTCAGCACTCACCATGTTTCCTACTCCATAGCATTCAACAAGAGAAACATGTGTGATGGCGAACTCCATCTCAAGTGATTTTGCTTGTAAATATTTCAATCCTTTTTCATATCCATCTTTGCTGAGATCAGCAAATACAATTGTCACATGAGGTACATAGTTGGTGGTTCTTGGGAGCCAAGTTTCTTCGCTCAAAATAATATCATTCCTCAGTTTGAGGAACAATTTTAGTAATTCAGGTTTTACCTCGACATCAAGCCAAATTACATAAGGAGTGATTTTACCTTCAACTGCACCTTTCCTACTATCAGTGCCACCAAAATCCTTGATCTTAGCGGTGACGCACTTCTCATTTTGAGCGAATTCTTTGAACTTTTGTGATATTTCTGCCAGCCGATCATCCTGAACAACGATCCCGTCACCAATAGTGATGTGCGGCAGCCAATCAATAAGGCACTTCTGTGACCCAGTGATCGCAGAAATTTCTTTTTGCATCTCCCGCAAAAGCTTGAAGTCTTCTCCAGCGAGATAAGTCACGATTGAGAAGTTGATATCTTTCATTATGGATTTCTTTACTAATATTTAATTCATTTTTGAATGCGATGCGAAGTGCTGGAGGTAAGCGGTGTGACGGAACGGTACTCATGGTACAGTTCCTAGCCCGCTTGCCGAAGCACGAGTAGTGCATCAAAAATGGATTAAATATCGAGGTTGGCGTATTTGGCGTTCGACTGAATGAAGGACTTCCGTGGTGCGACCTCTGTCCCCATCAGCAAGTCAAACACTTTGTCAGCCTCCTGTGCATCCTCTACTGTGACTTGTTTCATCACACGGCGAGTCGGATCCATGGTTGTCTCCCACAGCTCCTCAGAATTCATTTCTCCAAGACCCTTGTAGCGCTGAATGTGAATTTTCTTTGCTTTTGCCGCTTTCACCTCTTCTTTCTCATCTGCCTCATCAACGGGCTCCGCTCCTTCTTCGGGCTCAGTCTCTTCAAGTTCCGACATGTCTATTTTTTCTTTCTTTAAAAATGCATTCTTCTCTTCTTCAGAGTAAAAATAATAAATATCTTTTCCTTGCTTCACTTTATACAGTGGTGGTTGAGCAATATAGACGTGTCCTGCATCAACCAAGGGTCTGAAGTGACGGAAGAACAAGGTCAACAGCAGTGTGCGAATGTGCGCACCGTCAACATCGGCATCTGTTGCAATAATCAGCTTGTGATAGCGAAGTTTTGCAATATCAAACACATCGCCAATACCAACACCCATTGCAACCACAAGGTTACGAATTTGTTCAGACGCGAGCATCTTGTCGAGGCGCGCACGCTCAATGTTGAGAATTTTACCGCGGAGTGGCAGTATCGCCTGAATCTTTCTATCGCGACCACTCTTCGCGGTTCCACCTGCAGAGTCTCCCTCAACGATAAACAATTCTGACTCTTCCGCACTACGCGATTGGCAGTCAGCGAGTTTCCCGGGCAGTGTCATTCCCTCAAGCGCACCCTTACGGAGCACTGAGTCCTTCGCAGCTTTTGCAGCTTTACGCGCACGTAGTGCAAGAATAACTTTGTTAATCATCGCCCTCGCGTCCTCGGGATGTTCCTCAAGGAAGAGCGAGAACGCAGAGCCAAACACTGTCTCTGTTGCTCCACGCGCTTCAACAGAACCAAGTTTTGCCTTTGTCTGCCCCTCAAACTGAATCTCCGGCATTTTTACTGAAATGATTGCCGTGAGTCCTTCGCGCACATCATCGCCAGTGAAACCCTCTTCAGCTTCTTTGCCGAAACTATTTTTCTTGGCGTAATCGTTAAGCGTTCTAGTGAGCGCGGTGCGAAAGCCAGTCACATGCATACCACCCTCTGCGTTGTAGGTATCATTGGCAAACGCAACTTCACGTGAAGTGATATCGTCAACGTATTGGAGTGCTACTTCAACAGAAACATTTCCCTCCTGTTTATCGACATAGAAAATATTTTTGTGAATCGGAGTCTGAAATTTATTGTAAAACTTTATGAGCGAATACAGTCCGCCTTCAAAGTAGAAAGACATTGATGGTGAATTGAACCCCGCATCTTTGAGATAGAAATGACTATCGAGGTCGAGCTTGCCAGTATAGTCGCGCATATCAAGTACATTGATTTCCACCCCCTTGACGAGGTATGCCTGCTGGCGCAAGTGTGAAACAATAGAATTCCAATTGAATTTTATTTCTGCGAAGATTTCTGGATCTGGGTCAAACAGCACTATCGTACCGCGCAGTTTGGTGGTGCCGATTTTCTTCACTTTTGCCTTTTGCTTGCCACGCACATACTCCTGAACATGTTCACCCTCTCCCTCACGGTGCACGTTCACCTTTGCATATTGCGAGAGTGCATTCACTACCGAAGCTCCCACACCATGAAGTCCTCCTGAAACTTTGTATCCTGAGTCTTCACCACCGAATTTTCCTCCAGCGTGGAGTGTGGTCATCACCGTCTCAAGTGCGGACACTTTTGTTTTTGGGTGGACTTCTACGGGAATGCCACGCCCGTTGTCGACGACGCGCACACGATTACCAGGAAGGAGTGCCACCTCGATGTGGTTACAGTAGCCACCCATCGCTTCATCTCGCGAGTTATCAAAGATTTCCCAAATCAGGTGGTGCAGCCCTTCGACTCCAGTTGAGCCGATATACATTCCAGGGCGTTTCCGTACAGGCTCAAGTCCTTCGAGCACTTGAATCGCTTGTGCGCCGTATCCTTTCTCCTTTTTTACTTCATCTTTTTTCGCCATACTGTGGTATATTTTTTGCCTTCTTAATGTAGAATATTCACGCAATTTGCCCCCTAAAATGAGGGCAATTTCATACAAAGATTATAGCAAGAATAGCCATATTATCCAAGCTTTTTTTACTGTTTTTGTGGTCTAAAAACCCATTAAAACAAGGGTATAAATTAGACGGGAGAAGTCTGTGGCACAAAAGCACGCAAAACTCTATTTTCGCACCTGGTATGTAGAGTCAGCAGTTTCCAGTGCGAGAACAACCTTCGCTCCGACGGTATTCGCCTCATCATCCGAAAGCGTCTTCTCGTGCGACTGCAGTACCATGCGAAATGCGAGTGACTTCTTATTCTCTTCGGGTTTTTCAAAT
>JAYSWT010000268.1:0-1340 GCA_043717905.1 bacterium | reverse complement strand
GGCAGCATGTAAAAATAACTTGAGCAATTAAGTTGTTATTCTGGGTTTAATTTGATAGTTCCAATCACCGTGAAAACGTTTCTTGTGAAGAACAATGGATTTGAACTCTTCATCAGTGACTTGAATACCCGTATCATAAGTGTTCTCATCCAACATAGCACGAAGCTTTAATCCTTTTTTGGTAGTGGTGTGACTAATCAGATTGACCACGACTTGACGGCTAGCTAAAGGTCTACCACGCCAATTTTGGGTGATATGGCAGAACATCTGATGTTCAATTTTATTCCACTTACTTGTACCAGGAGGAAAGTGACAGACCTCAATGGTTAAGCCAGTTTGGTCGGCAAACTCCTGAAGCTTTAACTTCCAAAGTCTTGGACGATTGCCATTGCTTCCCCCACAGTCAGCAGTGATCAACAGATGTTTGGTGCGTGGGTAGAGAGGTTGCCCCATCTCATTCCACCAGTGTCGAATCGACTCAACGGCAAATTCTGCCGTGTCATGGTCAATACCCACACTTACCCACCCCTGATTGAACGATAAATCATACACTCCATAGGGAATGACTTTGCCCAGTTCGTCATCCTTAAAGTCGTGCATGTTAACCTGCACAGGTTTCTCTGTGGGTTCCCACTCTTGTCCATTGTTTTTGAAGTTACCAATCAATTCTTTTTTCTTCGTATCTACGGAAATTACGGGACGATGCTTTTGCTGAAACTGAGTCACAGTATTAGCAATATGCTGAAATTGTTTGTCTCGGTCTGGATGGTCTGCTCCTTCTTCTGTCTTGCGATTGCTTTGTAAGCTATAATCCATGCTCCGCAGTAAGTTGTAGACAGTTTTAGCACAGACTTGATGTCCCCTGTTTTGTAATTCTTGGGCTAGCTTGCTTACACTTTTGCTCGTCCAACGTAAAGTTGATTCTGGGTCTCCGCGTGTTGTTGGTTCGACTAATGACTCCAAATCTCCAAGTAATTTGTCATCTATCTTCTCGATGTGTTTGCGTCCTCCACCTCGTCTTCGGATTTGTTGTGGTGCTGCCTCTCCAAAGCTATTTCCTTCATGCTCTTGTAAATCTTTCATCCCCGCCATAATCGTGTTACGACTTAATCCCGTCGCTTGGGACACTGTTGTTACTCCTCCATGCCCCAATGCTTTTGCTTCCATTCCAGCCCATACCCGTCGTGTTCTTTCATTCAAGTACGGTAAGAAAGATTCATATTTACTTTGTATTACTTCAATAGTCTCAACATTTAACATGACTATCTCAATCCAAATTCTCCTTCTATTATTATAGAACTTCGCTCAAAAAATGCTCAACTTATTTTTACATGCTGCCT
>JAYSWT010000267.1:0-54546 GCA_043717905.1 bacterium | reverse complement strand
GACACCCGAAGGCGAGATGCCCTGCAAGGAGCTTCCCAAGCTCGCCATTTACGCCACCAACTGGTCACGTTGACCACCACTCGCGGAAACGCGAACGCCGGGCGAGTGCTCGGCGTTTTTTTTATACCCTATTTATATTGTGCGCATGCAAAGCACCACAAGAGTACTTCCATTTTATCTCCCTTCGGTCGTAAAAATTAGGTCGCTCGAACTTGTCTCCTTACAGGAGCTGGTCACGAATATTTTTCTGCTGAAAAATTTCTCGACCCCGACTCACTCGCCTCCGCTCGCTCCGTCTCTAAATTGCTTCATGTATTCGCAATTCAGCACCTTTTGGCTATTTCAGAAAATATCTCAAAAGGTCTTGCGGAGCTATCGCTCCTCACCTCGTCATTATCAGGGCGAAGGGAGTGCCCGCATCCTTCGTCCGCTCTACTGTTGATATGGCTTCTTGAAAACTTAACTTCTACGCATTGTGCGCATGCCAAGACTCGAACTTGGGACCTCGTCATTATCAGTGACGCGCTCTAACCACCTGAGCTACACGCGCACAATGCGCACAAATTTGTTAAGTTTTCAAGAAACAATACCACCCGAGCCTCCTTACAGGAGCTGGTCACGAATATTTTTCTGCTGAAAAATTTCTCGACCCCGACTCACTCGCCTCTGCTCGTTCCGTCTCTAAATTGCTTCATGTTATCGCAATTCAGCACCTTTTGGCTATTTCAGAAAATATCTCAAAAGGTCTTGCGGCGTGGTCCCTTAGGAATGGGTTCCCATGCCACGCCTCACACGCGCATGTGAGTTCACAAAATATAGCAAAAGAAGGCCTTTTTCGCAATTATTTCACATGGTCAAGTTTTCGTGTCGCTTTTGAGTATTGTGGATAGTCACTATGTTATACTCATTTCACTACCCAAGAGTTTTGATGATGAAGTGAGGCGAAAATCCTCCACTGTCGCGCAACGGTATAGTCCGGTCTCATCACTGCTCAATAGGTTTTAATATCGTAATGCACGCGTCATGCACAACAAACATAAAGTTCTCTTAGCCCTTGGTCTCATCGTTATCGCGACAATAGGTCGTCTTATTCCTCATCCATGGAACATGACCCCAGTTGCTGCTGCGGCAATTTTCGCCGGAGTTAAACTCGGTAAACGCTATGCAGTCATTGTTCCACTATTGGCGATGCTGCTCGGCGATGTAGTCATTGGATTTTATAACTGGCACATGCTCGTCGTGGTCTACGGCTCGATGCTTCTGGTTGGGGTCATGGCATTTTTAACTCGCAAGCAAAAGGGAACAGTCGCTTTTCTTGCTCGCCCCATAGCCGCTTCGGTGTTATTTTTCCTCACCACAAATGCTGCGGTGGCATTCTTCGGAACAATGTATTCGCATTCCGCTTCTGGTCTTCTTGCGTCATACATCGCAGGGCTACCATTCTTTGGTCGTGACTTGATTGGTAACCTTCTTTACACTTCGCTCTTCTTTGGAGTGTATGAATATGCTGTAAAAAGAAACTTTTTTGGAGTACGCGCACTGATGCGCGAAAAGAAGATGGCGTAGTGTTTGAAAATAATACAAACGAAAAGCGGCATCACTGCCGCTCCTTGTAAGTATTCCTTATTCAAAGGAACTAAATTTGTTGTTATCGTGCTATCACGCCCTCAGCAGGGCGAGGAGCTGTTCGAAGTCGTTGTTGGGACTCCTTCTTCGCGCCAGAATGATCATTCTTCTTACTGCGTAGAGTCGATAGCCGAGACATCCATCACGCGCGAGCATCGCCAAGGTGGGACGCAGTTCTTTTTCATCGAATAGGGCGAGCACGAGTGAGAAGATGTTGTCGGGGGAAAGCTCGCGCGACTTGATGAAGGGAAGGACCATCATGTTGATCTCGGCACGGACTGAGCTCTCCGCTGCTGCCTCCATGAGGATCCGTTCTGCGAAGTGACGGTAGTTGAGTACTGGTTGTTGTGTTTTCGCACTCGGACCCGTTCGCAGCATCTCGAACTGGATAGGGCTGAAAAAGACGAACGCGGCCTTATCGGGATTACTGTGCTGAATCACGTGAATCTCCTTGTTGTTTCAACTGGGAACTGACAAAGAACTTATTGTTTGACTTATTTTTATAAATATAGCATAATAAATCCAATTCCGTCAAGCCAGTTATGCAGGTTTTGCATCACTCTCGAGAACTTGACCAAGATATGTAAACTCATCAAACCATGCCGAAACTCTACATTGTTGCAACCCCAATAGGGAATATGGAGGACATTAGTCTACGCGCACTTCGCATACTCAAAGAAGTTGATACTATTCTCTGCGAAGACACTCGCGAGACCAAGAAAATTTTACAGCGCTATGAGATAAGCAAGCCAACGCTGTCCTATCATGCGCAGTCGAAACTCTCGAAAGTCGAGAAGATATTTGAACTGCTCGAGGCGGGGAGAGATCTCGCGCTGGTTTCAGACGCAGGCACACCGACTATCTCTGACCCTGGTTGTATGCTCGTCGACCAAGTTCGTGCAGAGTTTGCTGATAGAGTGGAAATTATCCCCGTACCGGGAGCGTCTGCCGTGCTCGCCGCACTTTCGGTGTCGGGCTTTCCGTCATCAGAATTTGTCTTTCTTGGTTTCCTTCCCCATAAGAAGGGGAGAGAGACGCTGTTTCGTGAGATCACTTCGTCAAAGCGCACGGTTGTGTTCTACGAGTCACCCCACCGGATGGAAAAGACCCTTGCCTCCCTCGCTGAACATCTTGAACCTGAGCGACGTATGCAAGTATCTCGCGAGATAACGAAGATATTCGAACAGCACGTGCGAGGCACACTCCTTGAAGTGGTGGCACATTTTAAAGCACATCCCGACAATATCCGTGGCGAGTTCGTCGTCGTCGTAGAAGGAGTGTAATATGTATATATGCACGAAAGAGGAGTAACAGAAGATACACAACCAGCATGGGACCCGAATAGCGAAGTTCCGCAGCCGATAGCCACAGAATCAGGAAACACCAATGCCGCGACCGCTGTTTCTGAGGCACCGCTTGACCAAGATACTAGACCTGAAGTGCCGAGTTTTATAAAAGAATTTTCACGCGAAGAATCTCAAGAAGTACGTGATAAACTTGCGGGCGAGATTCGAGAGCTTCGAAGACAACGTGATGCAATTCGCGTAGAGCAAGGCGAACTTAGTGGTGAGGGAGAAAAACTCAAACAGGAGCTTGAAGAGCTCGCGTCAACTCTCGAAGGGTATAATGACGCGTCATTTCTCGGCAAGATCAAGGACTATTTTGAATATAAAAAGACCAAAGCGGAAATAGCAGAAAAAACAGCAGAGCTCACTGGGGTTGAGGCAACTATCAGCGACAAGGAAGAAGAGATTCCAGAGTTCGCCGAGACGAGAAAGATGATTGATGATTTCTATGGTGGGGAAAAGAAAAAATGGGCAGAAGCAGGCTACACCCCCGAAGACATTGCAGAGCAATTTACCGAGGAAAAGTTATCCGCGCTTTCAGTGGAGGAATATGCTGAACTCATGAAACGGTTTCCAGGCGAGATGGTTACACATGTGACGAGACAAGGTATCCGCGACCATGCACCGATGCGCGAACATTCTGCTGGTTTGGGGGAATTTCATAATAACTTTACGTCCATGCTTGTTGATGGACGAATGCGTTCTGCTATTGGAATAGCTCTTCAGGAGCATACAAAAGAAGATGCGATGGTGAAATTTCTCAAACTTGACCGTCTCGACGAACTTCTCCCTGGCGACACCGTGACATCTCCTCGGGAAAAAGCTCTTATGATGCATGAATCAAATTTTGAATATAGTAGTTCAAGTTCTTTTGCTGCATATGCAGACAAGTCTTCTGTGCATATGGCTGCAGAGCTTGTTTTGGATGATATCTATGGGGGAGAACATGGGAATGAAATATTTTTCGCTTATCCTTCTGCTCATGTTGCTTCGCAATTTCGCTACTCAGGCGATTTGACCGATGAAGGAGGCGATAAGCATAATGATAAGTGGATATACACAAAAGACCATGAGGGAATGTCGCTGGACGCTGGACTTACATTTATTCCTGAGGACGCAATGGTAGATCCGAAAACAGGTTCTCGATATGAAGTTGATGCTGAAGGAAGCCCAACTCCATCTAAGGGTGCCAGAGAGTTGCTCGATGCTCGGTTTCAGAAAAAAGGTTTTATACAGACTTTTATTCAGCAGCTTCCGTGGAAAATGAAAGAAGCGGGTCCACAAGCAGAAAATCTCGCTCAAGAAGCATTCCGCGAATTTGGTATAACTGACCCAACGATACAAAAAATGCTTGTTGATGAGAAAGTATTGGAGGAATTCGCGAAACTATGGGGAGCAGAAGATGAAGAAGACATGGTAAAAAAAATTACTTCCAAATACATGATGAGGCACACTGGAGCGGCATACTCGCTCGCGGGTGGCGCAGTTTCTTCAAGGGAATATTGGGAAAAATATTTTCAAGAACATCCTGGGGAAAAGCCATCAAAAATTGTGTTTTACAAAGGGGGAGACCCCTCAACAGCGCTCAATGAATGGCGTCGAAAAAACGGCATCATCAAAAGGGCAAAAGATTCAACGTACGGATTTTCAGAGAATCGTGTTGATTCGCGCGATGTTCGCCTATATAAGGACAAAGACAGATTTTCTTCGCTCGCAATGAAAGTCATAGACGACCGGTTTCCAGAGCAGGCAGTTGCGAGCGCTGAAATGGAGGAAGAATTAGCTGCATAATCGCCCATATACGTGAGCTGTCCACAAAGTGCATGGTTGCCAATCCTGCGCTATAATTGTGGGAATATGTTACGTAATATCCTCATGCTCCTCGGCTTCATTGTGGCTGTACTTCCGTACGTGGGGCTTCCGTATGATTTCACCAAGTGGGTATGGACAATATTGGGATTGGTCATTGTCTTTCTCTTATTCTTGTCGCAGAAGTGGAAACTCCACTACATCCCGTACGCACTGGAAGAAAATGAAGACAACGAACAAGAAGAGGTGCGTGAGCTGAGTGTCTTGCGCCACGAAAAAATTGACCGTCCAGAAGTACACATTGAAAAGGAAATTGTCACTGACACTATCGTAGATAGTCATGGAGCGCACGAAGTAAGCGTAGAGGAAACAAAAGTTACAACAGTCCGGCAAAAGCGCAAAAAGATTACCGAAATGCTGAGTGAAAAAATCGAAGGGCCATCCCTCGGTGAGTGATATGTCCTCAACTGCATCACTTGTGTTGAAAATCGTTATTCTCGCGCTCATTGTTGGTGCAGGAGTATTTGCCTTTCGGGGTGCTGCCACTTCAGTTGAATACGATTCTGCTATTACTGCGAGTACTTCTATCAAGGGTTCTCCAACGACTTCACCGGCTCTTCCAGCCAACGGGAAGCAAAGTCCTCCCGAGGTGGTAGTCACTCATCTCCGTACACCATCGCCTCTCTATGGCGCATATATGACCAGCTGCATTGCAAGTGGTAAAAGGTTGCGCAAACCACTCGTCGACCTTGTAGAAAAAAGCGAATTGAATGCACTCATCATCGATATCAAAGATTACACTGGAATGGTGTCATTCGATACCGGAGATACGCGTTTTATCATCAACACCAACGGATGCGTCATTCCTGATATCAAAGAGTTTATTGCAGAACTGCACCAAAAGAATATTTATGTCATAGGGAGAGTTACGGTCATGCAGGATAGTACCTATACCAAGTCACATCCCAGTGCGGCAGTGAAGCGCAAGTCGGACGGGGAGACATGGCGCGACAAAAAGGGACTTTCGTTCATCGATCCAGGTGCGTCGGAATACTGGCAGTATATGATTGACCTTGGAGTGGCGTCGCACGCTGTAGGGTTTGATGAAATCAACTACGACTATATTCGTTACCCATCTGATGGTGACATGAGTGATGCAACTTATTTACGCTCAGGTTCGACAACCAAGCCCACCATGATGAAGAAGTTTTATGAGTTCCTTGGAAACGGAATGCGGACCGCTCAGATTCCAATCAGTGCAGATTTATTTGGCATGACCACGACAAATACCGACGACCTTGGAATCGGGCAAGTACTCGAAAATGCACTTCTCAATTTCGACTACGTTGCACCGATGGTCTATCCTTCGCATTATCCACCAAACTTTAATGGTTGGAAGGATCCCAATCTGGTTCCATATCCACTGATTAAGTTTGTGATGTCGAGTGCAGTCGAACGCGCAAATGCACTTGAAGCAAAAGAAGCAGGCTGGAAACCAATCATCACTGTTATTTCAAGCACGACTGGTGCGGTATCAACCACAACCAATGCGAAATTTGTCCCGACAGGGAAGTATGCAAACCGACTGCGCCCATGGTTACAGGACTTCGACTACGGTAAGGTTTACACAGAAGAAGATGTACGGGCACAAATGAAAGGTACTTACGACTCAGGACTCACTTCGTGGATGATGTGGGATCCATCAAATAAGTACACCCCGAGCGCTTTTGATGATGCACCTGTTACGCCAACGCTTGCTTCGAGTACAATTCCAAAGCAGCAATCCGCGTCGCTAGTTCAGTGATTTAAACTCGCGAATACCCCAAAATGGCCTCATAAAGCCTCATATTTTGACTTGCCCCAATTGACGGGGCGGGGTATAGTGTGGTCCGACCAAAATCGCTCTTTTTCAGTCTACATAAGGAGAATCGCAATCATGATGAATCAGTTTTGTCCCACTGTGAGCGAGATCGTTTCCCAGCAGTTTCATGGTGGAAGTTTTGCCCAGATTATAGCAGTGACACCGAGATACCTCGGTGCTGATGCAATGGTCAGGACACCTCTTTCGCGCCACACCACCCCCTCGACCGGAGACCAGCACGCACTCATCCGCGGGAAGGACGGCACAATTCGCGCAGTACTCAATGCCTGTCCGCATCGCAACAACCAATTGTTCCCAGTCGGGCTTATTGTCAACGGCGTCCGAGGACAGCGGGCAGGAAGTGTTTCCAAGAACGATAGCGTCATCTGCCCGTACCATCGCTACACCTACAACGCAAAGGGCGAGTTCACCTTTGCTCCAGTACTTGCTGAAGGTGATGAGAAGCCGTGCCTTACACTCAACAACATCGCCATCGAGAAGGTGGGCAGTCTCATCTTCGAGGCTGGTTGTGGCGCTACTGAAATGCTTCAAGATGTATGGGGTGAAGAAAGTTTTGCCCGGCTTGGCATCGTGCCATTTCACTTGAAGGGAACTGTACTTCACTCAGTGGAAGAGACGCAGGAAATATTCAGCGCTCTCGACGCGATGGAAGTCTTCGGTGACACCGACCATGTCGACGACATCCACCAGACCTCTTTCAACCAGCTGGTTGACATGCAGAACCTTTGGCTTGTCTACGGTAAACACTGGAGTATCCAGTTCGTCGGTTGGCGCGAGAAGACCACCAAGGTGTGCAAGGAGTACCAAGACTATCGTGATGCAGTGCTGTCGGCAGGGAACACTCCTCTCTACGGCGCCGTATGGATGATGTTCGGTCCCTACACAACCTTCGAGTGGTATCCGACTGATGTCGAAGGTGAGCACGTGTTCGTGGTGAGCACCTTTGTTCCACAGGACGGCGGTGGCTGCCGTAATGTCATTGAGTGGTATGTGCCCGAGGCGCTCCTCCTTCGCAATCCGGAGCTTGTCACTAAGCTCAAGGCTGCGTATGGAGTAACTGCTTCAGAAGACCGAGAACTATGCATTTCGACCAAACGCGGCCGTCGCGCACTCGTCGACAACGGGTACAGCGAGCAGAAGCTCGGCCCCATACACCCCCGCGAAGAGGGATGTATCGGTCACTATTACAACTTGCTCCACATGTATCTCATCACCCGAGTAAACAAAGCGAGCGCAGTACAGCTGCGAGCCGCATGAGTTCACCGCTTCAGGCTCCGACTTCGGTCGGGCCTTTTCTTTTGCCCCAAGCAGAGATAGAAGTATTTTTAAATATCGGATTAGTTTATAATAAAGATAGTATGTCCGATTCGATGAACACTCCAGATAAAGTAACTTATTTCGCCGAGACCGATTATCGCTCGCGGCGTATCAAGTTTGGTATTCGTGATGACGACCGCGCCCGCCACATGTATGTAATAGGGAAGACAGGCATGGGTAAATCCACCTTGCTTGAGAATCTTGCTATACAGGACATCCAGAATGGCGAAGGTATCTGCTTCATTGACCCGCACGGAGGAACTGCGGAGACCCTCCTTTCCTATGTTCCCGAGCATCGCATCAAGGACGTCATCTACTTCGCGCCATTTGACCAAGAGTTTCCAGTTGGACTCAATGTGATGGAAGACCTTGGTCGCGACAAGAGACCGCTGGTCGTGTCGGGACTGATGGGGGCATTTAAAAAAGTTTGGGTAGATGCGTGGAGTGCACGCATGGAATATATCTTGAACAATGCCATGCTTGCACTCATGGAGACTCCCGGCTCGACACTCCTTGGAGTAAATCGCATGTTTGCCGACAAAGACTATCGCAATATGATTGTTGCAAATGTGACCGACCCATCGGTGCGGGCATTTTGGGTAGATGAGTATGCAAAGTACTCTGATAAGTTTGCCACTGAAGCGACCGCTGCAATCCAAAACAAAGTAGGACAATTTGCCGCGAATCCGCTCATCAGAAATATGGTAGGGCAACCGAAATCTACCTTTGACATTCGCGATGTGATGGATAAAAGAAAGATTTTGATTGTAAACCTTTCGAAAGGCCGAATGGGTGAGGGAAACGCAAACCTAGTAGGTTCGATGCTGATTACCAAAATTTATCTCGCTGCGATGAGCCGTGCAGATGTTGGACCCGAGCAGATTAAGTCTCTTCCACCCTTTTATCTGTATGTTGACGAATTTCAGTCATTTGCCAATGAATCATTTGCAGACATTCTCTCAGAAGCGCGCAAATATAAACTAGCGCTCACGATTGCGCATCAATATATCGAGCAAATGTCGGACGAAGTACGTGCTGCAGTATTTGGTAACGTCGGTACCATGATTGCGTTTCGTGTGGGTTCGTATGATGCTGAAGTGCTCGAAAAAGAATTTGCACCGGTATTTATTTCGGAGGATATAGTGAATCTTGGTTTTGCTCAGGTTTATCTCAAGCTGATGATAAAGGGGATTGGTTCTCCGCCATTTTCTGCAACGACAATTAATCGCCCCAAGTTGCCAGCCCACACTTTTGCGCAAGAAGTCATTGATTCATCGCGCGCGCAATTTGCGCTTCCACGTGCTCAGGTTGAAGAGGAGGTACGCAAGTGGCATGAGCCAGTTCCACCACAGCCGCGTGACCCAAACAGCTCGCAAGCTCCAGAGACACGCAAATACCCACCCGGTGCTAGACCAACTGCTTCAGCGGCTGCTCGGCCACCATCTGCGCAATATGTCGAAATGGGGAGAGAATCAGCACGAGAATACCGCGGTGAAGGTGAGCGCACAACTCCTCCACGTGCGGGAAGTGAAACGAGGGGTGAGGGCGAGCGCACGATGCAAAATAGGGGAACAAACGATAGAGGACAAGGATCAAACACCGAGACAGGTAGAGATACTGCTCGACCATATTCACCACCCGCTAGTGCTCCTTTGCGTAGTAAAGAAGAAGTACACCAGCCGTTTCGAAATCAATTTGCTGAGTTGGTAAAGAGAGTTGAAGAGCCAACTCCTGCTCCGAGTATTGCGCCAGCTTCTCCCTTGGTTACTCGATCTGAAGAGCAAATTTCACCAATTACAGTAGCCTCCCCAGTTACACAAACACAGACACCCGTAGCACCTCTTCTTGAGAGACGACATGTCTCGCAAGAAACACCTCCGCGTGTACACCTGCCTGCGCAGGCAGGCGGTGAACGCACTCCACACGCAGAACATCCCGCACCGCTGTCTCTGCTCAAGACCAGCCCTAAGCGCGACAAGGGACCTTCCGAGCAAAATCTTTCAAGTTTGCGCGATGCACTTTCTGCGGTACTCGTCTCAAAAGGGGTAGGGAAGTCGGTAGAACAAGCCCAAACGAGTGGACAGAGTAGAGAAATGAAGAGGGAATTTGTCCCAACCCCAGCACCAGCCCCAAATGGAAAAGAAGAAAATCTCCGTACCCAAAGTGGTACAGAGGGACTTCCACCCGCACCCCCACCTCCTCCACAAGCACAAGTTCGTTCACCACTTCTTGATTCACCGTTTATACCACCTCCTCCTACGGAAGTACCTGAGGATGTACTTAAAAAAGTTCTCGCCGATTGAGAGGGTTCCAAATAAACTCATCTGCTTCGTTGTGGAGCCTCTACAATTCGGTCAACGTATTCCGAATACGTCTTCCTCATTGTCTTCTCCACGTCTCGCATATGAGCTAATTTGATACCCCCTTAGTCAATGTGGCGTTGGGTTGACTCATTAGAAAACCAAGCTAAGATGGCAAAATATGAAGAAACTCGCCTTGGTAGCTTTTATACTTTTCTTTTGCTCGACGCAGTTAGCATTTGCTGCCGTGGTATTGAGTGAAATAGCATGGATGGGCTCTTCGAACTCAAGTAGCGACGAATGGATAGAGCTACAAAATCAGAGCTCGAGTGTGGCTGATCTTACGGGTTGGAAAATAACCGGTAAAGGTGGGGCTACCATCGTACTGCTTTCAGGAAGTATTTCCCCGAATGGATATTTTCTTATCGAACGGAGTGATGACAATGCTGTACCAGAAGTCACTGCCGACCTTGTCGTATCCTTTGGAAAGGGAATATCCAATGATGGCGAGACACTCAAGCTTGTGGATGGCGGGGGGACTACCGTCGACACTGCCGTTGGTGGAAAAAATTGGTCGAAGCTCGGTGGTGATAAAGTATCGAAACACACAGCACAGCGGACTTCATCGGGCTGGATTACTGCTCCCCCTACGCCGAAAGCGCAAAACAAAACCCCATCACTTGCAACTGAAGTTGCACCACCGCTACAAAAAGTTGTGTTGCCACGAACAATTCCCGTTGCCTATGCACAGACTCCGAGTTCACAACTAGTTTCAGAAAAAAACACCGTATCACCGTCTACGCTAGTAGCGAGCAAGGCCGGGACAACGAGTGTGCCAACTTCAACATCCACACAGACGGCGAATGTATTGTGGGAGCGCGGGACAGATAAGAAAGAGCAGCAGCATGCATGGGCGATGATAATGTTGGCGGTTCTTCTGGTCATTGCTGCCGCAATTTTTGTCATGCGCAAAGAGGAATATCAGCCAACTGAGGCGGACAAATATGCAATTATTGAAGATATTATAGAGGGAAAAGACGACAAGAATGACCGCCTCAGCGATTATTGACTTTATATAAAAAAAGTGCTATAGTTTTACCATATTGTTCCCCACAACCAACTGGAGAGTGAAACATGGCACAACAACAGAAAGATTCCCATTCGCGCAAGCATTGGGATGGCCCGCACTGGGGGCCTGACGGCGCAGTACAGGAGGGGCTGTTCAAGCTCCTCGTGACCTTCAACACCGCGGTGAAGTCGGCTCCGAGCCGGAAGCACAGGTACCTTGCGTACCTCGGCATCGTCATCCTGTTCTGGGTGATCCGTCTCGGGTACGAGGCAGAAGAACTCAACCCAGACCAGATTGACGTCTTGGCATCGGTCGCGTCGAAGCTTCCCGGGAGCTCGAATTTTGCGATCAAGATGCGCGAGTACGGCCTCACGCGAGACCCGACGCCGACGACCCGCATGCTCCTCCTTAAGGGCTTGATGGTCGACGAAGAGATGCTTCAGCCGCTGAAGAAGGGTGGCATCATGGGCGGCAGGTACTTCGGAATGCTGCGCGAAGAATTCCGCGAGGTCGACTACAGCCCGCCCGAGCAGAAGGTCCGCATCCTGCGAGCGCTCGCATGGTGGTACGTGCGAAACGGCAGCGAAGCCGAGATCAAGCGCACTGTCGCTGAAGCGGTCGCACTTGCGACCAAGCTCGGTGCTGAAGACCAGCTCTTCGCCATCAGCCAGGAGTTCTGGCAGTACATGTGAATCTTGCAGTTGACATTCAAGGTGGCCCTCCCAAGGGCCACCTTTTTCTTTGTGGACGGTTATACTATAGTGACGCTATGCAAAACCAAGAAAAGATCGCACTCGTGACCGGAGGAGCAGGCTTCATCGGTACTCACCTTGTAAAAAGACTGAAGGGGGAGGGGTATCGGGTCATCTCGCTCGACAACTACTTCACCGGCTCAAAAGACAATCATGTCGAAGGCATCGAGTATCGCGAAGGTCACACCAAGGATATTGCCAAGCATGTTCCTGAAACTCCGGATATCATTTATCATCTTGGTGAATACTCTCGTGTCGCAAAAAGTATCGATGAGCCTGACAAAGTCATTGATCTCAACATCATCGGTACAACTTCCGTACTTGAATACTGGCGCGAGAAAAAATGTAAACTTGTCTACGCAGGCTCTTCGACGAAATTCGCACTTCCGCGCGAAGATGGCGTAGAGGGAAGAGATCGCTCACCGTATTCATGGGCTAAGGCTGCAAATACCGAACTAGTCGCCAACTACAGTAATTGGTACGAGCTTCCGTATTCGATCGTCTATTTCTATAATGTATACGGTCCCGGAGAGCGTGCAGAAAAGAACGGATACGGGACTGTAATCGAGACATTCAAGCAGTGTTATCTCAAAGGGGAACCATGTCAGGTGTCCGGTCCCGGCACACAGACTCGGGCATTTACCTACATCGACGATACAATCGACGGTATTACACTTGTTGGCGCAAAAGGTGAGCGTGACGAGTACGCGATTAGTGCAAAAGAAGAGTTCTCACTCCTCGATGTTGTCGAGATGCTTGGCGCGAGAGCTGAGATTCTTCCGCCCACAAAAACTACTCGCTCGTCGCGAGCAGATGACACGACGAAGCTCGAGTCTTTGGGTTGGAAGCAAAAACGAAAGCTCCCTGAGTATATCGATGCAATCAAAAAAGAAAAAAAATGAAAAAAATCCTCATTTTCTCGCTTGCCTATTATCCGCGGCACGTCAGCGGGGCAGAGGCTGCGGTCAAAGAGATTACCGACAGAATAGTGCAAAGTGAGTTCGAATTCCACATGCTTACACATCGCTTTGGTGTAGAAGATCTCAAGGATGAACTAATCGGCAATGTCCATGTCCATCGCGTCGGCTTTGGTCCGGGGTATCTCTCAAAGATATTATTTGTACCACTTTTGGTCTGGAAGACTATCTCACTCAATCGTACCGAGCATTTTTCTGCTATCTGGGCGCTGATGACGTACATGCTTTTTCCAGTTGGCATACTCCGCTTACTTGGAGTCCGTATTCCACATGTAGTAACGCAACAGGACGGCGACCCGTATGAGAAAGTATTCCAGCGCTGGTTCATACTTCCGTTTGCATGGCTACTTGATATCGGGTTTCGTTCCGCAAAGACCGTTCATGCCATATCTGTCTATCTCGCCACTTGGCCAGCACTGCGCGGATACAAAGGTGAGGTAATCATTATTCCGAACGGTGCGAATCCGAAAGATATCAAAGAATCATTCGATCAGCATGAAGTCGATGAAATAAAAAATCGTTTCAATAAAAAAACCGGAGACGTCTGGCTGGTGAACACCGCTCGTTTGGTCCATCAGAAGGCGAATGATGATACTATCACCGCACTCGCTCAACTACCCGAGAATGTAAAACTACTTCTTGTCGGAGGTGGTGAAGATGAGGTGATGCTGAAGCAGCTGACTGAAAAACTTGGACTTACTGATCGAGTATTCTTCATTGGGCAAGTAGATCGCTCGCAGGTGACGAATTTCCGTAAGGCGGGGGATATATTCGTCTGCCCAAGTCGCTCCGAAGGACTCGGTAATGCATTTCTTTCGGCGATGGCGTCGAAGCTTCCAGTTATTGCAACTCAGGAGGGAGGCCTTGCCGATTTTCTCTTTGGTGAAAAAAGAAATCCTGAAAAGCCAACGACCGGTTGGGTGGTGGATAAGGATTGTCCCGAACAGATAGTACTTGCGGTGAAGGATATCCTTGAGCATCCTGAAAAAGTCAAAACAGTCGGCGAGACTGCACGAAAGATGGTTGTGGAGAAATATGATTGGGATAATATTGCAACAACAATGCAACAAGAGGTATTTAATAAGGTAACAGCATAATGCATGCCGACACTACTTGAAAAAGCAGTACGTATCGCAACGTCCGCTCATCAGGGGCAGAAGCGCAAGGAAGCCGATATACCATATATCTCGCACCCGATGATGGTTGCACTCAAGCTCATGCGTCATGATTTCCCAGACGAAGTTATTGCCGCCGCGCTTGTACATGATGTCCTCGAGGACACTGAATTCTCTCGAGACGAACTCTATAAACAACTTGGAGATAAAGTGTTTGCTATTGTGCTCGCGGTCACAAATGATGACACCCTTTCGTGGGAGGACAAGAAAATGAAGTATGTCGAAACAGTAAAGAATGGCCCAGATGGAGCAAAAGCAGTAGCTATTGCCGATAAGATTCACAATGCGGAAAGTTTGCTCATGGCTTATGAGGCGCAAGGTCCAGTGGTGTGGAAGAATTTTAACAAAGGAAAAGCAAAAAAGATGTGGTTCGAACATGCGGTCTACGACATGCTTAAGGACACATGGGACCATCCGCTACTTGCGGAATATGCCGCTCTCATCGAGCGCATGGACGCATTGTCGGATGTTTAGTGGAGACCTACCTGCCTTTCTTTCTCTTCTTGACTTCGGAGCGAGTCCCTTTCTCTTATGTATGTTTCGCGAATTTCTGAACTAAGTGGCCGTCCGTTTATTGTGGCCTTGAGTACTTCGGTCCAAAAGCTGACACGTTTCTCTTCCAGTGTGCGCAAGTCTCCTCCGGTCTTCTCGAGGAGATCGGTATAGAACCAGATGATCTCACTGAGCCGATAGACACGCATCAAGGTGAGCGCGAGCGATTCTTCCGCGGTACGATTGTCTTTTATATATTTCACGAGTAGCTGCTCTAGCTCGGGACTATACAGCGTCATAAAATTGAGAAAACGTGCCCAGCCTTCATATTTATTACCGAATACGATCGAGGAATGATCGAGCAGGTAGATATGCTCATCTTGGATGCGAAAATTATGCGGGACAAAATCCGTGTGAGTAAGAAAGCCCGAATAGCGCTCGATGGTGGTCTCGTTTTCACGCAGCATCGTCTCTCCTTTTTCGAGTAACTCAGCGAGCGGACCGTTTGCCGGTGCATGGATGAGGATGTTCTTTTTGAATGTTGAATAGTTGTTTAGATACTCTTTTGCTGAACGACTTCCAAAGGTCTTCTTTGCGATACGCATGTGGGCAAACGTTGCCGCGTGTGCACCTTCCTGCGCCTTGAACCCCAGCAGCGCGAAAGTGAATTGCTGTTCTATTGGGCGTTCGAGGAATGCACATTCCTGCTCAAGGAACTCTTGAATCGAGATGGTATATTTCCCTCGCGTTGTGAACAATAACTCCTGTGGGCTGAAGAATATCCGATAGGCAAAGTTGATCTTCCCAAGAACCGTCCGACAGACTCTTTCATGCGCAAGCTCGGCTCTTCCGGTGCTGTCACTCGCTATCTTGATGACGACGCGCCTACCCGTTTTTTCATCTTTTGCGAGTAGGATAAGCTTCTTTCCGTGTGCGGTAGTGACCGCCTGCATCAAATAGCGTTCTCCACTTATGTGCGGCTGCTTTGTTTCAAGGGTATAGCCAAATTCTGCGAGCATCGGCGAAACCCCCGTGAGTTCTTTGTCACGGTAGTTTTCCCAATCGGTATGTGTTTCAATGCGAGTCATTGGTAAATAGTTTTTTAAGTAGGGTGAGGTGTTCCGTCCAGGAGCGTTCATATGCCGATAAATCGACAGGTTGTTTTGCGAACGGGAGTATCTCCGGCCGGGGAAGCGGTCCTGTCCTGACTACACTCTGTGCATGTTTCATCGCGATCTTATCTATTACATGAAGTGTGGGTCGTTTTTCCGAGCGTGACAGCGCGGCGCCGTCTCCCATCCGCAGGATATATGGTGTGGATGAAAACAATGAAACGAGGATAAGGGGGAGCTCTATCGAGGCACCATTCTGCGCATAGATAAGGTCGACGCTCCGTGCAATTTTCCATAATGCAAAAAAATAGCGGGGGAGTCGCACAAAAAGTGGTTCACGTTTGTCTATCGCAACGATTCGAACTCCCTCTATGGGTTCAGGGAGGCAACCGTAGGTGAGGATCGTAAGCTCATGGTTAGATTCGAGTCGCCTCGCGAGTTCTTTTGTATATGAGGCCAATTCTGCAATATCTGGGGGGTAAAGAGGGGAAAGTATCGCTATCTTCATAACGGGTAGTTTATCATGACTGCACAGGATATAACCATTTCAGTCCTGCATTTGTTGTATTTCCTATGGACTATGATTTATGGAGCAAAATAGCAGATAGGGTATAATCGCCTCTATGAGACTACTCATTGCAACCCCACTCTATCCGCCCGATGACGGAGGACCGGCAACCTATGCGAAACTCCTCGAGACCGCACTGCCTGCGAAAGGCATCGAAACCAAGGTCGTTTCATTCAGCCTATTTCGACAGCTTGGAAAAGGTTACAGCCATTTCGCGTTCACTCGCGCTCTTTTTGTTGCGGCAGCGGATGCTGACCTAATCCTCACACTCGACCCTGTCTCGGTCGGGCTGCCCGCACTTATCGTTTCCTATCTGAAAAAGAAACCACTCATCCTCAAAATGGTCGGAGACTATGCGTGGGAGCAGGGAACTCAACGATTCGGCGTAAATGAGAATCTCGATGACTTCGTAAAAAAGTTCGACTACCCGATTCAAGTAAAGTTTCTGCGATTCATTCAGAAAAAAGTTGCTGAGCGGGCACTCTCCGTGATAGTCCCGAGTGAATATTTAAAAGGCATTGTCACCGCGTGGGGGATAGCGCCAACTAAGATTACGGTCGTTTACAATGCATTCAATGCAGGCTTACCGACCGCTTCAAAGGAAGTATTGCGCAAGAAGTTTTCATACGATAACCCGGTCATCATTTCCGTTGGGCGGATGGTGCCATGGAAAGGTTTTAAGGTACTGATGGATGCAGCGGCGCCGCTGACAAAAGAATTCTCTGGACTTCGGCTTGAGATTGTGGGGAGCGGGGAGCGAGGCGAGTATGAAGCATATGCAAAAGAGCGAAGCTACGATTTCGTAGGCTTTTCTGCTAATCAGTCTCATGATGAGATACTCTCGCGCATCAAGGCCGCAGACTGCTTTGCGCTCAATACGGGTTACGAAGGCCTCTCGCATCTCCTCTTGGAGGCAATGGCAGTTGAGACTCCGATTGTTACCACAGCGGTCGGAGGCAATACCGAACTCCTTGCTGGGGATAGGGGAGTACTACTTCCCTATAATGAGCGTGAGTCTCTTACTCGCGCACTCCGAGGCATTCTTGCGGATACAAAACAATCTCAAAAAATGGCGTCACGTGCCGCGGAGTATGTACAGGGATTCACTGAGCCGCATATGCTACAATCGCTCATGTCGCTACTCAATACTTTGAAGCTATGAAACTCTTGATGTACTCAACCGACCGAACACTGTTTGACGAGGACTCTCCGGTGCGCACGCGACTCCTTGAGCAAGCAAATCTCGTCACTACGCTTGATGTGATTGTTTTTACCCCACAAGCTGAAAAGTACAAAGAATTCAAATTGGGGAGGAAACTTGTTGTCCACCCTACTTCATCGGGGTCAAAATTCGCTTACCTTCCCGATGCGTACAAGATTGGAAAGACACTTCTTGAACACTCACCTGATAAAAGTAAGTGGCTGATTACCACACAAGACCCATTTTTTACCGGCACACTAGGGTACTTACTTGCACGTAAATACAACATCCCGCTTCATCTTCAGCTTCACACTGACCCATGGAGCCGCGAGTGGCGAGCGGAACGGCTGAGCAATAAATTTAAATTACTGTTGGCGAGTTTTCTTCTCACCAAGGCGGCCGGGGTACGGGTAGTTTCCCAGCGGGTACGCTCCTCGGTGCTTAGACTTGGAGTAACCCCCGATAAAATTACTCGAGTTCCGATATGGGTAGATGCTGCACAGTTTCGAGATGCAGTCCCAAACTTTAATCTCCACAGCACTTACCCAACGTTTGCGCGCATCATTCTTTCATTTGGTCGACTTCAACCCGAAAAGAACTACGCGAAACTGATCAAAGTATTTTCTCGCATTGCCACGGTCCATGATGATGCGATGCTCCTTGTTGTTGGCTCGGGACCAGAGCGGGAACGATTGGTAAATCTCTCACGAACACTTGGGATTGAAAAATCAGTTGTAATATTGCCGTGGGCACGAGACGTGGTGTCGTATTACAAAACTTCCGATATCTACGTCCAGCCGTCACTATATGAGGGATGGGGGATGGCTGCCATAGAGGCGATGTCTTCGGGGCTGCCAGTGGTGATGACTGATGTCGGTTGCGCGGGGGAAGTGGTCAGAAACGAAGAAACAGGTATAGTGATTCCCACAGGAGATGAAGAGGCACTCTATATTGCAATCAACCGTTTGCTTGAAGATGCTGAATTGCGGGTATCGATTTCACAAAATGGCAAAGCAGAAGGAAAAAAGCTTGCCACCAAAGAAGCGACAATGAGGTTGTATAAGGAAAGCTGGGAGAAAGCATATGCGATAGGAGAGAAACATACACCAATAAAAAAAATATCACAACGTGGAAGCAAAACAAAAAAGAAACCCTAAGATTGTTGTCATAGGTGGGGGCACAGGTACATTTACTGTGCTCTCGGGGCTGAAGCATCATCCGGTAGATCTCACTGCGGTGGTAACCATGGCGGACGACGGCGGCTCGACTGGAGTACTACGTGATGAGTTCGGCGTACTTCCTCCCGGTGATGTGCGCCAGTGTCTCGTCGCACTTGCGGACGAGGACCTCGTGATGCGGAAACTCTTTAACCATCGCTACGACCGAGGAGGCCTCAAAGGACATAGTTTCGGAAATATTTTCATTTCAACTCTTGAGCAGGTGACAGGGAGTATAGACAAAGCCATTGATGTTGCAGCCAATGTCCTTAACATTCGTGGGCGAGTTGTGCCCGTCACTCTCGATAAAATTGCACTCCATGCGGAACTTTCAAATGGCAAGATACTCAATGGCGAGAGCGCATTCATGGAATATCAGCTGGTCTCGAAATACGGTATCAAAAAAATATTTCTTGACCCAGTTGGAACTGCGAATCCCAAAGCACTCAAGGCAATTGCCGAGGCGGACCTCATCGTCATTGGTCCTGGCAAGCTCTATACTTCGATACTTCCAAACTTTTTAGTGAAAGGAGTCTCGCGTGCACTTGCCCGCAGTAAGGCAAAGAAAGTTTTCATTGCAAACCTGATGAGCCAGCAAGGGCATACTGATAATTTTTCTGTGTCCGACTATGTGCTGGCGCTCGAAAAATATATCGGTAAGGAAGTTTTCAACACCATTCTTTTCAATACCAAGAAGCCGCCGCAACAATTGGTCCGTCGCTACGCAGACGAAGGGGAGCCGGTCGTATGTACCGATGCCTGCAAGAAGAGCGGCTATGAACTCATTGGTAAGGATCTCTTGGCTGACGGAGTGGCGAAGACCCCCAAGAAAGACTTGCTTCGCCGCACCCTCATTCGCCACGATTCCGATAAACTCGCCAAAGCACTACTCAAAATCCTTGAATAATTGACAAAAAGTCGATTATCTGCTACTATATTTCTATACCGTTCTTTGATTCATACCCCGATTCCGCTCTACTTTGCGGACTCGGCTCAACTCTGTGATGAGAAGAACTCTCAATCCATAAGAATTGCGCATTCGCGCAATAACCACTCTGCCAAAAAGCAGGGTACTTCAACCTCGCGACGAAAGTCGCTTCTTTAGGAGCTATACACATGCAGACCATTGGCACGCGTTTTTTCGGCAAGGATCCCACCAAGGACTTGTCGCGTCTTTCGGCATTCATCGAGGCCGGACTGAAGCTCGGCAAGGTGTTCGTCGCGATCAATGTCGTCGAGGACAAGTGCGACAGCATCGGATACTGTGCCAAGAACCATCCCGACGCAGACGTGTTCGCTGTCACGCCGTGGCAGAAGTTCGTTGCCCCATTGAACGCCATCGTCTACAAGGCGGCGCTCATGGGCGCAGATCGGCTCCTCCTCGCGAGTGCCGAATTCCCGCCGACGGCGGAGCAGGTGCAGGCGCTCTCGGTGCATGTCGACAACGACACTCTGGTCGCAGGCGCGCGCTTTTCGGAGCACATCTGGAAGGGCGGTCAGGTGGAGGGGACCGGCTCGACCGTTCCCTGGAACACATTCGCGCTTTGGAACCTCAAGCATCTGGCCAAGCTCGGTTTTCCCTTGGCTGGTGACGCGCCGTTCGACCAGAAGATGGCAGGCGTCGAAGAGGTGACGGCAATCGCGCTGTACCAGAAGCTCTTCCCGCATCTCTCGGCCAAGCTGGTCTCGGTCCCCGGTTTCTACGAAGAGTGGAACATGGACGGCTGGGATGAAGAGCGGCGCAAGAAGCACGAGGCAAAGATTGCATCGAAGACCTCGCGCCCGGCCGCACAGCTCGCATGGGCCGAACTCGATGCACCGCGGGTGATCCACATCGCGTAAGCGGTACCCCGAGCGGAAATCCTTCCGCTCGGGAACTTTAACTGAAGGAGGAACTGACATGAATCTCACCTTTGAGAGTGAGCGTGCCTGGTTTGCACGCGAATCACGTGATGACCGAAGCTGCCCGCGCAGCACCCACTACGCGGTGCTTCTCCCGGACGCCAGCGAGCAGGTGTTTCGCAAGAACACCGGACTCAAGATTTCCGACTTCGGCGCTACCGATGGTGCCGTCACTGCGGTGAAGCTCGAGGACGGGCATTATGCGCTCGTCTTGCGTGAGCACGACTTCAAGAGGAACGAACACAGCGGCCCGTACATCATCGACACGTCCGACAGCCCTGCGGTGACCTTCGCCATTTGGCACGCGAGCGACATGCCGATGCCCTACAAGATGGCCCGCGGCGGCAGACAGACCTGGTTCGTTCCCGGGATAGGGAAGGTGTACATGTACTACAATGAAAAGAAGGAGGACATGTACTACGAGCCCGACCATCTCGGAAATAACGGGTCAACGGCGCTCGCGCTGCGCTTCGGAGGCTACCCGATCGTGCTGGAGCGCGAGGGCAACGTACCGTTCTCGCTGAATCATTTCCTCTCCTCCAATCGCCTTTATGTTCTCGCAGGAGACGGGCAAGGTAAGGGCAAGTTCGTGCGCTCGTTCCTCGGGAGTATGCGTGCCCTCACCGGCGAGATCCGCGAGTCACGGTGGAACCGTGAGATAGACCCCAAGGATGTGGTCAAGCGGATTGGGCTTCTCGCGAAGGATCTCGATGTGCCGATCCTGCTTGTCCGTCAGGGTGATGATGGTGTGTATCGACGGGAGGGTCCGTTCACAGGTTGATGAGGTTTTTATTTTTGATCCGCGCGAGGAAACTCGCGCGGATTTTGTTACCCGAGAGCGGCTTTGTAAGCTTTGAGGAAAAGGCGCGTTGTGTATTTAGCGCAGGCGGCGCCTGCACTTTGTCGGGGAACAAAACCCTGGTACCTGCGGCTTTGCGCGGGTTTTTGTTATACCCGCACACTCGCTTTGGTGCAAAGTCAGTGTGCGGGTATACTGTTTTCATGAATGACATTGAGCGTGATGCACTTAAACTACTCGAACGTAACCGTGTTGGCGCGCTCCTTCGTGTCTACTCATATACTCCTGAAGCAGTATGGGCAAGAGTTGCCTCAGCGATGGAGGCACTAAGGAGATTGCTCACGCTCAAGACCGGCGATCGGCAGACATTTAATCGTATTGATTTTCTTGTTTCAAGTGATCCCAATTTCGAGGACAGTGATTGTGGACTCACTGCTGAACGCTTGCGAGAGATGGTGCGCTCCGAATTTCCCGATGCACCGGTCAATATCTATGAGATCAAACGCGGTGACATCTATTGCATGCTCCTCAACTATGGCATCGCCAATCAACTCGAAGATCGGATCGCGTATTCGATGATACTCTCCCATGGAGCATCAAGTTATGCGACAGCAGAAAATGTAAATGGTCTCTTGGCAGCAATGTACAACAAGGCACGTGTCGCCGGTGTTGCGATGAACGAATTGGCGGAGCTCGTGCACAAGGGTTACATTATGGATACATTCGCTATCTGGCACAACAAGAGTCTGATGACGGTCGGTGGTTTTGATCTTCTTGCGGCCAAACCCTCACTTCAGCACGCTGAGAAAAGGGATAAAGTGAAAGGTTGGAGTGAAATGAAAGCTGCTCGTCATGGGGATGGTGCCGTTGAGTACCATGCTGCCGGCTGTGAGGAGATTATTCCACTCACTCGCCTCGTCAAATATTTCGGAAAATGTATCGCAGTGATCGAGCCCAAGGGTGAGGGAATGATGTGGAAAGAAGATGACCTCAATATTGACCCACGCGCGTACCATCGTCATCTTGCCAAGCTTGCGACGAAAGAGGAACGTCAGCGCCGCATGGCTGCTACTCAGGGTGTCGATCTCGAGTTTATACAAAGAGGGCTAATGGATACGCGGATTGATGAAAGTCCGACTTTACTGTAAAAAGAAGCAAATATATTTTTATCTTATGAAGGTTTTAATCACTGGAATTGGAGGGGCTATAGGTTCGCATGTTGCGGAGGGACTTTTGCTGCGGGGTGACGAAGTTATCGGTATCGACAATCTTGACCCATACTATGACCCGCGCATCAAACAGCTGAGTATCAAGGATGTCGAAAAGGCAGGTGGCAAGGTGGTCATCGCCGACATCAACACCCACGACTTCACAACATTTGGCGACATTGATGCGATTCTCCACTTTGCCGCCCAGCCCGGTATTTCCGCGGGGACAAGCTTTGACCACTATGTGAAGAATAATATTAGTTCAACACACAAGTTACTTTCGCATGCACTGACGTTACCAAACCTCAAGGCATTCGTGCATATTTCCACGTCATCGGTGTACGGAGTCTCTGCGAGAGGCAGTGAAGATGAGCTTCCTCGTCCAACTTCGCCGTATGGAGTGACCAAACTTGCAGCGGAGCAACTTTCACTTTCAAAATATCGAAGCGACAAGCTTCCCGTTACCGCGCTCCGTCTGTTTTCAGTATTTGGTCCGCGCGAACGCCCAGAAAAGCTCTATCACAAACTCATTCATGCGATTGAAACGGGGAATACTTTCCCACTTCACGAAGGCAGTGAGAAACATCTGCGCAGTTTCACCTACATCGATGATATTGTTGATGGTGTCATCCGCGCGCTCGATCGTATCGACAAAGCACAAGGGGAGATTATCAATATTGGCACCGAAGAGCTTCGTTCTACTGGCGATGGAATTGCTATCATTGAGCGCATCACTGGGCAAAAGGCGCCGCTCACTAAAAGTCCTCCTCGCTATGGCGACCAGCGCGAGACGCATGCTGTGATTGGAAAGGCGAAGGATCTGCTTGGATTTATTCCGAAAGTCACTCTTGAAGAGGGGCTCGAGCGACAGTATGAGTGGCATAAAGAGAAGCTTCTCCCACACCTCGGTAAGGACCTACGAAACTAGCGAAAACACCCCTCGCCTTACAGGCGCAGTACACCTTTTGGATTTCTCTGAATAAATCTCAAAAGGTCTTGCAGCAGAGCCCCATCAGAATGGGTTCCCAATAGCTCTGCCTCACCTCAAATTTCATCTACTTTTGTTCGTCTTAAATCACTGCTTTTAAGGTTGCGGGGGAGTGAATGCTCTGTTATGGTACGTGGATTATTACAAGTGACATTTTGGCAACTTCTCTAGTTATCGAATACATGGAAACAACAATCGGATTTATAGGACAGGGGTGGATAGGGAGAAATCTCGCAGATAATTTCGAGCGTCGAGGTTACAAGACCGTTCGATACGCTAAGGAGAAACCGTACGACCAGAATCTCGAGAAACTGAGCAAAGCGGATATTGTTTTTGTTGCAGTTCCAACTCCGACTACTCCAAAGGGTTTTGATGACAGTATTCTGCGTGATGCCATCAAGCAGGCAACGAAAGGGCAAACGGTGGTCATAAAATCCACCGTTCTTCCTGGAACAACAGATAGTATTGCCAAGGAAAACCCTGGTATTTTTGTTATGCATGCACCGGAATTTCTTCGTGAAACATCGGTAAAAAAAGATATTGAAAAACCCGAGCGCAACATCATTGGTATTCCGTCGAAGCATAAAGACCATCCCGAGTGGAGAAAACGTGCAGAGGCAGTACTTGCAGTTATCCCTAACGCTCCATACGAAGTAATCTGCACTGCCCCTGAAGCCGAACTCACAAAATACGGCGGAAACAATTTCTTCTACATGAAGGTGGTGTACATGAATATGCTCTACGAGCTTGCACAGCACCACGAAGCGTCTTGGGATGTGATTGCGCAGAGTATGGTTGCCGATTCGCGTATTGGGGATTCACACATGCAGCCGCTCCACCAAATGCCACATCTTGATAACGGCGTAGTTGGTCGTGGTGCAGGTGGGCACTGTTTCCTGAAGGACTTCGCGGCATTACGCTTTCACTATGAAGAAAAGTACCCAGACCATTCGCATATGCATTCACTCCTGCGTTCATTTGAAGCGACCAACAATTATCTCTTGCGTTCGACGAACAAAGACAAGGAACTTCTCGAAGCAGTCTACGGCGATGACGTGCTTTGTGTCTGCAAGGTGACTGATAAGGAAACCGTCTGTGTCTGCGGGGTGAATAAAAAGTAGAAATGAATATCAAGAGCATTACAATTGGTGTCATCGGGCAAGGATATGTCGGAAAAAACTATGCGGATAATTTTGAAGATAGAGGATTCAAGGTAATACGCTACAGTCTCGAGCCTGAGCATATAAACAATAAGTCACAGATCCCCGAGACCGACCTTGTTGTTATTGCGGTCCCAACGCCTACAAAACATGGAGCGTTTGATGATTCGCTTGTTCGAGACGCACTGAAAGATCTGCGCAAAGGGCAAATTGTTGTTATTAAGTCGACCGTACAAAAAGGAACAACCGAACGACTGCAAAATGACCACAAACACCTCGTCATCATGCATGTTCCCGAATTCCTCCGTGAAGCATTTGCACGTGAAGATGTAGACTTTCCCTCACGCAACATTATTGGACTTGGCGGAGAGACACAGGAGCACAAGGAAGCAGCAACACTGATAGAAGCTATCTTCCCAAAAGCAAAACACACTATGAAAGTTTCAGCGGTTGATGCCGAGTTCATTAAATATACGCATAACACCATGGGAGTAATGATGATTGTTTATACTAACCTCCTCTATGATCTTGCGATGGCACATGGAGTAGAATGGAACTCGGTTAAAGATGCCATACTGCATAATCCTTGGTTCCCTGAGAAGTATCTTGACCCTATCCATAAAGACGGACGCGGGGCAGGAGGGAGTTGTTTTATAAAGGATTTTGCAGCGCTTGTTGAGTCATATGAAACACGCGTTTCGAGTGACAAGGAGGGCATTCAACTTCTAAACGCAATAGTAAAGAAGAACAATAAACTACTGCGGGATACTGGAAAGAGTCTCAATATCCTTAACCAAGTTTACGGCGAAGAAAAATAAAAAACATCTTGAGAGATGTTTTTTATTTCTTTCTTGCAATGACCAGAATGTTCTGTTCTCCTGAGCCACTACTACGAGAGGCTATTTCGCTTCCGACGACCTCAAACCCATTTTTTTCAAGCAGTCGACGAAGTCCACGCTCAGTGAAGGCGTGCAGATAGCGTGAGTGCCTGCCTTTGCCAAAGGTGTGCATCATGTCCCCGATATCAAGTGAGGTAAGGAAGAACATGCTTTTCAGCGAGGAGAGAAAAAGTTTTGTAAGATAACGCGGGCGCCACAGATACCACGAAGTAATAATGAATGTGTTTCCGCTGTGGAGTACTCGCGCAGCTTCCTTTATGAATTGTTTTCGTAGTGTCCTGCTCGGGACATGATGAATAACTGCAAATGCATATGCGATATCAAAGGATTGGTCGGAAAAAGGGAGTGCAGTTGCGTCGCCTTCTATAAATTCTATTCCGTGGTGTTTTTTCTTTGCCTCAGACAAAAGCCCCGCGGAATTATCGACGCCAGTGTACGTTGTCTGTCGCTCCTTGATGACATCGTAGAATCTGCCGTTACCGCAGCCGATATCAAGCACTTTCATATTAGGGGTAGCGTGCTCGCCAAGAAAGGTGAGTTCTTCCCAGAATCGCGCTCGAGACAAGGAGAATTCTCCCGACATGGAATTGTAGGAACTCTTGTTTTCCTTGGCTATCTTTATTGCAGTAGTACGCTTCATTTGTAAAAGTGTAGCATCATAAGCGAGTATCAATAATCACCAGACATTTGAAAAAGTGTGATGTCAATTACACCGAAACACGAGTTCTGCTACGCTCTACAGATGTTGTTTGCGAATATAAAAAATGACCGTGATGTTGAGAAGCTCAAGAAATTTATCATCAAGGATAAGATACTTGCGGAGCGGCTTTTGGCTGTCAGAAAACGGATGAAGTATCCGCGCGATGGAGTTCGTCATGAACATGACGGTAAAACCATGCCAATGCCAACCAAAGCAGAACTCTTGGAGCTCTACAAGGAACTGCGCGCAGAAGGGAGTGAAGGGATAGACGAAGAAACTCTTTTGGCATTGCGCAAGATAAAGACCAAGTCGAACTCGGGCGTTGCAGTCGTATCTCTCCTCACCAAGCCGTTCGCATGCCCTGGTCGCTGCACTTACTGTCCGACTGAGGTGAACATGCCGAAGAGCTATTTATCAAAAGAGCCTGCTGCTGCGCGTGCGCTTCTTAATGATTTCGACCCGTACCTGCAAATCACCAACCGCTTACGTGCGCTCGAGATGAATGGCCATCCGATAGATAAAATAGAAATGATTGTCATTGGCGGTACTTGGAGCTTCTATCATCCGAACTATCAAGAAGAATTTCTTATTGGTTGCTATCGCGCATGCAACGACTATGGAAATGAGACAGATGACTCCGACCTGCTTCGTTCTGAGGCCCCACCCCCTCCTCACCATACTCCGAGTATGGCTCCTTCGGGAGCCACCCCAGGCCTCGCATCTCGAAGCCCTTTGCCTCATTTCAAGAGTGGAGAAGATCGTCTTGAATACCTTCTCAAACTGCAAGATGAAAATGAGAAAGCAAAGTGTCGTATTATTGGACTCTCTATTGAAACTCGCCCTGACTACATTACCGACTTTGAGATCAAGCGTCTGCGTTCACTCGGTGTGACCAAGGTCGAGATTGGAGTACAACACCTCGACGATGATGTGCTCAAACTCACCAAGCGCGATATGAAAATTGAGCGGGTAAAGAAAGCGACCGAGCTCCTTCGCAATGCTGGTTTCAAGATGGTCTACCACATGATGCCAAACTTGCCTGGCTCAACCCCTGAGCGCGACATCACTATGTTTGACGAGCTATTTAACAGTGAAGATTTTCAGCCCGATATGCTCAAGATTTACCCATGCATGGTGCTCGAGCACAGCGAGCTCTACGATATTTGGAAAGAAGGAGGCTTCACTGCATACACCGACGCACAGCTTATCGAAGTGATGCGTGAAGAGAAGAAGCGTGTACCTGCGTATGTGCGCATTCTGCGCGTTTATCGTGATATTCCTGCGTCTTATATCAAGGCAGGGAGTACTATTTCGAATTTACGCCAAGTGATGGATGTTGATATGAAGGAGAATGGTTGGCAGTGCAAGTGCATTCGTTGCCGTGAAATACGTGAGGGCGCATACAATCCTGATGAATTCGAGCTACGTAATATAACTTTTCGAACAACGAGCGGTACTGAAATGTTCTTGTCGTTTGAACACAAGAATGAGCGCAAACTCGCGTCCTTCACCCGACTGCGTCTTCCTGACGAGCTCGGCAAGAATGCGCCACTCCCGGCACTGGTTGGGGCTGCGCTTATCCGCGAACTTCACACCTATGGCCGTCACACAAAAGTTGGTGGCTCAGGTACTCAAAGTCAGCACGTTGGATTTGGGCGCCGACTTCTCGCTGAAGCTGAGCGTATCGCAAAAGAGAAGGGTTATAGCAAACTCGCGGTTATTTCAGGTATCGGAGTGCGCGAATATTACCGCATGCTCGGCTACACCCTCGAGGGAACCTATATGGTAAAACAGCTCACAGTGGAATAATAGTTTCTGCTATACTACGATGCAAATGGAAACTGACCCACGTATTGAAAAGCGATTCACCAGCGTTGCAGCGTCAACGACATTTCAACATATAATCGCAGCGCACGACCTCGGGAATAAATCAGTACTCGATATTGGTTGTTCATATGGAGAATTTCTAGCCTGTTTTGGAAAGGGAAGCGTTGGCGTGTCGATTTCACCAGAGGAGGCAGCATATGGAAGAGCCAAAGGACTGAATATTGATGAGGGAAATATTGAAGACCCAGCTTTTTTTCTTACCCAGAAGTTTGATGTTGTTTTCGCCAACAATATCTTTGAGCATTTACTTGCTCCACACACATTCTTGATTACGGTCAAAAAATTCTTGAAACCTGAGGGCGTACTCATTCTTGGTGTTCCTTGCATTCCAAAGATTGTGTCCTTGATGCGTATTGGAAAATTTAGGGGCGCTCTTGCAACTGGGCATATTAATTTTTTTACCAAAGAGACGCTTCGAGAGACAGTACTCCATGGCGGATGGAATATCAAAGCGATGCGTGGCTATCATTTCAAGGCTGGTTTTCTCGACGTGTTGCTCAATCCTGTCTACCCGCATTTTTACATTACTGCGACAGCAGATCACGAATTTGCCTATTCAACAAAGCGCCAGAAAGAGCTTGAGGGCTACAAATAACCCCGCAAAGAAAGCGCTTTTTTGCGACAAATGACAACAAAGTAAGGTTATTATAGTGGCATGAGTCAATCCTCTCACCCCCACATTCATGGTAAAATCATAACCATGCCTTTCTCGCTTCACGCGCCTCTCTATCGCTACGCACAGCTCTTGCGCTTTCTCATCTCAGGAAGTACTGCCTTTTTTACCAACATTACGCTTATCTATCTTTTTACTGAGGTATTACATGTTTGGTACCTGACCTCATCGGCAATTGCCTTTACCGGTACATTTATTGTCAGCTTTGTTATGCAGAAATTCTGGACATTTCAGAACAATGAACGAGAGCGTATGTCCGCACAGCTTGGCATGTCACTCCTCCTTGCCGTTGGTAATCTCGGCATCAATACGCTGTTGATGTATCTGTTGGTTGACTATTTTTTTGTACACTATCTTCTTGCGGTAATCTTCTCGACTTTTGTTATCGCCGTCGAGACATATTTTGTATATAAATACGTTATCTTCTTGGCAGTAAAAGAAATAAAGACTCAAAAATGAAACTCCTCATCATTACTCAGTCGCTCGATAAAAACGACAAGATACTTGGCTTTTTTCATACCTGGGTAGAAGCATTTGCTAAGGAATGCAGAGAGGTGACGGTGATTGCGCTGCGCGTCGGACTCTATGAGTTACCAAAGAATGTCAATGTAATCTCGCTTGGAAAAGAAGAAGGGGTCTCACGAACGAAATATATTTCACGATTCTTTCGCTATATTGTTCTCGAGCGGAATAACTACGACACTGTATTCGTACACATGAATCCGATTTATATCGTACTCGGAGGTATGCTTTGGAAATTGATGGGGAAAAAGGTTGCATTATGGTACACACACCGCGAGGTCGACTGGAAGCTCCGACTTGGCGTGCTTGGAGCCGATACTATTTTCTCTTCAACTCCAGACAGTTTTCGTATTCCGACAGCAAAAGCACATTTCATGGGCCACGGCATCGACGTGCGCTTCTGGGGCTCGATTACTCCTGAAGAAAATAAAAAAGTATTCACCATACTGCAGGTCGGTCGTATCACACCGATTAAGCATTGTGAGCTACTGATTGAAGCCGCTCTGTATTTGCAAGAGCGTAACAAGCGTCCGTTTCAAGTCATCTTTCTCGGTGACCCTCTCGCTCTGGGTGACGATGAGTATTTTGCATCACTACGCCGATTAGTCGAGAAAAAAAACCTTACAAACCTAGTCTATTTTCCGGGAGGAGCAACCCCAATTGAGGTTCGCAACCACTACCGCGCTGCCCATGTTACGATAAATATGCTTCCGACTGGAGGAATGGACAAGGTGGTGCTCGAATCTCTTGCTGCAGGAGTTCCAGCGTTGACTACGAACCAAACCTGGCGCACACTCTTTGGGGTACATGCAGATACATTTGTCTTGCCAGTGCTTAATCAAGGTAGTGGGGTAGAGCTTGGAGCACAGCTGCTTTTTCTCTCCGAACATGACATTTCGCTTGAAACATTGAAAGAGCTCAAGGCAAAAGTAACCCGTGACGCAAGTCACGAATCATTAGTGCGAAAGATGGTAACGATACTTTCATGAGTAAACAAGTAGATAAAATTTCATATCGTTTTGAACATTACTGTGGCCTCGACCGATGGTCGAGTTATCATTATCAACTACGCGAATTGCTCATGCTTGAGCCCAAAAGTGTGCTTGAGGTGGGAAAGGGTGACGGAGTCATCGGGCATTACCTCTCTCTAAACACTGGAGTACTCTACCGCTCGCTCGATATCGCCGAAGACCTCAAGCCCGATATTGTTGGCGAGATAGAACACATACCACTTCCGGATGCATCGGTTGATGTTGCTGTAGCTTTCGAGGTACTCGAACACTTACCTTTTGACCATTTTGAGTCCGGGCTCAAGGAACTCGGACGAGTCGCATCACACAGGGTCATCATCAGTTTACCGCATTACGGTCCGTCGCTCCGCTTTTCGTTTAAGTTTCCGTTTCTCGGTGAGAGGAAATTCGCTTGGAAAGTTCCGCATCACCCGGTGCATATATTCAATGGTGAGCATTATTGGGAGATAGGGAAGAAGGGCTATGAACTCGACGTGGTGAGAAATGTCATTGAAAAGGAATTCGTCATTGAAAAGGAATTCGTCCCATTTGAGAATCAGTATCATCACTTCTTTATTTTGCGAAAACGTACATGAAATCAATTCTGAAAAATATTTTCTTCCGCTTTGCTGCGATATTTCCTCGACAAATGGATAATCGTGCGACCATCCTCATGTACCACTCAGTTTCAACTGAAGGGGGATATTTCTTTGCGGTTGCCCCCACAGAATTCGATGCACAAATGAATTACCTTATTAAAAAAGGAAAAAAAGTTGTGCCACTCTCGATGTTGATTAAGAAGCTTAAGGATGCAAGTGATCTTGATGGAGAAATCGCGATAACCTTCGATGATGGCTACAAAGACAACTTTCAATATGCATTTCCTGTCCTAAAAAAACTCAACATACCAGCGACAATTTTTATTACTACCGGAATAATAGGAAAGAGAGGAGATAATGGTGCTCCGATGCTTTCTGAGGCAGAAATCAAGGAAATGCATGCTTCTGGGCTGATTGATATCGAGCCACATTCACTGTCGCACCCGAAGCTGTCAACATTGTCTACGCTCGATGCAACACGTGAGATTTTGGAATCAAAAAAAGCACTCGAGAAGTTACTCGGAAAAACATGTAACCTATTTGCATACCCTTATGGCGCATATAACGAAGAGACGGTTTCAATTGTACGCTCGCTCGGCTTTACTGCGGCCGTCACCGTAATCGAGGGGACAGTCACGATTGGAGATAATGTATTTACACTCAAACGAAATTCCATCGATAAGCTCACAACTTGGACGCAGTTTCTCGGCAAGATTTCACGCGCAATTGACCGTTATCATTTATTGAAAGGATCATGACCACTTCTTTTTTTACACAGGTAATGGCGGGAAAATCCATTGGACGAATTTTGTTCAACAAGAAAGTGTCTCAATGTTGTGGGAAACTTTCCGGCAGAGTCGTCGACCTTGGAGGTGGGGTTGCTCCGAGTTACCGGGCACTACTTTCAAGCGAAATTGAACTTGTAACAACTGAACTGAATGCGGAAAAAGGTGCAGACTTCGTTGTTGACCTCAATAAGCCGCTTCCATTTGAAGGAGATAGTATTCCTGCTTTCTTTTGTTTTAATGTTATCTATATACTGGAAAATAGGATTGCTACACTAAAGGAAATCCATCGCGCACTTTCTGTGGGAGGCACACTCTATCTCTCTTCGCCATTTATAACCAATGAAATGCCTGAGCCGCATGATTTCGTCAGACTCACCAAAGAGGGGCTGCTCCGTGAACTTACCCTCGCTGGCTTTACCGATGTTGAGTTGTCAGCATATGGTGAGCGAGGGAGTGCTGCTGCCTACCTACTTGATCCATTGCTCCATTTTCCGATTGTCCGTTTGCCATTTTACCTGTTCGCACTCTTCATTGATCGTATGTTACCTAAAAAGCTAATCGAGGCGCATCCCGCACCAATAGGATATTTTGTTATCGCAACCAAATCATGAAATTAATGTACATCGCAAATATCCGTCTTCCAACCGAGAAAGCTCATGGAGTACAAATTATGGAAATGGCGAGCGCGTTTACTGCGTGCGGCGCAGAGGTTGAGTTGGTGGTACCGCGTCGCAAGAATCGTATCGGCGATGATCCGTTTGATTTTTATCGTGTTGAAAAGACATTCAAAATAACTCGACTCTTTACTTGGGACCTCGTTTCTCTGGGGCGAATTGGGTTTATTGTCGAGTCATGGACTTTCTCTATCGCTGCCCTTATTTACGCACTACGTGACGATGATGCTATTGTCTATTCACGTGATGAATTTATCCTTTTCCTCCTTTCATTTTTTAATAAACGCTATGTGTATGAGCCACATATTGGTAAATGGCATCTCATCGTTCGGCTTGCCCTCACCAGTGCTGTGCTCGCAACACCTATCACCAAGGGGCTTAAGGACTTCTTTATAAAAAAAGGTGTACCCGAAGGAAGAATGCTGGTGGCACCCGATGGAGTAAATCTCGAACGTTTCACTCATGCCGAGTCAAAAGCGCTGTCGCGCGAACGCCTTGGTCTACCGAAGGGTAAGCATATCGTGCTTTATTCAGGGCATCTTTATGCTCGCAAGGGTCCACAGCTTCTTGCCGAGGCCGCGCACTACTTCGACCAGAATACCGCCCTGGTCTTTGTTGGAGGTACTGATGAAGACATTGCTTCATTCAAAAAACAATATGGAAAAATAAAAAATATTATTTTTGTTGGACATAAACCTCACGAAGATATTCCGTACTACCTCTCTGCGGCAGATGTACTGGTGCTCCCCAATAGTGGAAAAAGTGATGATGCCAGCCTTTACACCTCACCAATGAAACTTTTTGAGTACATGGCCTCGGGGGTACCGATCGCTGCTTCAAACGTTCCGAGCTTGCGTGAGATACTCAGTGATGAAAGCGCTGCTTTTTTTACTCCCGATGACGAACGCGACCTTGCAGAGAAGGTACTCGGTATTATTAGTGACAGTAAAATAGCGACACTCCTTGCTACTCGCGCAAGGAGTATTGCTGAAGAGTATTCATGGAAAAAACGTGCGGCAAGTATTCTAAAAGAGTTAGGCGAACGAATATAAGTGGCTTCTTTGTCTGTGGTAAGATAGCCTCATGTATATGTGGATACGTAAAGTAGTGATACACCACCAACAGGTACTCAAGTTTCTTATCTCCGGAGGAACGGCAACTCTCGTCAACCTGATAACCCTCCACACACTGATAAGTTCGTTTGGTGTTTTCTACCTCACTGCGTCAGCAGTGTCTTTTGTCTTTGCCTTTTTGGTGAGTTTTTCACTGCAGAAGTTTTGGACATTTGAGAAAAAAAATCTCAATGTTGTGCATCGAGAGCTCGTACTCGCACTTACTGTAGCGCTCACCAACCTCGGCATAAACACTTTTTTGATGTATTTTTTTGTTGAGTACGTGCAGCTGCACTATATCCCCGCACAGCTCTGCACCAGCGCACTGATTGCCTGCGAGACCTATGTGCTGTATCAAAAGCTTATTTTTGCGGTGAAAAAGTAGTTACGATTTCTTTGTGCCGATGATACTCCAGCTATATCCATGTCGATGGAAGGATTGTACTTCAGTGAATCCTGCATCGAGGAGAAGTGCTTCCGCATCCTTTTGGAAATAATATTTTGCATAGGCTGGGTTGAGCTGATCATAAATGGTCATTCGTCTCACTGAGTGCTTAAAGTTTGCGAGCACTTCGCGCATATATACATGCATGGGGAGGGGAATGAAACGACACAGTGCAATATAGATATCGAGGAATAGCACGAGTATCCATGTAAGCGCAACCAAGAGTGGGTGAGGGAGTAGCTTTGTTATGCTGCGGAGTGGTAGGGCAATGGAGAGGTATATTTCGTTGCCCTCGTGTCCGTATACCCAAATGAGCATCTTGCCACCCGCTTTCAGTGCTTGATATGAAGCTGCAATGACTGGCTTTGGGTCAGGAATGTGGTGGATTACCCCGATTGAAAAAACATAATCGAGATCAGCGCCCTTTTTAATTTTGTCACCAGGAATCTCCATATAGGTAATGCGGTCTTTCCGAGCCTTGGTGTTTTCAACAAGGACATCATACGCACCCTTTGCAGGCTCAATAGCCATGACATTTGCTGAGCCAGCGTCCAGAAGCATGTCCACTATTCTTCCTGTTCCGCTGCCTATTTCTGCAACCCGCTTACCCTTAAGCTCCTCCGTGTTCAGCAGTGGTCCGAACAAGTCTTGTAGGAGGTCTCGGGAACCATAGTAGCCGGGATTATCTTTGTAGCTTGCCCATTGTTCACCAAAGTCATCAATGGTCTTTGCGGTGAGTGTTGCCACTTCTTCTTTTTTTGCTGTATCGTTCATCCCGTTAGAGATAGGACTTCTGGGACGTCCGTCCCTGTTTTGTGGATTAGCGTTGTTCATGATTATTCGCAAGTTGCGTTTAGTGGTATACCTCTCAAGAAATATCACTAACGGGATTCATGCTGTGTTTTCTCTGTAATGTACTGAATTATAACTGTCAGGTTTGCAAAAGTATATCGCGCGATGAGTTTGCGTGCACAGAGAGTCCATGTAGACTATGCATATGTATTATGTCATCGGCTCAGGACTTTCAGGTGTGATGTGTGCCAAAGCACTTCTTGCAAAGGGGAAACAGGTGACCATGCTTGATGTCGGCATGACACCCGCAAAAGAGATTATCCGAAACAAAGAACAACTTGGGAAAACGAATCCGGAAACATGGGATACTTCCAAGCTCTCTTTGGTAAGTGGAATGATTGCGCAGACGAAAGGTAAAGTGCCCTCGCGCCTCTACTTCAATTCCGACTATATGTACGCCGATACCGACAAGGCGGGAATTTCCCAGCAGGGAACCAACTGCCGAATGTCGCATGCCCAAGGTGGACTCGCTCAGGTGTGGGGAGCTGCAACACTTCCCGCGCAAAAGGAGGAATTCGCCGAGTGGCCGTTTGATGTTTCACGTCTGGCTCCGCACTACGCCGCAGTTGGAAAGGAGATAGGCATCACCGGTATAACTGATGACCTTGAAGAATTATTTCCGTTCTACGGAGCGCCAAACTCGGGCGGGAGTATCAGTGCGCAGGCGGCTGCTGTCGAACAACGACTCAAGCTGAATGCTGCTGATGCGAAAGAAAAAGGATTACAATACGGTCGCTCGCGACTGGCATATCGCGCAAGTACAAATGCAGTCGGGGGTGGCTGTAAGAAATGTGCGTTGTGTCTTTCGGGTTGCCCATTCAATGTTATCTACAGCGCAACCGATACGCTGCGTGAGATGATGAAAGATAAAAATTTTTCGTATCACGATGGAGTGAAAGTTATACGACTTATCGAGAGCGACAAAGTCACTATTATTGCCCTGAAGGATGACACGGAGTGTCGGTTTGAGGCAGAGCGAGTTTTTGTTGCATGCGGACCACTAGGAACACTCAAGCTCATAAGTAATTCACTCGCAAAAGAAGCCGATACATACACACTGCGTTATCAGCCGTACTTCATGCTTCCATTTTTGTCGCTACGTAATTTTCCAAATGTATCAAGTGAGAAGTTGCATACAATGGCGCAGTTGTTTATTGAGCTTATCGACAAAAACATATCCACTCACCCCGTGCACATGCAGCTGTATAGCTATAGCCCACAGATACAATCCGAGGTTGACCGTTTGTTTGGCAAGATACCGCTTCTCAAGAAATTGGCGAACCGACTACTTACGGGTAGGCTACTGCTTATTCAGGGGTACTTGCACGCAAGCGATGCGCCTCCAATTCGTGCGGTACGTATGGGTGATGCGCTTTCCCTGATTTCTGCCGACGAGCGCGGCGTCAGACGAATCATCAGGAGTGTAACTCGGAGGCTTTTAAAACTGACATTTACAATCGGTGCGTTACCGCTTGTTCCTATGCTGAAGTATGGGCAGCCTGGCGATGGCAATCATGCAGGGGCGAGTTTTCCAATGATGACGAATCCAAAGGAGAATGAAACAGACATATATGGAAGACTCCCTCGGTGGAGAGCTATTCATATCGTTGACAGCAGTGTGCTCTCGAATATTCCTGCCCCGACCATAAGCTATACTATTATGGCTAATGCACACCGCATCGGCTCGGAGAGCGTAGAATTAGACGCATAACAATATGAAGACTGTTGCAATAACTGGAGCAAGTGGATTTCTCGGAGGAGTACTCGCCGAATACTTTGCGAACAAGGGTTATTTAGTGCGACGATTAGTTCGAGAGCCTCATGGTGAGAGTTGTGAATATCGCTTCGACCTAACTTTGGGTTTTGATGAAGCCGCACTCCTGGGTGTCGACGTGCTCATTCATGCAGCGCACGATTTTGCCCCTCTTACTTGGGAAGAAATGGAGCGGGTAAATGTTGAAGGTTCGCGAAAACTTTTTGCCGAAGCCAATCGCGCCCATGTTTCTAAGATTGTATTTGTCTCATCAGTGAGCGCATTTCCTGGCTGTGCATCGCTTTACGGTAACGCGAAACTCGAAATAGAAAAACTAGCAAAACAGTTTGGTGGCAAGAGTGTTCGGCCGGGGCTTATCTATGGAAGAGATGATAAGGGAATGTTTGGCGCGCTCGAGAAAATTGTCACCAAACTCCCCCTTGTACCAGTGTTCGACGGAGGAGGGCAAGCAATGGTCCTCGCTCACGTTGATGACCTTGCTCATACAATCTGCCATGTTGTTGATCATTTTGATACCCTCGGAGAAGAACCAATTACGCTCGCAAACTCCAAACTAATTACCTTCAAACAATTACTCGCAAGTATTGCGGCAGGGAAGGGAAAGCATCCCCACTTCATCTCCGTGCCGAGCAGTATCGCACTATTTGGATTACGGGCATTCGAAGTCGTTGGCATTCGCTTACCGTTTCGGAGTGACAGCCTCGTTAGCCTATTGAATGCAAACACCAATCTCAGCAGAGACGAAGAACTCGACAGATTAATGCGTCCTTTTTTGCCTGCCCAAGGAATTCCCGCTGAAAATTCTTAATATTTTTTTTAGCTTGCTCAGGCAGAGGATACCGATTATACTTGCCGAATCGCTATTTCTACGTATTTTCTGCGACACCTAAACTATGAACCGCCAATATTCTATCGTCGTTCCCGCCTACAATGAAGCAGGTGGAATCGGTAAGGTACTTACAGAACTGCTCCAACTTAAGGGTGGAAGAGATTTTGAGATTATTGTCGTCAACGATTGCTCGAAGGATGATACTGCCAAAGAAGTTGCAAAGTACCCAGTTACACTGATTTCGAACGTACAGAACTCCGGCTATGGATTCTCACTAAAGCGCGGTATTGCGGCAGCAAAATACGACAGTATTGTTATTCTCGACGCTGACGGAACTTATCCTGTCGCGGAGATACCTAAACTCGCAGATATTTATGAGCAGGGGTTTGATATGGTTGTTGGCGCACGTCATGGTAAGTATTATCAAGGAACATTTATTAAGCGTATTGCGCGGTTCTTTTTTAAGACACTTTCCGAATTCACAACGGGAAGATCGATACCCGACATAAATTCAGGATTGAGAATTTTTAAACGCAATTACGCGCTGAGTTTTTTTCATACTCTCTCAAGCGGATTTTCCTTCACCACGACCATCACGCTCGCATTTATGCTCAACTCCTATAGCGTCAAATATACCCCTGTAGATTATTTTAAGCGCAAAGGTGACTCAAAGGTTCGCTATTTACGTGACACTCTTCGTTCTGCACAAATAATAATTGAAGCGATTATTTTCTACAATCCGCTCAAAATCTACATGATAGGTGCAGGAGTTGTGGTTGTCGCTGGCTTCCTCAGTCTACTTATCGGAATATACTCAAAGTTTATTGCCGAAATATTCTTTGCAACAGTAGCACTGTCAGTGCTTATCGTTTCAATTGGTTTCGTCGTTGTATTCCTGAGGTTCATGAATAGTGACCAGAAACGCAATGGAGATTCTCAAAAACAATAAATTTGCTGTTCAAGTATTCGGGTTATATATTTTTCTCGCACTATTAAACTCGCTCCTTTTTGGATTTACCCACACTCCGACTTGGCAAGACGCCTCACAGTACAGCACCTACGCAACTAACCTCATTTCTGGAAACGGCTACAGTCTGGATGGAAAGGGTTTCTCGAATTTTCGTGAGCCTGGTATGCCGTTCTTCCTTGCACTGGTCTATTCGCTCTCGGGAAACGAGAATATTACCGTGCTCACACTCGTTCAAGCGTTCCTGCTTGCCCTGTGTGCATTTATTGCTTTTGTGTTGCTGCGACACGCAGGATACTCGAGGGGAGGGGTGATTGCTGGGTCACTGATTGCGCTATTTCCGCCCTATGGGTATTACACCCACGAAGCAGGCAGTGAGCTGTTATTTACCTTTTTTGTGACACTGACAACACTGCTGTTGTTTGTTACCACAAGGAAAGGAGTAGTGCAGCACATCAGCCCGACCTGGTATTTGCTCCTTGGAGTTGTGGCAGGATACGCTGCTCTCGTACGGATGCAATTTCTATTTTTTGTTCCGCTCTTTGTTGTTTTTGCAGCTGTGTTCTTGCGTAAGTATCTTTCATGGAAAAATTTATTTCTGATTCTTTTTGGCTACAGTGTTCTCGTTGGAGGATGGTCGCTCGTGTGCTATTCCCACACGGGAAGCTTTGCGCTCACCACTGGGCGCCCTGAACTTATTATCCATGGCCGAGCAGTCCGCGCCGAGCTTTCGTACAGAGAACTTGGACAATACTATGTCGCATGGGTACACAAGCGGGTCACAAGCGACTATATCGACCCGATGCTTAAACGTGCGGACCTTGTCGGGCTCACCGCAGATTACGTCCTTGCAGCGAGCACCTCAGAGGCGATAGCGCGGATAAAAAAACAGGATATGGATACTATTGCAGCTCGCCCGATGCATTATTTAGCCGGAAATTTCATTGAAGTTGCAAAACTCTACTATATTGAATATCTCTACACCCCGCATATCTCTCGCACTGCGCGCGCCGGAATGTACGCCTCCCTCTACCTCCTCACCACTCTCGGTTTGTGGTCGCTTTGGCGAAGCCGCAAACAGCTCCGCAGGGAAACGGTTGCACTTGTACTGATTATGTCCGCACTCGTTCTCTATAATGCAGTAGTATTATCATTCCTCGATACTATCCCGCGTTACAACACTCCATTCCTTGTCTTCTTCGTTATGACTTTCGTTCTCGGACTGGCCGAACTACAAAACAGGAGGCAAGCATTGCGAGACTAATGGTCGGTTGCTATGATGCGTGGAATGGAAAAACAAAGCGTTTCAGTGGTAGTCCCTGCATATAATGAAGCAGAAAGCCTTCCTATTTTCTATGAGCGGGTAACCGAAGTGCTTGATGCACTCGGACGTGACTACGAAATAGTCATCGTCGACGATGGCTCACGCGACAATACCTATGAAGTGCTCGAAGCACTCGCAGCGAAAGATAGCCGGGTCAAAGCAATTGGTTTCCGTAATAACTTTGGACAGACTGCGGCGCTCGCCGCTGGTATCGATGCGGCAACAGGGGAAATAATTGTCCTCATTGACAGTGACCTCGAGAATGATCCCGCGGACATCCCGCGTTTGTTGGCGAAGATTGAAGAAGGGCATGATGTCGTATCTGGGTGGAGACAGAACCGCTGGAAGAATGAATTCATTACCCGCAAGCTGCCATCGATGGGTGCGAACATGCTCATTTCAAAGATTACCGGAGTGCACCTCAACGACTTCGGTTGCACCTTAAAGGCATACCGCGCCGAGGTAGTAAAAAGCATACCGCTTTACGGAGAGATGCATCGCTTCATTCCTGCATATGCAAAAAAGACTGGCGGACGCATCACTGAGATTCCGGTGAATCATTCACCGCGCCAGTTTGGTAAGAGTAACTATGGATTTTCGCGACTCTTCCGTGTGCTTCCTGATTTGCTTCTGTATAAATTTCTAGAGAAGTATATGAATCGCCCGATGCACTTCTTTGCCTACGCCGGATTCTGGTCATTCTTCCTCTCGTTTGCAATTCTTGTCGCTGCAGTTTTTTTCCGCTTTGCATACGGGGTGAGCCTAATCCAGACACCACTCCCCACACTCTCCGGAGTGCTACTGATTATTGGTGTGCAGTTCTTCTTGATGGGTATCGTCTCAGAGATGCTGATGCGTACCTACTACGAATCCCAAAAGAAGAAACCATATGTCATCAAGAGAACTTCAAATCTCGGAGACAAGATTTGAAATAGGTATGAGCTATGAGGCGGGTGGGATGAGGTGTGGAAACGGAGATTGTTTCATGTCATATTGAATATACCCTTAAGCTTTAACTTTCCCACTTCCAATCTACAGCATTTATGTATTCTCATATCTCATATCTCATACCTCATAACTCATCCTCCCTATGTGCGGAATAGCAGGATTTATAGGTAGTGGTGAGCAAACAACGCTTGAGCGGATGATTTTTGCTATACGGCATCGTGGCCCTGATAAGAGTGGTGTGTGGATGGGAGAGGGCGCAGGACTCGCGCATGCACGGCTCGCAATCATCGACCTCTCACCTGCGGGACAGCAACCAATGTGGAATGATGACAATACAACAGTCATCGTCTTTAACGGTGAAATATATAATTTTCCAGAAATTCGCGATGAGTGCGTGAAAGATGGTTACAATTTTCGCGGGCACTCCGATACCGAAGTGATTCTCGCGCTCTACAAAAAGTACGGTGATGCATGCATCGAACGATTGAATGGCATGTTTGCGATCGCGCTCTATGATACAAAAACAAAAGCACTACTACTTGCCCGTGACCGTACTGGCAAAAAGCCGCTCTATTATGGCGTGTGGGGAGGCACACTTGTCTTTGGATCAGAACCAAAAGCGCTGTTTGCGCATGTGGCTGTAAAAAATGTAATTAACCCAGATGCAGTTGATGCTTATCTCGCACTCGACTATGTCCCGACTCCACTCTCGATATACAAAGATATGTGGAAACTTCCGCCTGCAACTGTGCTGACATACAAAGATGGAAAGATAACCACGCGGGTATTCTGGAAGACAACAGGGGATGCTGAAACGATCAGCGAGGAAGCGACAATCATTGAGCTCGATAAGCGTCTTTCAAAAGCGGTCGCGTCGAGGCTCCTCTCCGATGTTCCGCTCGGCGTCTTTCTCTCCGGAGGCATCGATAGTTCTACGGTCGCGTACTATGCCGCAAAAGCGAAGAAGGAGCCGATACACACATTCTCGATAGGCTTCGACGAAGCGTCATTCGATGAATCTCTATATGCCAAGCAGGTCGCCACGCTCATCGCGAGTGACCACCACCACAAGACGCTCACTGGCGCTGATTCACTTCGGGTCATACCAAAAGTATTCGAGTTACTCGACGAGCCAATGGCAGACGCATCTATCATTCCCACCTACCTGCTTTCCGAGTTCACTCGCGAGCACGTGACGGTTGCGCTTGGCGGTGATGGCGGTGACGAATTATTTGCAGGCTACCAGACCTTTCAGGCGGAGCGCGCGTATCAGCTGCTTTCACGTATTCCGTTTGGGTTTGGACAGAAACTGCTCAAGCTCGTAGCAGCAGCTATGCCGATAAGTAGTGCGTATATGAGCATTGAATTTAAGCTACGCAAATTTCTCGAAGGGATGGACGAACCTAACATGGCAAAGCGGCACCTCAAATGGACGGGAACTTTTAACGAGGAAGAACGCAAACGGTTATTACTTCCAAATATTCGTGCGGCACAAAAAAGTTTCGACCCATTTCTCCATGCGGTGCGGGAATTTGACTCTTCACCAGCAAAAGACGACCGCAATAAATTGTTGTGGATGTACCAGCGCAGTTTTATGATGGACCAAGTGATGGTCAAAGTTGATAGAGCGAGCATGTACAATGCACTCGAAACGCGTGCACCATTTCTCGACACGAGTGTAGTTGAGTTTGCGAATTCACTGCCGTACGGGTACAAACTTAAGGGCTGGTCGGTAAAACATCTTTTAAAGCAAGCAGTGCGAAGGAAACTGCCAGACAATATAATCGACCGCAGGAAGAAGGGCTTCGGTGTTCCGATTGGTAGTTGGCTGCGCGGACCACTCAAGGAGTGGGGAGAAGAACTGCTTTCAGAGGAGAACATCAAAATAAGTAGGGTATTTGACCCTGCCTATATCCGTGAACTATGGGCTGAGCATCAGTCCGGCAAGCGTGACCACCGCAAACGCCTTTGGAATATCCTCGTGTTTTTAGAATGGCAAAAGCATTTCGGCACGCCAATCAAATAAGCTCAAGTGACCGGTTTTGAGAAATTTGCTAGACTGGCTGAGCAATGCAAAATTCCAAACCCGTTAAGATAAATTTCGGTGCTGCAGGCTTCAAAAAAGAAGGATTCGTGAACGTTGACTGGCAGGCAATTGTAAAGCCTGATGTCGAGCATAATTTGAACGTATTTCCGTACCCATTCGAGACTGGTTCTGCTGAACTCATTGAGGCATTTCATGTTATTGAACATCTCGACCGCCCGTTTGATGTCATGAAGGAATTTCACCGCATTCTTGCTCCAGGAGGGAAGATGATCATCAAAGTTCCACATTTCAGTCGCACCATGACCCACCCAGAACATTTTCATGGTTTTGATGTTACTTTCCCTAATTATTTCAACAAGAGATATGTTTCAGTTGGTTACTTTGGCACTGAGCTCACTCTTGAAAGCATGACTATCTCATGGCTCGCATTTTTCCATATTCTTCGCGAGATGGGCTATAGCGAGACGATGATAACTGTTCTCAGAGGCGCTAATGTGTTTATTTCTTTCCTTGCAAACCTTAGTCCAAACTTTGCGAGTCGCATTTGGTGTTTCTGGGTTGGAGGATTCGATGAGATTGAATTCGTTTTTACCAAGCCAAAGGCATAAGCGAATAGCGCGTACTATCTTCCTCTATCATGAAAGATGTCACTTACGATTTTTTGTACAAACAGGAGCTTCATCATTGGTGGTACCGTGGACGCAGAGAGCTCATTCACCTTCTTTTTACAAAGTATGTAAATCAGAAGAGTGGAGAAAAACTTCGCATACTCGATGTTGGCTGTGGGGCGGGGATTTTAATGAGTGAACTCGAACGTTATGGTGATGTCTACGGTATTGACGTGTCGCCGCTTGCAGTTGAGTACTGCAAGAAGCGGGGATTAGTGAATGTTTCTGTTGATGATCTTGCGAAACTCTCCTTCACTGACGCGCATTTTGACGTTGTCATTGCACTTGACGTACTTGAACACATCGAAAAAGACGCTGATGCAATTGCCGAAATAAAACGAGTTCTCAAGCCAGACGGAACAGTTGTCATCTTCGTGCCCGCATTCATGGGTTTGTGGGGAGAAGCTGATGAGATGGGTAGGCATTTTCGTAGATACCGAAAGCCACAGTTGCTCAAACTCCTTACCGAAAGCGGATTTGCTCTTGTGAGGTCATCGTATTTCAACACCTTTCTCTTTCTGCCGATATTTATTATCCGCTTCATTTCACGCACGCTAGGCTTGATGCAGAAAATTGAGTTTAAAGAGTCGAATCCTGCACTTAATGCTATCCTTACGCTGGTATTCTCTTTTGAGGTGAAATTGCTCTCCTGGCTCAGTATGCCGTTTGGTGTTTCGGCACTTGCAGTTGCTAAGAAATAGATTTTTATCAGACATGAAAAAAAATGACAAAACTGCGGCTCAAGATATACGTACGTACTTCAAGCGTTGGCCGAAGTTTTACTATTTTGTCATGGTGGTGTTCGGCCCAGTATTGTTCACTGGACTCTCAGCAAAGGGGTTCATTAAGAAATATGAAGTAAAAGGGAAGATTCTCAATCTTGGCTCCGGTCCGAGAATAATTTCATCTCAGGTCACCAATGTTGATATACATCCGTATATCGGTGTCGACATTGTCGCGGACATCTGTGCAGTTCCACTTCCCGACGACAGTGTACAAGGGCTAATTTCGGAGAACATGCTCGAACATGTGGAGGACCCCAAAAAAGCAGTCGCAGAAATGTACCGCCTTCTTGCCCCTGGAGCAGTTGCGTATATTGAAGCTCCATTCCTATACCCATTCCACGCATCGCCGTCTGACTTTCACCGCTGGAGTAAAGAAGGGCTGAAGAAGCTATTTAGTGAGTTTGAGATGGTCGAGCTCGGAGTGCGTGGTGGACCATTCTCTGCGCTTGATACTTTCCTCAGTCATTTGGTTGGATTTCTATTTTCATTTGGCTCAGAAAGACTTTATTCACTCTTCACCAATATCGCTGTGTTCATCTTTTTCCCTATTAAGTTGCTCGATTTCATTTTTGCATATTTCCCGAACGCCGAGCATGTCTCGACCGACCTCTATTGCGTTGTGCGCAAGAAAGAGTAGAACGAATGTATGAATGCATTCTCCTCCCTTATAAAAAAACACTCCCTCGCGCTTGTTTTTGCGGTTGTTGTTGGGGTAATATCGGTACTTCCAACAGTTCTTGCCCCACTCGCGCTTGCTGACGCATACAAGGGAATACAGTTCTTCTATCTTAACGATGAGACGATTTACCGTGCACGTATTCATGAGATTCTCGATGGACACGGATGGGTTGCTTCGCCGTTCCTCTATGAGTATAAGAACGCTGAAGCTGTTGTTCCTCCAATTAATGAATATTTCTATGCGATACCTGCGTATTTTCTTGGGCTTTCAGGCACGGTGGTATTGCTCAAGTTTATTTTTCCTCTCGCGCTATTCCTACTCGTCTATGCACTGATGGTGGGACTTCTCGCATCTCTTCCGAGAGACTCAAGGAGCATGACTGCTGTTGCTGCCGGACTACTGGTTACCCTTGGATATGATTTTGTTGATATTGGCTGGGTCAAGACGCTGCTCACAGGTAATGCAGGAACACACCTGATGATTTGGACCAGACTGGTAAATCCGGTGACTGGAGTGCTGATTGCCTTCACTGCGCTTATTGTGATGTGGAAGATAATGAACGGTAAAAGTAAGCTCCTCGTAGTCCCGCTCGCGGCACTTCTCGCGGTATCGGTCGGATATTTTTTCAGCTTTGCGGTCTGTTATGTTTTCCTCGGACTCCTTACTCTCGTTGCTCTTGTCCGCAGAGAATACATACAGGCCGGCACGTTTATTTTTGCAGGGCTACTCTCGCTCCTCATTGATGCATCGTATTGGCAGCATACCCTCAGCACTATCGGCGGAGAGGCGGGCAAGGCCGCAGCACTCAAGAATGGCATGTCATTCACGCATCACCCGATAGTGAACAAGTTCGTGCTTGCCACCACTTTCGCAGTAGGTGCACTCTTTACGTTCGGTTATTTTACCGATAGGGAAGTCTATGCAAAAAATAAACATACATGGCTGTTCATTCTCGCGATGTTTACGACAAGTTGGATTGTCTTTGCGCAGCAGCTCGTGACCGGGAAAGCGATATGGCCGGACCACTTTGTGCAGTTCACTATTCCACTTGCGCTGGTGAGCGTACTCTCGGCTGGTGCATTAGTACTTTCTCCACGCTTTCCGAAATTATGGAAATACTTGCTGTCGCTCACTCTGGTGGCCTGTATTGCACTCGGCACATATTCAGCAGGAAGTTACACCCATAGCCTCAAGGATTATTCCCGCCAGCAGGAAACTTACGGGCCATTACTGTCTTGGCTCAACAGCAATGGCACTTCGGAGTGTGTCGTCATGTTGCGTGAATGGAATGAAGAGCTCGAACGAATTATCCCTGGCTACAGCAATTGTAATGTCTACAGTACCCAATACGTGTACTCAGTAGTCCCACCTGAGCGAGTGCTTCACAACTTCGTGTTACGCATGCGACTCTTGGGTATCGACCCACAAAAAGCAGAAGAGTATTTGTACGCTGACGAGAATGACGTGCGCGGGTATTTCTTTGAGAATTGGGGACAGTTGTATATGTCGACACAGGGACGCGACGCATGGCTTGATGCAAAAGTTAGTATGATAGCAAACGCGTATCGCGAATCATTGAAACAAAGTCTTGATGATGAAATAAGGAGATACCGTATCGACTATCTCTATGCGGTGACTCCGCTCTCTATTGAGATGCTGAAGGAGTTGCCGGGTATTACTATCGCACAGCAGACTTCACACTACACGCTCTACAATATCCCTACTCCTTAATTTTCTCAATTACAAAGGTAGTTCCGTAGCCTAGATTTCTTAGTACAGGCTTATCCTTCCATTTATCAAGGAATCGCGTGACAGGAAGAAGGGTATTGAAATAGGGAAGCACTATCGAAGATGCTTCATATGAAATGAGTGTGAATCCAGCCGATTCAATCTTCTTCTTCATAACCCCCGGAAAGCGGAAGATATGAGTTGCATCGGTACCGACATAGCCTTCGTCCACACCCTCATCACCCACTGCAAGCGCTTTCAGAGTTTTGAGTATGCCAATAGGAAGCCCAGCAAATGAACGAAGTCCCTTAAGATAAAACCAACCGTGACCAACCTGTACCATCGAAGCGGGGTTTAGGATTGTCGGGATTGCGACGATTGCGCGCTTCTTGGTTACACGCATTACTTCGGCAAGGCCTTTATCAAAATTTGGAAGGTGTTCGAGTACATGAGAAGAAACCACAAGATCAAAGGAGTTGTCAGGAAAGGGCAGTGACTCCGCATCACCAGTACGGAAGTCTACAGAAGTTACCTTAGCTTCATTGGCGTAGTTTTTCGCGGCTTCAATATTTGGCTCTGACATGTCGATACCCGACACATTTGCGCCGCGCAGCGCCATCATGACCGAAAGTACGCCTTCACCGCAACCAGCATCGAGTATCTTCATTCCGTTTTCCGCATGCCTTGCCACTGCGTCGTATTGTGCCAAGTGCGCATGCTTACGCATCGGATACGGCGATTGAAATCGCTTGGAAATAATCTGATCGGAGTATTTGCTGTAAAAATCTTTGAGATTATCCATACTGCTACTTGATTACAATAAGGTCGAACAAGTAGCCATCCTTCGGAAAGAGCAGTTTGAAGAATCCAGACAGCATGCGGGTTATCGCATTCTTTTGCTCATTGTATTTTCCGAGATATGCATACGAACTGATACGCGAGTCCTTTGCTGAAGGGAAGACCTCAGCGACTATTTTGTATGGGTCAAATCCGCGCTCAACATCCATTCCTCCACCAGCTGCAGGCGAGCCGATATCGATGAGCGCTTGCAGGTCGTACTTCGTCACTGGTTCGGAAAATCGTATTCCTGCGGATTCGAGTGCACGTACAAGTTCAGGGTCTATTGGCGACGCTACTGCATGACTGCCTCTGCCTTTAATTTTATTGAGCAAAAGATAAAACGAGCGAAGGGTGCCATTTTGAGGGAAGCGGATATTTGGCTCGTGCTTTATGATCAGTGCTCCGCCAGGGGCGAGCAGGCGCCTTGCTTCAACGAGGAACTCATCATAGTTCGGGATATGGTGCAGCACTGAGTTGACGGTGATGATATCAATCGAAGCATTAGGGAGAGGCACTTTCGCCGCTTCACAAACAATGAATTCCTTTTTATATGGTTTGTCTTTGAATTTTTCGGTCACTACTCCAATCATCTTTTCTGAAATATCTGTGAAAACGACCGTTTGTGATGCAGAGATAAAAGGGGAGATGACATCGAGTACGAATCCGTTTCCTGTCCCAATATCAAGGAGTCTGAGATCTGCTTTTTTCGTGAGTGGTAGAAGCATGCCGTTCATGAGCTCTTTCCATGAAGCGCGTTCGAGTTCATAAATCTCCGGGTGCTCGTCTTCGTATGCGTCCGCATCCCAATCGTGAAAGACGCGGTTAATTATCTTGATTTTGTCGGCATTCTGTCCGAGTTCCTTGAGGGTCATAGTGTTGTTGTCTGTCATGAAATGAAAAGTATTCGATAATCGGTATCAAGAAATGATATCAGGGATAAAACGAGCATATACGGCAAGCGTCTTTGTTGCAATCACATTCCAGGAGAGTTCTGCTTTTGCATATGCCGCAATCCTGTGTTCGCGCTCTGGGCTTTCGCTCTTGAGTGCATCTCCTATGGCCTCTGCAAGTGCCTCATAACGGTCTTCGGGTAACGACATCGGCGCATCGTAGTTTGAGCCAGTCCAATCCACGAGTTTCACCAGTTTGCCGCGGCTGCCGTCACGCCCGACGAGCTCGGGCAGTCCTCCGACATCACTTGCAACAATGAACTTACCTACTGCCATCGCCTCTGAGCAGGCGATACTCGATGACTCGGCTGTTGAGGGGAATACTACAACTCCTGCGCGTTTCAGATATGGCGGAATCTTTTGGTTATCAGTCACGCCGAGCATATCGATATGTTCTGCTATATTGAGTCGCTTGATGCGAGCCTCGATGTCCTCACGCATACGGCCGTCGCCAATCATGACATAGTGCGCGGTTGGTACTTTTTTGAGAATGTAGGGCATTGCCTCGACAAGAAAATGGATACCATTCTTTGGGACTAACCTGCGCACAGTGAGAATAATCTTCTTGTCTTTGTATTTCTCGGTGAGCTCAGAGGGGACAGTGACCTGTTCGTTAAAAAGTTTGTCGTCGTAGCCGTTCATGATGACGCCAACTTTGTCACTACGGGTATAAGGGTATGCTGCTTCGGCGATATCCTGTGAAGTTGAAATGATGTAGGTCGAGAGGAGAAGTGACATTCTGCGATAGAATGCGTGCACAAGACGATAGCGCAATACTGCCCCTGGCTCGTCCAGTGTGCCGAGTCCATGCAGGATAACGAATACAGGAATGTTGCGCAGTCTGCCGACGAAGCCCGCGATGACTCCGAGTCGGTATGAGTAGTGGACATGAATTGCAATTGCCCCTTTTGAGCCATGCCACACTGCGGAAAAGAGTTTGAAAAGATTGCTGCGCTTCCAACCGATGCGGATGACGGGGTGGTCTTTGTCGTAGTCGCTTGCCCTCCCTTCGGTGGTGATGAGCTCAACAGTAAATCCGCGTGACTCGAATTGCTCGATAATGTTCTTCACGTGAATCTCGCCGCCGCCGAGGACGGGGAGAAATGTATCGCTAGTCATCAGTATCTTTTTTTTCATATTAGGTTGGTCTCTTATTTTAAACGAAAAGCGAGGAGTAGCCAAAATACGAGTCCGTAGGCACGGCTACCAATGATGGCATAAATCGTTCCCGTAAGGCCATAGATTGGAGTCAGGATAAAGAAAAGCGCGATTTGCAGTATAGCTGCACTGATATTGAACACATATAACTCACGCTGCTTCATTTTTGCCTGTACGGCTGCGTATGGAACATTTGCAATGATGGCGATGAGTGAGCATGCAACCAATCTCGAAAGATGTATCGACTCTTCATAAGCAGGAAAAAAAATGTGGAAGATGAGCGGAGCAGAGATGACATAGACAATGATAATTGCTCCCACCACGAGTGCGTAGAGTCCCATTTTGTGAAATACCGTGGCGCGGAGTTCTTTGTCGGTGCGGGTTGCAAAGCGGGGTAGCATGAGTACGGTCGCATTCTTCAGCACTCCTTTAATTTGTTCTGGTATCGCGATAGCGAACGCATAGATAGCGAGCTGAGCAGCTCCGAGATAGTGGAAGACGAGCACCTTGTCGAGTTGGTCGGCGATGACATTGAAGACATTGATGATGCTGAGGTGCGTACCGTACGACGCGGTGTCGGGATCAACGCTGTTTGCGTCGGGTTGATAGCGCGAAATTGTTCGGTGGTAGAAATAGAGAGTGCCGAGCGTAGTAAGCGAGAAATAGATAAAGATGAGTAGGGTCGGGGAAGGAGAAGCAAACATCGCAGCAAATAGTCCGAGCGCGACAATGATAGCGATACATGCCGATGCGATGACGCTATTTTTAAAATCTTTCTTCCCAACCAAAAATCCGTCATAGAGATTGAAACTTGTAATGAGTGGTGCCACGAGTGCAAAGATTGCAAACGAGACCGCAAGCGGGTAATTCCCAGCAATAACGTAATACCCCGCAATCACAAGTGCAACAGGGAGAAGTGCGCTATTCCATCTGAGTGCACGACGAACTACTGAAAGGATGGTGCCGTCGTACCCTGCACTCACTGCTCGAGTGATTGCTACCCCCATACCGCTTAGCGAAAAAATTCCGAGCACACTAGTGATTGAGAGAATATACTTATACTCACCGTAGGTCTCCTTGGGAATCAGGCGGGCAAATGCTATTGAGAGTAGGAATGCGATAAATGCGGAGCCTATCTGTCCAAGGGTAAGCCAAGAGCCACCCTTGAGGATATAGGAGAGGTCAATCTTGAGTAGCGCTTCAGCTTTGGTTATGAGGGGGTGTTTCAGCTCTTGGTTCATTCGTTGTCTTATGATTATATAACAGTTACACAAAGAAATAGTGGTAGAGACGTGATAGACTTCTTACGAGAGTGTTGTATAGTGGCTGACACTATTCGCTGTTTCGCGTTGTTGTAGTTTGAGTAGTATAATTTTCCTTAATTCCTTACAGCACTTGCTTATTTGATACGTTACCATTTTTTTATCTACATGAAACTCGCTATCATTATTGGAACTCGTCCGGAAATCATCAAAATGTCACCCGTCATACGTGCTGCAAAACGACGCGGATTAGATTATTTCGTTTTGCATACCGGACAACACTACAGCAAAGAACTCGACGAACAAATTTTCCAGGATCTTGATCTTTCTCCTCCCCGTTACAACCTCGGAGTCGGCGGACAGACATTCCGAATGCAGGTTGGGATTATGACACGTGAGATTAAGAATATTCTTGAGATAGAGCAGCCGGATGTTGTCATTGTTCAAGGAGACACCATCTCAGTCCTTGCGGGGGCGCTTGCTGCAAACAAACTTGGAATCAAGGTCGCGCATCACGAAGCTGGACTACGTAGTCACGACCTATCGATGCCAGAAGAAACGAACAGAATCATCACTGATCATGTTTCTGACTTTCTGTTTGCACCAACTCCAGACGCACTAAAGAATCTTCATCAGGAAGGGAGAGATACTGATCGCATCCACTTCACCGGTAATACCATTGTTGATGCGGTGTTGCAGAATCTCGAGATCGCAGAAAAACGCTCTCGAGCAATGGCAAACCTCAAACTTACTCCAAAGGGATACGTACTCGTTACCGCTCATCGAGCTGAGAACGTCGATGACAAGGAGCGACTCGCAAATATCATCGAGTCACTCGTACGCGTACAAAAACAGCTTGCCATTCCAGTGGTATTCCCAATGCATCCACGAACTAAAAAACGCCTTGAAGAGTTTTCTATAGCAATCCCAAAAACTCTTACCGTTACCTCACCGCTCAGATTTCTTGAATTCCTTCAGCTTGAGAACAATGCCCGTCTGGTGATGACTGACTCAGGTGGCGTACAGGAAGAATGTCTCATTTTGAAAGTTCCTTGTGTGACACTGCGCGATAATACCGAGCGACCAGAAACAATCGAGCATGGGGTGAATATTATTGCAGGAAACGACCCTGCTCAAGTACTTGAAGCGACGATGCTGATGCATGGAAAGAATGATCTGTTCCGCAACAAAGAGAATCCATTCGGTGACGGCAAAGCAGGGGAGCGCATCCTTGAGATACTCCTCAACAAGCATTCGATAGCGGCAAAAGGTTGACAAAAATAAATAAAAATAACTGAAGTAAGTATCAGTTGTCTTGCCTTCGAAACAAACTTGCTCATATCAAGCCTTATTAGTCTTGAACGGCATGAAAAGACCAAAGAGTATCATCTTATGGATATTATCGAGATAGCGCTTGCTGAACAAAAAGGAGTCATTACCTACAAGGACGAAGATCCGTTCGAAGGAATCGGAATCAATGCCCCGGAGGAGCTAGTTGTTGCAGAAAAGTACATAAAGCAACCTTGTTGCGGACCCATGTTTTTTGACACATCGGAAACCTCTTGTGAAGGGGTGGCAGATAATTGCAACCACCCCCATTCTTATATATAGTAGTGGGCATGTCATTACGTGATTTTCTGCGTTATATCGTGCTAGCGTGTATGTTTGCCACGCCTTTTATCTGTCTGTATGTAGCAAACAATATGTTTTTCCCATTTATTACTGGGAAAAATTTCCTTTTCCGAGTAATAGTCGAAGTGATGCTTGGAGCATGGATAGTGCTACTCTTCCTCGATAAGGAATTCCGCCCCCGATTCTCATGGATATTAGCCGCAGCAGGTACCTTCCTCGTCGCAATCACTATCGCAGACTTTCAGGGTGTGAACCCTTACAAGAGTTTCTGGTCCAACTACGAGCGCATGGAAGGCCTGATTACGCACATCCACCTCTTCATCTACTTCATCATTTCCGGCTCAGTGCTTCTCACCGACAAGGTGTGGTACTGGTTCTGGAATACCACACTTGCTGCGTCAGTGATTACCGCAATCAATGGTTTTTTCCAGCTTTCAGGCAGACAAGAGATTCATCAAAGCGCGACACGCCTTGATGCGACATTTGGAAATTCTGCGTATCTTGCAATGTTTACGCTGTTCAATATCTTCCTTGCGGCATTCCTCTTTTTTCGCACCGATAAAAAGGCTGGTGTGCGTTCAATCTACCCACTGATAGGAGTACTCAACCTGATTATTCTGTTTTACACCCAAACGCGCGGTACGTTACTCGGCCTTGTTGGTGGGGCATTCCTCACTATGGCGCTTATTGCGATTTTTGGAAAAGAGTTTCCGAAGTTCCGTCGCTATGCCGCGTTTGCTGCTGCTGGAGTAGTAATTTTAATCGGCCTGTTTATTACATTCCGCAACGCCTCTTTCATTCAGGCGAGCCCGACACTGCAGCGCATGGCCTCAATTTCACTTTCTGACTCGACGACCAATTCACGTTTTATGATTTGGAATATGTCGTGGCAGGGATTCAAGGAGCGCCCAATCTTTGGATGGGGACAGGAGAACTTCCTTTATGTGTTTTCGAAGTACTACAACCCAAAGATGTGGAATCAGGAGCCGTGGTTCGACCGTTCACATGACGTGTTCTTTGACTGGCTGATTGCTGGTGGTGCAGTCGGACTACTCACGTACCTGTCGATGTTTGGCGCGCTCATTTATGTGCTGTGGTGGAAAAAGAAACATCACTTCTCGGTGATTGAGCGCAGTATCATGACCGGACTACTCGCAGGGTATTTCATTCACAATATTTTCGTCTTTGATAATCTCACCAGCTACATCGTCTTTTTCGGCATCCTGGGCTACGTCCATGCACTGTCAGCTGAGGAACCAAAAACCGAAGAAAAAAAACCTGAACGAAAAAAGAAAGGTGAGGAGCTTGAAACAGGGGACATCGCCATTGCGACATTGGTTGTAGTTGCGCTCACTGCTGGACTGATTTATTTTGTGAATATTCGTAACTGGAATGCTAACCTCGACCTCATCAATGCGATTCGCCCCGATGGCGTGCTTGTCGATGACGGACATGGCAACAAAAAAATTGCCCTCCAGGAGGTAATTGAGCGAGACCTGTTTGGTTCAGGTGAGGCCCGCGAACAACTTGCGCAATTCGCGGTCCAAACACTTGACCCTCGTATTCCTGATTCATTGCGCAAACAGTTTTACGAACTTACTGCGAAGCAGTTTGATGAAGAGTTAAAAAATGATCCCGAGAATGTTCGTACCCAATCATTTACCGCTACGTTCTATGCACGATTTGGACAATATGATCGCGCACTAGAGCATTACCAAGCTGCAATCAAGTATTCCCCGAATCGTCAATCGAATTATCTTGATCTCGGCATGATGTACATTTCCATGGGGCGTTATCCCGATGCCGAAGCGGTGATTCAAAAGGGCTATGAGCTCGAACCTGCAAATTCTGACGCAGGTGTCGCATATGCTACTGCGCTTATCTACAACAAGAA
>JAYSWT010000266.1:0-1342 GCA_043717905.1 bacterium | reverse complement strand
CGAACTAGAGATGACGATCAACGCTGTTTCTCTAACTAAGTTAGGCTAAAGTCGAATTTGTATGCAAGGTTCCGAATGCCAATTTGTCGGTCGATTTGTTGAAAATTGACTGAATAATGCGACTTTTACGATTTACGGTTTTTTTGGTTTGACCTTGATTCTGACGCAACGTGATGGCCTTGGATGATGATTTTTGCATTTTTAAAATAGTCTTGCCAAGGGCTACCGATGGATAAACTTTGAGCTTTCTAACCAGTTCGCATCATTTCGTGATATGCACACATACCCACAAACACACACAATGTGACTATGACATAACTGCGCTTCGCCTATGACGAGCGAGTAAATATTTTTGGGGATAGGGACTCAGATTCCCCGCATGTAGATGAGGGAAAGTATAGGAGGGGGCGAATAAAACTCATGATTTGAGTTTTACTACTCTCTATAAAGGGTATAGTGCATTTAAAACGCAAGTTCCAGCGGATTCTTACAACGAAGTAATTGATCAGAAACCACATTTCTTGCTCCGAAAACGCTCTGAAATTCACCTACAACATTGTAATATTTCATAATTTTGCCTGAGGAGATACCCGGATACCCGCTTGAAGCGAGAGGTAAGGGGAGAAGCAGGAAATGGAAATGGTAGGGGACTAGGGGAAAGGGAGGGGAATGGACTTGGCGCTATAATGGAGGGCATGAGGAGGGGGAATGGGAATAGGTAGGAAGTTGTGTCTTGAGCTTAAGGGGGTATGGTCGCTGATGCATAATAATACTGGCAATCGAGATTACACTTCAAATGCTGTTTCGTAGAAATAGACAATCCAACCGATGTGCATGACGATGGTGCAAATCGCGAAATGGCGACGGATCCAGTTGATACAACAATGGCTTCCACGAGAACTGACGATCCTGATCCCCAACAGCACACTACCTCTACGTCTGACGTTGGTTCGGGGCACTCGTCAGGTTGGCAACCATTGTTTATGAAGAATTAGTTAACATTGCAATGTGCGGAATGTTTAATGTGGTCTGTTGGTACGGCATGCACGGACGACGTACTGCGAGTGAACGAAAACGTGTGTTGCGATCACACGGTTATAAGTAGCTCTATATATATCGACGTAAAAATTTTTTGAAACTGGCATGAAACTGGCATGTGGTCGTGCTGATTTGGTGTTGCGACGACGTGCGGAGTGTTAAAATAGTCGAAACACTTCGAGCTTGTGTCGTGCTCAATCAATGACCGAACTAGAGATGACGATCAACGCTGTTTCTCTAACTAAGTTAGGCTAAAGTCGAATTTGTATGCAAGGTTCCGAATGCCAATTTGTCGGTCGATTTG
>JAYSWT010000265.1:0-1343 GCA_043717905.1 bacterium | reverse complement strand
GGCGGATACCTGTCGCGCAAGTTTAACCGCGAAATGCTGCTATGGCCCGGTGTCTGCATTGTGCACGAAGCGTTTTCGGAAACCGAATTGCTGAAACTGAAAGCACATCTTCTTTTCAATTTCTGCGATCTCTCTTCGAATGTCTTCAGCAATGTCCAACTTATTTAATTTGGCACATAAAACATGTATTCTTTCGAACTCTGTCATTGTGTCATCGACAGGTCTTTCAAATTCTTCCAGGCTTTTCTCAGTGTTTCCAGAACAAAACGCGCTCATGAGGAAGGTCTTCCTTCTTGTTACCTTACCTTTTGACGCACCTTTTCGACGGAGCAAAGACTCTAATTCTTTCTCCTCTTCTTCTGTTCCACCGAGAATTCTTAAACCGAGTAATATAGTCGACCCATGCTTTATCCCATATGTTTCCAGCCTTTCTCCATCTTTCAGCAAACGTCCCTCGAAACATAATCTTTGAACCCGGCTAGCTACTCCTTCTTTTTCATGTATCCTATCCTTTATCTTCTCTATTAGTTCATTAGTTTCCACCTCTAGTGCAATCGTTTTTCCAGCTAATGTCCTAACGAAAATTTGTGTCCCCCCTTCGCGCTTATTTGTTGCAGTAGATTTATCAATATTAATTACATATTCCTTGGCATCTATTGATGGCCAAGCCAAGACCCCTGAGACCACAACCCTGGGATGGCTCGTGTGATTGGGCTCAGTATTTATCGGGGATGACAAAAAAAAGGTACTAGACTCGGTGAGAGCTGAGTGACAAAAACAAAAGGTCTCCCTAGTGTGATATCTATTAATAATGTTAAAGTCTGTCAGCCTACCCGATGCGATTCTGAGGCATCGCTCTAACTCGGAATTTAGTCCATTCGGTGCGGCCGACGTGCCCTGTTGATTGAAGTCGTACTGATGGTGCTGGCCGTAGAATGGGCTACGTTGCGTGTACTCCAGATTGATGTATATCTGCGGCACCGACTCGTGGACACTCTTCGTGTCACCGGACCTCATGTAGATCTCCTCACTCGGAACCATCCACGGTGAAGAGTATCGTCTCATCAGTCCGACGCTTTCCTTGGAGCTGGACGGGCGGCTCTGGCTGCCTGGAGCACTGACCTCCTCGCCAGCTCCGTCTCGAACCTTGCGTCCACTTCTCTCGGAACCGCATCTGTCTCCTCCTTTGCGTCCATATCTCCTTGGACAGCATCTGTCTTCTCCGTCCAGCCTCGCATTTTGACTAAGATAGAGACACACCTTGTCTCTATTATATATTTTTACCGGCGGTATTGGGGGCTTCACCTCGTAGCTCCACCCCACTTTCGTCCCGGCGCCCGAAC
>JAYSWT010000264.1:0-8748 GCA_043717905.1 bacterium | reverse complement strand
TTTTGAGAATAAAAGTGAAAGCTAACCTCAGGCACCCCCGCTCGCTCCGCTCGTCGCCCCACGGCATCTCCGGCTCTCGATTTTTTCCGCCCGCCATACTTAAAATCAAGAAAGCGTTTTGCTTACCTTATAATCCTGTATTGGGATTATACCATGACAGGATATACCATGGGAATACTCATGAGTAAATCCTCTCACACGAAAGAATATGCAAATATAATAGCGCGCTTGAAAAACGCACGAATTGAGCGCGGCTTATCTCAGCAAGTTGTTGCAAGGAAGATGCGGAAGCCACAGTCTTACATATCAAAAATTGAGTCCGGCGAACGACGGCTTGATGTCGCGGAAATGAAAAGGTTTGCAGAAATATACAAGCAGAGTATTTCCTATTTTTTCGATTAAGCTGCTTTCCACGCCATCTCCCACAACATCATGAAGAATTGTTTGTAGTTTTCTGCGACGATTGGTGACTTTAAAACATATACAAGGGGTGGATTAAGGAAAGTGTAAAACGAAACCGAATCTTTACGCACGACAAGATGCGTAACCCCTTTGGGCAATTTTTCAAGAAAACGATATTCTTGGTTATCAAATTTCCCGACATAATCACGATACAGGGGTAATTCATCCATGCTTCCAATATATTTCACTGAAAGCTTCTTTCGTTGGAGTTCAGCCAAGTGATCATCCAGATGCTCTCCCATAACATTGCTATATCCCTCTGTGCTACCGCCAATGATGTACTCTTCCCATGTGTCATCAGCTTGCCTCACCTGCTCAAACTCATATTGCTGAATTGCCCTTTTGCCTTGAATGACCTCGAAGTCTTGCTCGTTCCCAACATTGCTTATCGCATTAAGATCTTTTGCAAGGTCACCCGCAACTACCGCGCGCTTTCTCCCAATCTTTTCGATCTCACGCGGAGGACGTGCCTTATATTTATTTTGCTTTCCGTGAGGTATTTCCTCAACCAGACCAAGCTTAATGAGTTCAGGTATCGCTAAGTAGACATACTGCCTATGCAGACCGGTTCCCAAAGCAATCTTTGATCCCCCAGTTTCAATTCCCCTTTCAAGTAAATAGACATATATTCCTGCTTCATCGGGGGTAAGGCCGAACGACACAAGACGAACTATGAGGGGATTTTCTTTCTCTTCCTTTTTACTGATTTTTTTAACTGTCATATTTATGGTGACAGTATAACATATTGTCTATATTTTACAATATCATTTGTAATAATATAGTGACACAATACTAATTGACATTTGTCAATTAGGTTGGCACACTGATACCAGAAGATTCAATAAGTACCTCTCACTAAAGTTGCATGGTCTTGGGGTAAGGTGATGGAAATAACCCAGGTCCTCTCGCTGAGAAGCGAGACGGTAAGGTCAACGCCGATAATGACTACCATCCGTCGCGCTCGAGGACGTTAAACTCGAGCACTTTATCAAGTCCATGAATCGTTCGTGGACTTGTAGAGATCGTTCTTTTCAATATCAAGAAAGTCCAGGAGCATACTCGCGGCAATTGCCAACGGCGACCCTGAACCCGCACGCATGTGGCTACACTGTGGGATTTGTTCGCAGATCCCGCTGCGGTGTAAGTACATGAAAAGGTGGCACAGAGACAAGCAATCTCTGTGGGAAGGATTTTCGTAGTCTACCCAACCGTAGGGGTAGATGCTCAACTCTCACCAGCTGCTAACTGGGAGGGGTTGGAAATGAAAATTCCCACCATGGACAAGCTCGCCTTATCTTGTCCACTTTATCAAGCGCATCACCGTCTACGCAGGTTTGGGTGGTGGGCTTGTAGAGAAAAGCTCTTTGAGAAAGTTTGATTGTTGAACTAGGTCTTAGAATTGAGTGAGTTATGTAGCTCTTTCAATCCTAAGACCTAGGCTCACCCCGTGATCGGCCCGATGGGACGAACGGAGGTGTGAGGAGATGAGATGACCACGACGAACCAAGATTGCATTCCCTTGGCGTACATCTACAACGGTGACTCCACAGGAGAGTCCCTCGTCAAGGTTTGCCTCCTAAGGAACTGGAAGAAAACCTTGGGCGAGGTGTGCACCGCGGATGCTGCGAAGGCCCGGAAGTGGGCTGAGGAAGGGGTTCTCGAAGGGCGATACGCTTCTGTCCAAGAAGGGATAGATGATATCAGCAATGAGAGCATCCAGGACTCGGATCCGTCGAGCTACCACGTGAGGAAAGTGTTAGCAAGACCCGGGAATGTGAGGACTCATTGCGAGATAATCTGGAATGAATTCTCTCGTGACTGGTCCTTCCTCGACCGCAGCGCTAGCTGACTGCGGTATACAAATAAACTAGTGGTGGCCAACTCGAGGGCCTGCGCAACGTGTGATGCTCGTAGAACAGTAATTGCACGAGGTGAGTCTCATCCATACAGCATGGAAAGATGAGAGAAGCGCTGTGACTGGTAGATACGCGCAAACTACCCGCCCGCCCGAGCGTGATCAGTGCACAAGGCGAGTTGAGCTATGCTCCTCGCCTTTTTCTTTTCAGTAATTTAGAGAATCAATCATGACTACCTGCCATCAGCTCGCGCAATCGACGGTTCACATCGATCGGCTTCCCGCTTGCTTTCATAAATGAATACATACCCAGGATCATCTTTTGAATATCAGAATGGCGGATTTCGATTACCATTTTGTCATTGAGCGCAAGGAGGTACATCGCATCCTTAAACGCAAATATCTGTGCGGAGTGCTCGAAATACGTTTGTGGAAGATATACCGCAGATGATGCTCTTCCTTCATAGTCTTTCGCCCACGTGTTACCCATTGCCGCATAATGCTTCTCGATCCAACCCTCTGGGGCAACCAACTCGGAAATGATCCCATTCTTTTTGATAATACGATTAAATTCGTTGATCTCATCGGGAGTAAATATCTGTAGCCATCCTTTTTCGAGGATATCGGAAAATGCTGTGTAGCCAAGAAATCGCTCATCTTTTCGTGAGTTAATCATGTTGAAGATTACTTTATTCACGGCTGCTACTCCGCGGTGGACAGTGACCACACCATCAGTCACCCCGCCAACCTCTTCCTTTCCATCAGAAAATGCAAGCAGTTTTTTCTTGAGAGCATAGAGTGTATCGGCCAATTCTTTCTCGCTTGCGATATGCCAACTCTTTTTTCCATGCAAAATACGCGACGTTGCTAGCCCGCGTTTCTTGAGTTTGAGCAATATTACATACACCGAGGGGCGACTGACGCGCGTATGTCGCGCGATATCAAGTACTGTGGCATTCCCTGACTGGAGTGCAAGCAAGACCTTTTCTTCTTTAGGCGATAAATCGAGCATTCGTAGCTCTTCGCGCAGGGGTTCTTTTGTCTTGATTTTTGAGTTTTTCACCCTCTCAGTATAGCAAATTTAATGGTTTTGTAAAGTTTTTTTGACATTTTGTATGTAGTTTTAGTCCATTATTAACAACATATTTTATGTAGTCATATTCGACACAACATATATTTTTTACTGTCAATACAATTCCTGATACGATAGTACCAGAACGATAAGCATAGTGCTTATCGAGGACATTGAAGGAGACGAACATGTACGAAGACAACCTGGTTCGCGAAATGATGGCGTCGATTCCCAAAGGGTTCGGGGTAGTAGCGGTACAGTTCACCAACTGGGACTCATACAGCGACTTCGAGCTGTACAAGGTTTCAGCAGGAACTGTACTGCCCGACGGCAAAGAGCTTTCTAGTGGAGAGTGTGCTCGGTATGAATATACTCACCACGCCCGCCACGAAAAGCTCTACTCGTTCTTTCAGGATTACAGGAACATGCTTGGATGGACCAAGCTAGATTCCTTCATCCTAGAGACGAGGTTTGCCTAAGGAGCTACGGGACCCTGGGAAAGTGATCCCAGTCAATAAATCACCGTCACGCTGAAGGACGCACTCTTCAGCACTTTATCAAGTTTCTGAAATAGTTCGGAAACTTGTAGAGAAAGTTCTTTGAGAAATGTTCCATCTAAGTTTTAGGATCGAGTGCGCGATACATCGCTCGTTCAATCCTAAAACTTAGGCGCACCTCTTGCTCGACTCATATTGAGTAACGAAAGACGGTGCGAGGAGCAATCATGAAGATCTATGCATTTGACGACAAGGAAGTGAATGCCGCCAATGCTGAGCGGGCAATCCTTGATGCTGGTCACACTTGTGGCGTCCACGGAGGGTTCACCTTCTGGGAACAGCATGACATCGCATTGCGCTTTCACAAGCGTGGCGGGGTCAAGGAGAGTTCTGCACTCAGGGTCTATCGAGAAATGTTCGACATGGTCGAGCATGCAATTGCGGATGCAAAGGCAAACGGTGGAGGGATCGTCACTGATCTCATGTTCCACCTCTCGCCACCCCGCGATAGCGAAACCGACAACCAGCCACCCGCTGGACTCCTTCTCGCCCTCCGTGCCATAGCACAAGGGGTACCAGTCGTTATCTGCACCAATGCAGAGGAGGTCGGCGGACATCATGCTAAGGAGATCTCATGGATCTTTGATGGCTACGTCACGCACCTCGGGCGCAATTGCGCCTTCGGCTGGGTCGAGAACAAGGATTGGCACAAAGCTGTAAATGTCCTTGAGGAGATGTCGGCTCGATAGAGAGGCAACCGCAGCGCTAGCTGACTGCGGTATATAAATAAACTAGTGGTGGCCAACTCGAGGGCCTGCACAATGTGTGATGCTCGTAGAACAGCAATTGCACAAGGTGAGTCTCATCCATACAGCATGGAAAGATGAGACAAGCGCTTTACTGGTAGATACGCGCGAACTACCCGCCTGCCCGAGCGTGATCGGTGTACAAGGCGAGTTGAGCTATGCTCCTCGCCTTTTCTTTTGTCTATCAATCAAAATTTTAGGAGTGATATACTTTAACCAATGGACACAAAAATCAAAGTCGGAGTGGTGATTGTCACAGAGGATGGGAGAGTACTCCTCATCAAAGAAAAACTTTCAAAAGACGAACCGTCACTCTGGAATATCATCAAAGGCTCGCATGAAGCTGGAGAAACGGTGAAGGAGGCAGCGCTGCGTGAGTGTCGCGAAGAAGTTGGACTTGATGTTGATCTCACCTCATCACTTGGTGTATACATTTCGCAAGCACTGGGGAAAATTCGCGTTCAGTTCAATTTCTTGGCACATACAATGAGTACCGAAACCACTCTCGCGGCGAACATAGAACAGGAATCGCGCGGCGAAGCGATACTCGAAGCACGCTGGTTCACCAAAGAAGAAGTTGCGGGCATGGACCCAGATGAATTCATGTCAACGCGTACCCGTGAACTTCTTAAAGATTGGATGGCTGGAAAAACGTTTCCCCTCGATGTGTGCAAAGAAGTGGGGATGTAATTATTATCAAATTGAGATACATCAGTAAAATTCAAACTCCCGACTTGCGTCGGGAGTTTTGGTGGAATCAGGAGATGTCCAGCTTCGCAATCTTTGACTTGACCTCATTCGTTCTGACCTATTGATCTACTAGAAAATGCCATTCTTGAGGTGAGTTGACCAGCACTGACCAAACCTTTCTTCTACCCCCTTGGTGGAAAGTTGTCATTCCCAAATGAATTCCTCCAACCAATCTCGCCGTCAAGGTTTTGAACAATAAGCTCTGCGTGCTTGTTCTCCGCAACCTCACGAGCGCGTTGTACTGCTTCACTCTTTGTGTCGTATATGCCCTCAGCTCGCAAGGCATTTGCACTATGCACCTTCCATCCCTCCTTATTAGGGCTTACCCAAACTTGCTTTACCATGCAATTTTTTTGTTGTTAATAAATTTTGTCGATTCGACCACCTCCGACTTCATCATTCTATCATACAATGTAAAAATTATCCACATCTAATGTTGACTTTCTTTACATATTTGCTAGCCTGTGCATATGAGTACTAAATACGCATCATTTATAAAAGCGCTTCGGATGGAGCGCGGGCTTTCCCAATCATTTATTGGCGAGAAACTTGGACTATCACGCCCATCATACACCGCGATTGAGCAAGGCACTCGCGAGCTCACTCTGCAAGAAGCAGAAAAACTCGCCGAGCTTTTTGGTATCTCGATCGAAGAATTTGCTAATGCGCTGACACCGCACTATGAAAAGTACAAGCAAATGATACTTGCCTATTTACGTACCCCACTCTCAAAAGATGGCAAGATCCCAAAAACAAAACTCGCAAAACTTCTCTATCTTGCCGATTTTGCATGGTACTACAACAGCATGCAGAGCATGAGTGGTATGCAGTACATTCATCGAGACTATGGTCCTGTCCCCGACCCATACTTTCGTGCACTTGCTGAGCTTGAAGAAGAAGGGAAAATTTCTGTTGAGCGAAAAGGTGATGCAATGCTTGTCTCTGTGAGTGGGGGTGCCGTGCATCAGAAACTCGAGCTTATGAAAAAAGATGAGCTTGAGCTGATGAAAAAAATCTCCCTGAAGTGGAGAGATAGGCGAACTCAAGAAATTGTTGATTTCACTCATGGACAATTGCCCTACAAACTTTGTGCGCCTGATGAGGTTATTCCTTACGAACTGATAACCCAGGAAGATCCGGATTATGTCTACTAATCATGCGGTCATTGTTGAAAAATATGCGGAGCGTCACTTTATTGCAAAATTTGAAAAGAAGCATAAGGGCGCTTGGGTAATAACATGGAATGCAGTGGTAGAGGAGTTTAGGCGTATTGACGCATTGATCGGCATAAACAACATCGTAGAAATTATTGTTGATGCAGGAGATATAAAGATTTGCAAAACCGAATTTCGTATTGCGGGACCGGGACCATCACGCCATGCCTCGGGAAATAGATGTATTGTTGCCCTCCATCACAGCACAAACAGTGTCCACGTGCTTCTTGTCTATCACAAGGGGGATGTTGGGGAAAACGAAACAGCAAAATGGAAATCAATAATTAAGGAAAACTACCCGCGGTACGCAGGGTTGCTATAAAAATGTATGGACGAACAAACTGCACCCACCCCCGACCCAATACCCACAAACAGCCCTGCAAATGAGCCACCACCGGCGGAGCCTGTTCTTGCTGCCGAAACAGCTCCAATCGTCACACCAATTGAGCCGATCACAGAAACCGGAACGGCTCAAATGGCAGGAAGTGAGCCGTTGCCCGTATCAACCCCTGAGCCAACACCGAGCGCCGGAGCAACAGCGGAGGCGCCGCAGCAACAAACTCCAACTCCCACTCAAGTCTCGACCTCGCAACCAGAACCAACGCCAACTCCTGCTCCCGCATCCATGCCCGCGCAAGGGCCACAAGGACCACTTCCATTTTCTAAGACGGATGACCGTCAAGAAAATTTGGTCGCGCCAGTCAACGCAACTTCTCCGCGCACTCTCGCACGTCTCTTTCTTGAAAATGCAAAGGCAGTCATCCAACTCCGCAAACAAAAGAAGCTCGTGAAAATCATGGCACTCTTCCTAAAAAAGAAACACATCACGAACGACGAAGTAGAAAAACTCTTGCATGTCTCGGATGCAACCGCAACACGCTACCTTTCGCATCTCGAACAACAAGGCAAGATCAAACAAACCGGAAAGACCGGCAAAGGAGTGACGTATGCAAAAATCTAGGGTTTCTGCTGAGTGATATTCTGAATTCTGTTTGGAAGATCACGAAGTGGTGCAGTGAGACTATAAACAACAGGGGCTGTGACAACACGCATGACTTTCATATACATCTCTCCTGCTTTTTGTGAGTCGTGTACAACAAGCCCATACAGAAGTGTCGCCACAAGAATCGGGACGGCAAGAAACCGTATCGCATGAGGAAATAACTCGGTATAAACATCTGCTTCAAAATCTTTCATACGCATGATAACCAAGTTGTAACCGCAAGGTCACAACTCTCTTCCGGCGATCACCGCGCGTTCACTCTCACACTGCATATTCGCCGTACCCCTCACGTGGATTCCTCCGGCTTCGGGCATTTCTGCTAGGGCGCCCATGATAACCGGATGAGCGCCGCCGCGAACGAAGGCACCCGTATTCGCAGCGAAAGCGACACAACTACACTCGGTAATGAAAACTCGGGTGGGGGGTTGTGCGAGTGGCTGCTTCCGAAGGTCCGCCAACGGAGGCAACGGCTCAAATGCCAATAGAGCTCGGGGAGACCCCAACCTCCAACAACCACTACGAGGAAGAGCCTCTACGCTGGGGGGAGGGTCCGCCCATCCCCCCAACCAGAGGCGGGCGTGACTCGCCGGTTCGCAGTCCGAGAAGTCGAACGGCTCAATTGGTGGGAAATGAGCCGTTCACTCTAGAGCAACGGCTCACATAGGCGAGGCAACCGCCCGCACACTGGCATCTAGGCGCGAGTAGCCCTAGCGGAAATGCCCGAGGCCGGATGGCCGAGGGTGCGTCTCGCTCCAACTACCTCTCACTCGGATAGCTCACCCGAGGTCGGGTCTGACGACCACCACACTCTGTACGGAGAGAAGAATAAAAGACGGACAACATACGTGTGGAGGAAGCACCCCCGCCTGGCGCATCAGCAGAAAACGAGCATACTCGAACGACCACAACACGCTCAAGCTACACATGCTCGTTTTCTGATGAATGCGACAGCGCCCCACCGGCATATCCTTTCCTTCATCGTAGTTTTCTTATGGCGGGCGGAAAAAATCGAGAGCCGGAGATGCCGTGGGGCGACGAGCGGAGCGAGCGGGGGTGCCTGAGGTTAGCTTTCACTTTTATTCTCAAAAA
>JAYSWT010000263.1:0-1348 GCA_043717905.1 bacterium | reverse complement strand
AACGAAATCCGCCTCTGCCCCGACGTCAGAATATCCGGCGACAGAGGGGGTTGTTATTTGATACAGATTCTGCAATGCAACGTCCGAAAACTCGGATTGACCGCTCTCACTTTCAATTGCCCCGGCTAGATATTTCCTGGCTTTCACCCTTTCTCGCAGCATATCAACTGCTCGACGAACAGCCTCTCCCTGATCCAAATGAGTAGAAGGTGGCGGAGTATATGGCCTTCCACACACCGACAAAGGTAAGTCCGACACAACATCTCGCGGCTGCAGAACTGCCATCTCAGGGTCAGATTCGCCGACAGAGTAGGACTGCACTCTACTGCTGCTTGTAATATCCATGGAGACACAGTTTTAATAGCCGAAGTGGCTGATTTAATTATCCCAACAGACGTTGGTCTTCCAACAGTTGTGTTCAGTAGGCGATATTTATTTACTGTACGGCCAATCGGTCGTGTAAGAAGGCTTCCCTACCAGCTCGTAGATGACTAAGCAAGACTCGGAGATCGGCCGGTCCTATACTGGACACAGACGCCGAAAACAGCAAAGAAGGCACAACTAAGCAATGTCTAAGAAATACACTGTACTGATTCCAAGCCCAGAAAACCGCTTAGATTGTCACCTTCCAGCCCAACATAGAAAATAATCGACCGGGTCGTATACTCGACCACCGGCGCCGATACAAATAACACAGAAAGACCTGTAATTGCACAAATCACAATTATTAACTTTATTTTCCGGCAAATCAAAACGTCGTCGAAACAACCGACTACCGGACGTTAAATAGCAGGCCTCAAGATCCAGAGGATTGCTTGACCATACTTCGACTCGGCTAAACGTTTTCGCTAGATACGCATCTCAACAGCCATTGAGAGGATCTGTGCTAGACGGAAGTGAGGATCTATAGACCGAAGTCGAGATACGCGTCACTTGGCTTTGTCGCTTAATAGTCAGATAAGACCTTCTATTTAACTTGAGGAGCTCTGATGACTCATTGTACACCAGCAGAGTCACCTCGGTGACAAAGACAAATGACGAAAACTGGTCCCTTTATACTCATATGGCCGGCCTATAGCCTGCTGCCTAGTCGGGCGTGTGATCGATGCAGTATAGCAGTGCACAGCACTGCAGCTACTACGCGCTTAACGACACTATTTTTGCGAACCGGCACTTTTTCCTATTGAACGCCATGTAAAATCAACGAGCCGGCACTTTTTGACACCCCCTTCCCCGAGACGGTTCATTGCCGCTCGTCCAAAATTTATCCACAAATATATTAAAATAAAGTAAACTTATTGCCTAAACCTTTCGCAATAAAAGAATTAAGTAAATTAACCCACAACTA
>JAYSWT010000262.1:0-1349 GCA_043717905.1 bacterium | reverse complement strand
GTGCCAAATGGTCTTTCTACGATTCCACCATCTGATGGCTTGCGTCTCAGGCACAGGGTTATGCCTAAACTGGCTGCTACTTGGTCGATGTGCTTGGATGTAAAGTCTGCGCCAGCATCAGTGTACAAATATTCAGGTACACCATAGGTTGACCAATCATTATTCAGTCCATAACTCGATCCATATTCTTTGGGCATGATTGAATGCCGTAGGGCAAGGCAGGTAACTGCTGCACTCGATCCATTTAGGCTCAGATGGATACCCACAATACAGCGAGAGAAAGTGTCTACGACCGTTGTAATCATTGGTCTTCCCAGGATTTCTCCCTCGCTATCTACCAACATGATATCCGCATAGTTATGGTCACATTGCCACACCTGATTACTATATTTGATCGACAGCTTTATTCCTTCTTTTGTCACTATTTCTAGATCTTCTCCCTGCCATCCGATCGAGCGAATATTCTGCTTTTTCTCTCTTTTCTTTTTTTCTGCTTCCAGCACTCTGTAAACCGTTGCTCTACTTGGGTAAATTTTTTCACCTCTCTCTTTTGCCGTACTTTCTACCAAGTTTGATATCTGAGCCGCCGACGTATTCCTCATTCCACGGTTTCCTTCTCGGTAGCTTTTCTCGATAAACTCTTGCCACTCTTCACTCACTTTTTCTTGCCCTTGGTCTGAGCGTTCCCTACGAATGATGCCTTCCAGCCCCTCTTCTCGATATCTATTAATGTAACGATGTAAGCTTCTTAGACTAATTCCTAATTCCTCTGCTACCTCAATTTGCTTTCTTCTATACTCTGCCTTTCCTTCCCAGCTCTTAAGGCGCTGCAATGCCTCCAATCGCTTTTGGACTGCGTATGGCAATGCCTCTGTTCCACTCAAAATAGCATGGCGTTCTTCTCCCTCGATCGCCTTCGGCTTTTTTACTCTCGCAGTTGTTTTCAGCATCTTTTTGACCACCTGTTTTTTAGTGATTTTTGCCGCTCTTGAGATTTTCTCTCCTTATGACGAGATTTTTCACCTTTTTACCCTCTAGAAACGTCTCACGGTATTTGTCAAAAGAACATTTGAATTATAAAAGCCTGAACATGTTGTATCTACAAGGTTTAGTCTCCTAAAAGAAGTCTAAATCATCTCATCTCACGCTATTTGTCAAAACTTTTTTGGATTCCGTCTCACGGTATTTGTCACTAAGTCTCAAAATCTTTGCTACCAGCAGATTATATCGAGAAAGCACAAAATCTCTTTTTGAGATTATTTCACATTTCTCATTGAGATCAAACCCCTTAAACCCTTGCCAGAAAAGACTTTAGCTAACATTACTGACAAATAGCGTGAGACTCGACA
>JAYSWT010000261.1:0-1352 GCA_043717905.1 bacterium | reverse complement strand
GAGAAATACCAGCGTTCTTGAGAGTTGGCGTCCAATACCGAGGCACGCCAGAGGCTCGCGCCCACAGGGTTAGGCTCGAGCCAGACGCGCACAATGTAGCTGTGATTGTTCATGGGGTTTCCTTAGAACCTCGAGTGCGAAAGTTTTCTCGACCTCGAGATACCAACCGTTAACTGGTAAGAATTTGCATTGTTGGGCGATTGCTGTTTGCCAACTGTAACGATTCGGTTGAAGAGTCATCAAGATACGGTTATTCTGTCCTTCGAGTGAATTTCCAGGTCGATCGGACGGTGTTGCCCAGTTGATCGGAGGTTTCACTAGACCCTTGTAAAGTGTCCCCATCCTTTGATGCTGTTTGGAACTCCCCAGTCATCCCCCACCATAGAATGTATGTTGGAAAAGTTTCGGTCTTATCGATATGTTCTGAATTGCAGTTGTTGGTCGTGGCAATGTCCACCACGCTGATACCGCCGCCCAGATACTTGGAGGGGTCAAAACTGATGTCAAGCACTAAATTTGCACCAGTGTAATACGTTTGGGTCGGGACGAATACCGTGGGCATCGAGCCAGAACCAGAAGCGATGGTACGACATGGGTAGTTTGTGTTGTTGCTAAGGAGGCTATAGGTGTAAGTTCCGTTTTTCAGACGGTATTTTACAAATCCTGGTTGCTGAATTGCAGCATCATCAAACTCAAAAACCACGTTGCTGGTGATGGTACTGTCATAAGAGAATCCAGAACTGTTGTCAGTACGAAGAACCCTTGTGGTGATGGTTCCATCCCAGACAGGCGCACATGGAGCTTTAAGGGTTTCAACTTCTAAATTACCCGTGATTTTTTTGTCAAGTTGCAAGGCGTGATTGCTGAGGATCAGATAGATTTCATGAAGGTTTTCTGCTGGCTTGTCCAAGCAAAATGTCACTTTGTCTTTGCCGTTATAATCCTCGCGTTTGTGTCCATCTTTGTCCTTGATGTTCACCAAAGCGTCAATGTCCAGAGACTCTGAGGGTTGTACTGCACTAAAATTAAACACGATTTTTCTGATTTCTGGGTCATTAACAGTAAACTGATAATAGGCGGCTCGCAAAGGATTGATTTCGGTTTTGAAAGGGACTTTCTTGAATCCTTTTAACGTTTCTTTGGCGACAAACTTTGGGGGTATATTATCGGGAAACTTTCCATCTAGGTCAATATAGCGCTTTCCCGTGACAAGTTCGGGTGGAAGGTCTATGTTGAGATTGCGGAGTGCAAACTTGCGGAAGTTTTTTTTGTAATTAAATGCGGTGTCGAGTAATTCATTGCCCGTTGTAAAGCTGCTTGCAGATTTCAATGCCTCCCAAGATTTTTTAATA
>JAYSWT010000027.1:0-2330 GCA_043717905.1 bacterium | reverse complement strand
CGCTTCCCAATCGTGCATCCAGAAGCAGCAGATTTTGAAATGGCGCTCGAGCAACTGGGGTGTTTTCCAGATGAACGCATCACGCTGGCAGATGGGGTGACGGCAAGCATGGCAAAGCGCTTGGATGCTCGAGTTTTTACGTTTGACAGGCATTTTGCGTTATTGCATGAAGTGTTGGTGTAAGGAGTCGCTTTATTTTTCGTTAGTTTTTTCGGGTATGGACAAGGTAATAGTTGAGTTTGAACTTTCACCTATTGCCTTAACAACTTGGCTGTAGACAGGAGGCGCAGGATCAGGTGGTGAAACCTTTCCAGACTCTGGCGATGCAGCAGTCGCCGAAGTTTTATCTGACGATTGGTCGGATTTATCTGCCACGATGATCTTTCAACGTTACTCTAGAATCAGAGCTTCCACTAGGTTGTGGTTTTTCTACTACCCAAGGTTTATCCAAAATAATGTATTGGGGCGTTGCTGGCATTGGTAGAACTGGTACATGAGACTTCGTTTGGGTGACTTCAGGCTTAGACATGAAATACCTCCTGATGTTCAATACTACACGGTTTTGTAAATACTATTGTACATCAAGCAACATCCCAAGCTACAACTTCATTTCAAAGTTTTCCAAGGATTGATTGGCGGGCTTTGCTGGGGAGCACTAACAGTTGGCACGGTTAGGGATTGAAAAGTTGCCTGGTAGTACAAACTGATTCCAAAGTAGACCAAGATCAGTATAAACACGCCTATGACCAGTCTAAATTGATGCCGAAGAGTACGCGCTTTTTGCAAATTAGCACCACTTGCTTGGACTGCATAATCACGATAAACGAGCTGCTGAGTTCGCAAAAGTGTAGCTCTGTCAGATGCCTCAATAGGAAGTTTTTCATAAATCCACTCAGGATCAGCCAGTTTACTATCGGTTGGGCGTTGCACGGCTGTATTTTGAACAAAAATTATCACGATCACCAAAGCCGCCAATCCAATTGCTCCTAAAGCCCCGATCTGCTCGAGTTTGGGATGGTCAAGTCCTTTCACGAGTACATCTGGTTTAACAATAAGCGCAGCCAACGCAAGCGCACCAGTTACAGTAACGGTATTCCCTCGAGCTTTTTCTTCCAGTTGTTTGTTGGCTGATTCGTAATCTGCATTTACTGCACGCTGAAAATCACGCAATTCCTTCATGTACTCGAGATCTAATTTTGGTGGATCAGGTGGAGTTTTAAGTGTCGTTATGGTCAGATACAGTTTAGACAATGGTTGTTCTAGAGCCTCAGATTCCGTGTTTAAAATCTCGACAACAGGTAACTCAATTGCTTGTTTCAACTCAGAAGAGGCGACAGGAACATTGATTACTGCTTCAGTCGAGGGAACAACATCTGCTACAGGAGGTTTGTTTTCTTCTGGTTCAAGCATACTCAACTTTCATACTAATTTTGTATTCCCAAGTATACCCCAAAGAATGGCTTTGAGTCTGTCCATAAAACACTCGAGATAAGTTCCAAAATAATTCGATTGCACCTGAAACCTTGCAGTATTTGCAAACTCGCCTTGTGTAAGTTTATCAAATCGTTGCGTTTATTTCGATTGTCCGCTATCCTACCCCCATGACCTCCCTGACCATCACCCCACCCAACCCGCACGACACCCAACTCGCCAAAACCTCGAGCAACCAACTTGCAAAACTTAACTTGCACGAACTGAGTTTTCAGGTGAATGGCGAAACCATCACACTGCCTGCCAGTGCCGTGCAAATCTTGCAACGCACCCTTTCGGAAATCGCGCAAGGTCATGCGGTGGCAATCACGCCGCTCGAGACGCAACTGACCACGCAACAAGCCGCCGATTTGATTGGGGTTTCCAGACCGCATTTGATTAAACGGCTCGAGGATGGCGAAATCCCATTTTCTTTGGTGGGTTCGCACCGTCGGGTTGGACTCGAGGATGTGCTTGGTTTTAAGTTGAAATTAGATCGTGCTCGAGTAGAAGCTTTGCGTGAGTTGGTTGAGCAAGCCCAAGTGTTACGGATGGGTTACGGCAAGGATGACCCCGTACCGCGTAATCATCGTTCAAAAGCCTGATTTCCATGCTCGAGGTCTTTGAAATTCAAGGTTTGAAACACACAGCGTTGTTCTTACGTGGTTTTGACGATGTAATTTAGATTCTCTCGAGTTTTATGCAATCAAAAAAGTGCTCGAGCTTGTCACTCGAGCATAAATCTTAAACACCAAAACCGTATTACCCGCCGTGCAATTGTCGAATCAAGCCCACAAAATTGGTCAGGTGCGCGATCAATCCCAAACCCAAAACCGATACGACAACAACCACAATCCGAA
>JAYSWT010000260.1:0-3504 GCA_043717905.1 bacterium | reverse complement strand
TTCCTTTGATTATGTGCATAAGAACCGGGACTCCTTCATCCTGCGCAAAGGGCTCGCACCAGTTTGGAAATCCGACCAGATTGAAATACTTCCCTTCGCCTCGAATGTGATCTTCTATCGTGGCATTGCAGCCCATTCCCTTTACAAACCCTCTCGCTTCACTTATAACATTCTCAAACATATGTCTCTGACCGAGAACCGAACCTTATACGATTGGGAAGTCGGAAGCATTGTCAAACAGGCTATCGGCACTTGTAATGTAGCGCAGATTATTGAAACCACTCTCACAGACCACGCCAATTATGAGAGTGATCTGGATTTCACTTACTCTGAAAAGTCAGACTTCTTCCTGAATGAGGTTGGAAAGCTGATTAAGACTGCTCCAAATAGGCTCTCTCCCTCTGCTACAAGGGCTTTCTTTAACAGCCATGTTCAGGAAGTCACCTATAAGGAAGTGGACGCTACTCCAGAGCAAAAGAAAGCTTTGGACGGTGCTTGTGTTAAGATTCTCTCCTGCGGCATTCCAATGCTATCTTTCCCGATAGTCCTTGCAGAGCATCTTGGCAAAGGAGTCCTCGCTTTAGCCTATCAGAAAAAGATCTGGCTCACGGCGGCTTGCTTCGAGAGTGAGGCTCTTCTTATCTCAGCCCTCTTGGAAGAATATGTCCATCTGCGGTATCTTGTCTCTGATGAAACTCGAGCCATGCAGAATGCTATTTTCAGCTTGCTGACTCGTGTGATTATCGAGAAATCCGAGGGAGCTGCCCAACAAGACGCCGCCATACAAACGGAGGACATTCCATTTTGACCAATTACATCATAACTCCCCACATGACAGACCCTGAACATATGGTAAAGCTCTCCAAGGACAATCTAACCTTGAAGCAACTCCAAGCACTTGTCGGAGGGTATATTGAAATTGTCAGACTTCCCGAAAATATTGGGGAGCTCATCATTAATGAGAATGGCAAGATTGAAAAGCTGCCTGTCAACCCTATCGCATCAATGCTATACCGACAGTCTGCTGACCCTATCGTAGGGACAGTCGTGTATTTTCCTTCTGGCATACCAAAAGACAACACTTAAGAAAGGACTTTTCTATGAAAATTTTCGATCCGCTCCGGCCAAGAAACTTGGCCAACTTACAGATGCTCACCTATCAAAGAGAGCCCGTCTGTATCATTCCTAGTTGCATCGTGCAGTGCAACAATGGGCAGTGGGCTATTGCTATTAATCCGCTGGTAAACCCAACTACCTCTCGAACGTATTACAAGCCTATCGAGCTGCATCTGATTGGTGAGTTCTTCTTCCGTTGGAATGAAGACCCAGAGGGAGAGTTGCTTGCTCTTGGCTGGGAGTACCAAGCCGTGGCCAGACAAATCCCTAAAGCCAGGGCTTCCTCCTTGCCAAGCATCTCCAATGAAGATCTCTTGGCCTCTATGGGACTTCTCTAATCATGTCAGCTAATTTCTCAAAAGGCCCCTTTACGAGCGATAAGTTGTCTCCACTTGGCGCAAGCATTTTGGAAGTCTTTGACTTTGGACTGAGTTCTAGAGAAATTAGCCTCCAGCTATCCACATATGGAGCCCTCTCCCCTAAGGGAGAGCTTCTCTCTCGGAGCGCCATATGCGGGCATATCTACCGTTTGCGGGGCTACGGTTTCATTACACTACCCCCAGATCCAAGTCACCAAAATCGTAAACCTTACAACGGTCTTCCAGCAGCTGGAAAGAGAAAGATCAGCCTTCCCCCCAGGTCAAGTCCTACCTTACCAAGGCTCCCTTGGAAATAGCATTGTGTGTCTCTTGGTATTACCAAGACGCCCACGACGCCCTAAAAAATAGACCCTATCCTGAACCAATCCCTATAAATAATGCGCCCTTGCCCCTTATAGGCCTTGACAAATGATGCCGAAACGTCTAATTTAGCCCTGTACCAACCCGCCAATAATGGCCAAACCTTTCGGAGAGTATTATGAACGATCAAGCCCCTGTCGAAGACAGCAACACCTCTACCCAGACCCTCGCAATTGACGGCATTACTTTTACAGCTCCTGCTCCTTACAATGAAGGCCACCAGATTACTCAACGTGAAGCAACTGCACTTAATCAGCTTTTTGCCGAAAATCTCCGCAATAACTTCCGCAAGAAGGTTGCTGACGCGAAGGAAAAGGCTCTTGCCGCAGGTGCAGAAGCTATTACTGGGGAAGCTCTTGATGCTTTGGTTGCTGAGTTTACAACCTACGCTGACGAGTATGAGTTTGCTGGCAAGCGCGGCAGCCGTACACCGACCGATCCTGTGGCCAAGGAAGCTACCAAGATTGCTCGTGACAAGTTGAATGAAGCTTTCAAGGCCAAGAACTTCGACAAGAAGACCCTTGCAGAAGGCCAGTTCGACAAGATGGTGCAGGATCTCCTCGCCAAGCGTCCAGACTTTACCGAGCTGGCTCGCCGTCGCGTGGAAGAAATGCAGGCTCTGGCAGCCGATATTCTCGCATAACGAACAGGGTGAGAGCTGCCACACGACTCTCACTCTTAGTCCCCCAGCCAGATTCGCCGTCCCAGCTGGGGGACGCTCCTCTTACAAAGACAGCAGACAGGAAGCAACTCAGCTAGCCCTTCCTGCAATAGGCAGTTAAGTCGCACTTAGCCTCCTTCTGCTGTCCCTGTAAAATGAGCCTCTTCTTTTTCTGGAGCCCCACCTTGACTTCCATGACTGAAATCACTGGCTTCTTATACGCCGCCCTAGAGGCAGCCTCACACCCAGGTCAGTATGGCATAGTTATCCACGTTTCCAATGTGGCAGCTGCCAGAACAAAAGTCTCCCTTGCGAGAAAAGCTTCCCAAGACCCAGCTCTCATGGACCTCGAATGTAGGCCAAGCCCGATCTCTCCAGATGAACTCTGGATCATTAAGCGCACCAGTAAGACTACTACCCCAACTGATGCAGCTCTTTCCATATTAGAAACTCTAGGAGTCTCAAATGCCGAAGAAGCTTAACGAGGAGGGAGTCCGTATCCATCTCCTCCTTCACACAAGAGACATTGAACGGATTGACCGTATCTTCGCTAATCCTCGGCGGGCCAATATCCGCTCAATGAAGCGGTCAGAAACGATCCGTTTGATCATTGGGAAGTTTCTCGATCAGGTCGAAGCTCAAGCTCAGCATAAGACCAAACCAGCTGAAGCTGTCGATTTGGATGACCTTCTTGGGGAAGACTCCTAAGCAGATTTAAGTCCAATTATCTACCTCTTAAACAAGGAGCTGACCTAGATGACTACCCCCACCAATCCACTTACTGAGGCAAAAGCCAAGTCTCTGGATGAGATTTTCTCTTCCAATCCGATGGGCTATTCCGACAAGGAAGCTGAAATTGTAATCGCGGAGTTCCGTGAGCAACGGGCTCGCTGGACAGTTGCCGAAGCCGCAGGGAAAAAATCGGCCCCAAAGATGCCGAAAACTGCTGCACCCACAAACCTTTCCCTTGGAGATCTCGGACTATGA
>JAYSWT010000259.1:0-1356 GCA_043717905.1 bacterium | reverse complement strand
ATTTATTAATAAGGTGTTACAGGCTCTGGTAACCGATAGTTACCGTAGCCAAAAACGACAATCCAAAAATCATTTTAAATATGGGTTAATTAAACTTTAAAAATGATGAAAAATGATTTTTACCGAATCAAACCAAAGTTAAGCCTCCCCTCGAGAATCCTTGATAAATGGGAGATGTGAATACTATGTGAAGGGTTACGTACCTTCTCTGCAAGTTTTTTATCGTTGGCCGACGAACAACGTCGATTGGTTCTGCAAATTTCCGTCCGTTTGTAACGGGGGAAAATATTAAACATATGCTGCATGCTACGCTGTATGCAGGAACAACGAAATAAAACGAGCCTCATGGCGTCTTTAGATAGAGGTCTTTGTAAAGTAAGGGCAAACATGGCGTGCGTGATGGTAGTAACATGACATGCACTTGTCAATTGTATGGTATCGCAAACGGTGTCACACTTGGGAATATAACGTGATACAAAAGGCAGCAGTCGTACCTCTATCCCTCTAAGTTTAGAGTCCGGTTCCAACGGCCCTGGTCTCTCAGAAATCATCGGCATGTCGCACGATAGACAACAATTGAAGTAATAGTAACGCTTAAGTTTTATTGTCATAACTCGAAATCGAAGCAGCAAAACAAGCAGCATGCAAGTTGTAAGAAAAATACTGGGGCTTGTTGTAAGTCCTTATTCTTTTTATTCTTCTGCAGAATGACGTAATCCGGGATTGCTCCAATGATTGGTCGAGCCTGCATGCTATTGCAGGTATGCCTATTGATTTATTGATTTTTAAATTCATTTCTTTTAGCTGGAAATTTGTAGTACGGTCAAAAAGGCAGCCTGTCGAGCGGCACAAGAAGGACTCCCAGTACTCCCCTGATCGGAATTTGACTGTAATCGGCTCACCTCTGTAACGGTTTCCAAGCGTCTGAAAGACTGTACCTCCAGCAGCACCCGCAGAGTGCCAGGAGACCCGACATTACTATCCTTGATAGTCTGTTTCTGTTCTGGTAACTCTTTATACTGTCTCGACAAATGAACATCTGATATCTCTGCGTAGAGCTCACTGCCAGTAGTGGCATATATGACAGAAGCACGGTCTTGAGGGAGTCTGTCCGTACTCAAGTTAGAGAAAGCTATGTTTTGGTTATTTAAACTGGCAGAGAGGATTGTCTGTGATGGAGAGATAGTTATCTTGTCCTAGGTAAGACAAAGGATTGGGCATTTCTGTGATGAGAGAAGGGGTGACAAAGTTTTCTTCTAGGCTGGGCCCAGGTCTGCCCGGTTCGGCCGACGAGTAATATAAAATCTCATAGAGACCTTCGTAAACTTGAGGTAGAATCCTAGTCTCGACGTTCGC
>JAYSWT010000258.1:0-1357 GCA_043717905.1 bacterium | reverse complement strand
GGCTCTCTGAGAATTAGCGTGATGATGTCATATATGGTGGTCATGCGAAGAGTCTGTAACCTTCCAAATCAAGGTAAATCCGCTGAAAAAGATGCGCGATATTGGTAATACCATAGCAGCGACGCTTGAGTACCTTGATTTTGTTGTTTAGGCCTTCGACAAAGCCACTGGATTCGCGAGCAACGAAATAGTTCAAAATCTCATTCCACCAATGGTCAAGGGTTTTGATGAAATCGTTGAAGCAATCCAGACCGCTTTTGAAAACTGCAACCATCCACTTCTCAATTTTAGCTTTTGCTACATCTACAGAAATATGTTCGTCGAAAATGGTCGTCAAGGAATATTGCAAGCCGTAAGCTATTTTCAATTTTGGCGACCATTGAAAGAGTCTCTCCAATGTCTGATTTTCTTCCTGGGATAAATTTTCTTTTTCTTTGCGTAAAGCCCACATGCTGCCTTTCAGTAGCTTATAGTCTTCGGTAGATAATTCTCTTTTTAGACGAGCAAGTTCCTTTTTACGTAGACTTTCCAGACCATCGCGGTATGTCTCGCTGATGTGAAACCGATCAATCACCAGTCGAACATCTGGCAATTCTTCCCGGATTGCTTCGGTATATCCTTCGTACATGTCGCTGCAGCCACATTCGATTGTCTTTTTTAAGCGCTGTGGAATAGATCGTAAAAATTCAACCACCGTCGCTTTCTCTCGATTGGGTAAGACTGCCAAAAGTCGAATATGCCCGTTTTTTAAGCGCGAAGTCACTATCACAACAAAATCAGCATGGCCTTTTTTGATTGCTATTTCATCCAGCCCCAACTGGCCTAAATAGCTACATTCAGACCAATCTACTTTGGAACTGATATGCCGGTTCAGTATCCCAACAATGCTGGCGCAAGAAATCTGCTCCTTCACGCTAACATCTTCTAGCGTTGAGTTTACCAACTGAAAAAGAATATATTGTTCGTAGCTGAACGTGTTGGGACTGTTCGGATCATGCCATGCCAATTGTTGCGTAGTTGTCGGACGTCCATCGCAATTCTCACAGCGATACCGCTTCGGACGATACCGTAAGTATGTCGGATGCCCAAATACTGGTAAATAGCGTATCTCTACCCAATCATCGTGACCATGAAATTTCCTGATCGCTCGCCCACAACGATGACAAACTGCTGTATCTTTTGTGCTCTCAATCGTAATGATCAAATCCCCAGTGCGAGTCATTTCACTGCTCAGCACCTTGATTTCAGGCAAATCTAGCGGAATGATTACTTGTGGTTTTGGCATATTTGTTTTTGCTAAATTTTACCGCGCTATACCCCCACATGTGGCGGATACCACGCTAATTCTCAGAGAGCC
>JAYSWT010000257.1:0-1357 GCA_043717905.1 bacterium | reverse complement strand
CGATCGGGTATGATATACATTACTTTGATACTGTCAGTGCTGATTTGATACCATACTTCTTGCGAGATAGTCGTAATTCTAAAGTTGATCTGAGCGCGGGTGCTCAGGTGATGTATGTGGCACCAGATAAGGATGGGAAGCTGAAACGGGTCACATTTGCTTCGTTCTCCCATAGAAGCTTCACCGGATTAGGACGCTACAACTTTGCGATCAATGATCTAACGGTAGGAGACTTTAATGGAGATGGTACATCTGATGTAGCAGCAGTAAATGGGCTATATTCTAAGGCCAGACCAATTTTCCAAACGGCAGAGACGAAGGTTTCAAGTTCTCAGTCATTAGAATTAGAGGGAGTTCATGGACGAAATACCCCTCGTTTTAACCCAGACTGGAACCCAGCTAATTCCGAGGATGGGACGATATTTGTCGGTATTCCTAAAACAGATTATTTCGATGCTGGTCGCAAGATTGCGACGGTAAATATAGGAGATGATGGCAAAGAGGATTTGGTAGTAGCAACGGTGAGTGATGATGGCAACAGAAATGGGCTGTTAACTTTCTATCGAAGTGTTGGCCAGAATGAATTTAAGCAGTATGGGTTGCAAACAACCATACCTAATTATGTGTATGCATTACAGTCATATGAGACTGTTTCTAATGCAAAAACTGCGGCTAACCCAACTCCAGATCCAAATAAAAAGATAATTAATCATGGGGTGATTATATCTGCGGAGCATTTGTATTTGATTCCAGATGCTAGCAAGCCCACAGAAATATTTGATTATGGAGATATTGGCGTTGTGCAGGCGGTGGCATCGGATGATTTTGATGGGGATGGTGTGAATGATATTGCGATCGCTGATTACCAACAAAACCTGAAAATATTCTTGCTAAATGCTGATCATTCAATTAAAGAAGTACAGACTTCTCATGTGAATACCAGACCTCGGCAATTAACGGCTGTGGGTGGTAGTTTGTTTATCACTGATGGTGGCAGTGGCTTAGATATTAAGAATAATCAGTATCTGGCTTGGAAAGAAAAAACTCCAGAAAACAGCGGGTTTTCAAACAAAACGTTTAAGTATGATAGTAAGTTTAATCAGCTTATTGAGTATGTGGATGAGTTGGGTAGACAAGAAATTCATACTTTAGATGCTCGTGGTAATACGCTCACAATTAGTCGGGGAGATAATACCTTGCGGGCTGCCAGTACTTATAAGTATGACAGTCATGGTCAGGTGACTGAAGAAACTGATGCGGAGGGTCGGGTGACTAAACGGGTTTATGATCAGTTTGGCAGATTGGAAACTTTGGTCAGTGGTAATGGCTCGAAGACTGAATCTTTTGGTTATGATGG
>JAYSWT010000256.1:0-1357 GCA_043717905.1 bacterium | reverse complement strand
TCTTGGATCGAAAAAAATCGGGCAGGGGTCCCTCCACTCGAGGCAAGAACCCCGGTGTTTAGAACGTTGCACTCTTTTACAAGCCCTGAGCATCGTGACAATAGAGAGATACAAGATACACAGCCCCCGGTGACTATAAGACGATTGGAAATGTAAGTGGTGGTGCGGCCATGTTTGGTCACCATTTTGAATTTCGAAGAATGGGGGGTCTCAAACCCCACTCTTGGCACCATTGAAGGGTAGGTAGCTTTTCCCTTCAGTTCTGTAATACTACAAACTAACCTCATCATGACAATGTTATCTCTGCGGTCAAGATTCTTAAAATCAGTCGTCTTACCCACGCTCCGAACGAGAAGAAACTGCGTCGCAACGCTCGCGCGGGTCACACCAAATATTACTTGATTGTACCATGGATCACAAATAAACATCGAGGACGGTCTAGTGGCACTCGTCCCGACCAAGCATCGCCCAAGCATTCCCAACTCCGTCGTAAAGTTGTATTTCAGACAATGTACAAAGTATACTACAATTTTTGCTATAAACTGTAATTTATTTGTTGAACGAAGTTGTGTTGTAATGTCCGACGTCTTTCTTTTATTATGCATTTCCTTCTCTCCGATGACGTATTGACACACAAGCACGGGCCTCCTCGAATCAGCTTGCGAGAAGGTGTGTCTTGGTTGACATTTCCTTCTTTCCGATGATGTAATGACACACAAGCACGAATCTCATGTAATGAGCGCTTGAACATGCGTGTTGTTGGGTAGGCATTTTATTGACTCATTATTGTTAAATGTCTTCTTGCAGCCCTGGTTTCAATCGGGGAGGAATAATCTGTGAGCTTAAGGTAATTGATTGTTAATAATCAAATTTTTATTGATTTATTCTTTTAGCGTCACCATCTTGTCTACTTGATCTGGATAGCATTTAATTTGGAGTAGTACATTAGTGCTCGAAGGTCTGGAGACGTTTGTGAAGCACGTTGGGTACGTTCGGCAGCAAAGTGCCCCAAGATTGGTCGACCTTGGCACCCTGAATGAGGAGGATATGATAGTAGCCAAGTGGAGCTTGATCTCCGTGTCGGACATGGTGAAACTGTGCCAAGTCGTCAGTATCATCGGCCGGGCCTCTCTCTGGCCTAATTTTGAACGGTTTTTCATGTGTGCTCAAGGTGCAAATACATGTGCTTCCTTTTGTTGTGACTTATTTCATCTGCTAATGTAAGTATTGGTGCAGGCAGGGCCTTCTCGGGCTTAGTTTGGAATTCTTGCGCCTCTCGCTGTTGTGACCATTTCCTGATTGTTTATAATCGACCCACGATAACTCAATGTGGGTGATCCACATGATACTGTGCCGG
>JAYSWT010000255.1:0-1358 GCA_043717905.1 bacterium | reverse complement strand
GGCTACACCCATATTTTTGAGGATGGTTATTGCAATTGTGCTACTCTGTATACTGTCTGTCACAACCGGAAGTTGGAAATCCAAGATGGCGGCTCCTAAACGATAAGTACACTTATCTCAGTTCAACATATTGCAACGGCTATACCCATGTTTGCCATCGTTGCTATCTAGTCTACAAGCTGAGATAAACGCTTATTAGTATCTATTTCTGGTTTCCAGTCGCCATTTTGAAATAACGACTTCCGATTAAGTCTGAGAGTATTGCTATCCACATCATTGAAACGCCCGTCCTCGAAAACATGGGTATAGCCGTTGGAATTACGTTGCTATCTTGTCTACAAGCTGAGATAAACGCTTATTAGTATCTATTGCCGGTTTCCAGCCGCCATTTTCAAATTACGACTTCCGGTTAAGTCTGAGAGTATTGCTATCCACACCATTGAAACGCCCATCCTCGAAAACATGGGTATAGCCGTTGGAATTACGTTGCTATCTTGTCTACAAGCTGAGGTAAGTGTACTTATCGTTTATGAGCCGCCATCTTGGATTTCTGACTTCCGGTTGTGACGGACAGTATACAGAGTAGCACCATTGCATTGCCCTTCCTCAAGAATATGGGTGTTGCCGTTGGAATTTCGTTGCTTACTAGTCTACAAGCTGAGATAAACGCTTATTAGCATCTATTTCCGGATTCTAGCCGCCATTTTGAAATAACGACTTCCGGTTAAGTCTTAAAGTATTGGTATCCACACCATTGAAACGCCCGTCGTCGAAAACACGGTATAGCCATTGAAATTAAGTTGCTATCTTGTCTACAAGCTGAGATAAGTGTACTTATCGTGTATGAGCCGCCATCTTGGATTTCTGACTTCCTGTTTTATCTGACACTGTTCCTGATAGCACCGTTGAAAAGTTTGACCCCGAAAACATGGGAGTAGCCGTTGGAATTTTGTTCCTAAGTGGTCTACAAGCTGAGATACACCTGGGGGGTACTTTGGGTACTTTTATCCCCCCCCCACCTTACGTGTGTACGGGTGTAAAATAACCTTACGTACATGATGGTTAATTTCCGACTTCCGGTTGCACACGAAAGCTTACTTTTGAGTTCGTGAACCCCAAAAACCTTGACAATAAAAAATATTTAACGTTTCCGCCATAAGCAAAATATATTACTTACTTGTTAATTATATCTTCGCTTGATTGACAACCTCATTAGTATTCATTGGCGAGCATGCTCGTCGAACATGCGCGAAGTATGGTTACACTATAGTGCAGGTATGACGAACAGGGCCAGATTTCAAACATGTTTAAATACTTCGCGCATGTATGACGAACATGCACGAAGTACGTTTACACTA
>JAYSWT010000254.1:0-1362 GCA_043717905.1 bacterium | reverse complement strand
CAGCGCAAGCAAAAGCGCATGCTGTGCATCAGGATCTCTTGAAATCACAACTAGCAATCTTCCGAAGCGCTGTGCAAAATGGCCTGTTCCCCAAGGTGAAGTTCATCACAAGATCAAACATGCTCGATTACGAGCACACTGTGGCCAAAACCATTTTGAGCAAATTGGATGTCCCTGAAGAAGAAGGCAAGAGAAGACAATACTGGGACACATACAGAGCACACGTGAATAAAGCCTTGAATGATAAGCGGGGCAATGTGAACAACGAGATGAAAAAAGAGTTCATGAGTAAGTGGATTAGAGGTGTGCATGGAATTGGTCACCGTGCTGGTACTGTCTCACAGTAGCTGTTGCTTTTCTTCCTCCTTTCCCTCAGAACTACACAAGAAGAAAGAATTACCAGTGAAAAAGAAGCTGCTGGAACCACGAGCCGATCCAGATGTGTTTGCCATCTTCTGCAATTCCTTCATTTCCTGTTTGGTTGGAAAGATAACCTACAGGGGAGCAGTCTCTGCAGCACGGATTGCTGAGTATGTGTCCATCTCCAATGAGGCCTATGCATTGGTGTATCTGGAGAACAGCTACGACCGCTGGGAAGCAGAAGCAGTTGGGGCCCTGAAGCTGCCAGACAAGAAGTGGACAAGGGATCCCCAGGCAGCAACGCTCTACAAAGGCTGGAGCCAAGATGGAATTCTGCGATACAATGAACTGAGCAAGAGTGTGAGGGATATGAGGAAGCAACCAGACACCAAGAAATTTGAAGGAGACTTCCGTGATCAAATGAAAGAAGGGTTCTTGCAGAAAGGAAAGAAGAAACCTGAAAAGATAGTAGAGGAAAGCCTGGAACCGCTCATTATGGAATCCAGCAGTGAGGAGGAAAGCGATGATGATGATGAAAGTGATGCCGATTCTTAAAACTACCGTGCTGTGATGTAGAAATAACACTGTCGTGGTTCCTAGTAAAAAATTACATGAAATACAAACAGCAACAAATTTTCATCCACAATAAACCAGATGCCACTAGTGTATTTGTCAGCATTAGATGCTGTATCTACCCCAATGCCATATGGTAGATTCTACCTTGCTATGCAAGCTATATCCCCTTTTGCTTGTGATTCATACTGCATCACAATGCGACCAATGTTTCCATTGCCTTCTGCTGGCAATGCATATTACCATGTAGGCTCTGACACCGTTGCTGTGTAATGGAGTTCTCCATGGCAAGCAACGATGATGCAATTTGCCCTGCATAATTGCGCTGTGTTGACATGCAGTGTGTCACAGCGTTGCTGTGTAATGGAATTCTCCGTGGCAATCGAGGCAAAAACAAGGTTGTGACTTGGCTGGTACTAACTGTCATCC
>JAYSWT010000253.1:0-1363 GCA_043717905.1 bacterium | reverse complement strand
GATAATTTTGTACGCGCAGTGTACGTGTGGCATGGTATGCGAGCAATGGAATGCGCGCGATAATACATTGATGTGTGTGAAATTTTGAAGTTTTTTGTTTGATTGGCCGGCTGCGCTTCGAGTACAGGACGTGGTTGCGTGTGACAATACGACAAGAGTGTTGATAATAGCATTGCCGGTATCAGTTTTGAATTATATTGACAATTGTTTGCGGTTCAAGTGAAAGGAAATTTTGTACTAAATTGTGTCTTGAAAATAAAACTGATGAGTGATACTTTTGTTGACTACTCTGTAAGGGAATTCGGTTACAAAGGAGATTTTCGACAAGAGAACATGGTTGGAGTAGAGAATCACAGATGTGTACAAAGAAATTACGAGCGATTTGCATTCTGTGGACACTGTAGAGATTTTGTCTGGAGAATTAATAAAACAGCATCACTGGTTGAATTTACAGTGGGTGGGGTCGTGGCGGATGTAGTAGTCGGTGTTGGCGCAGGTGTCATCGAGAAAGTTGGTAAAAGACTCCTATTCACAAGTATAATTTTGTCCGCAACGGCCGCTAATTCGACCATGTTGTCGGTGGACATCTCCACGAGTATCTGCTAGACGTTAGTTGGCAGAGCCGACATAAAAACCTTGCGCAACATCTGGTTGTTTTGATCGGTTACAACGTCGATGTTGCCCAAGTCTTTCATGCATTTGGTGAGAAACTCTGAGGATAATTGAGCTCCGAGCTGTTGGCTTTTAAAATAATTTTTAAAGGTTATCTCGCTGGGTTCCCTAGTTGAAGCGAGGAGTCCTGTTTTCAAGTCCTCATACGAAGTTATTGATGTGACAGCGGCTCGGATGATTTTAGACAACTTGGTTAACAAATGAGTTGGTAGGAGTTGCACCATGTGCGTGTATTTTTCCCGAGACGTTATGGCTGGCGTGTCGTCAAAAAACATTTCGATTAAGGAAACCCAGGAGAGAGGAGAAGAGTCCTCATCAGCGAAATAGTCGCACCGTGGAGGTGAACTTCGCGGGACTTTCTTCTCGTTATTAATTTGTGTTATATTAGGGTCCTCTTGGCCTTTGCCCTTAGTACCGCCTAGGAGTCGAGGTAAAAGTTCGATGATAGAACCCGGTGGTACTTCGTTAGCTGTGAAGATGTATGTGTCGGGTAGAATGCAACCGTTATGTGAGAACATAAGAAAGGGCAAAGCTGAGGCATGTTTTATTCTTAAAAATTGCTTGAAATCCGAGACGTTGCTTGTGGCATTGTTTATTTCAAAGCGTAGATGGTCGATGATCTTACACCCCGACGCGTCGCGCAAAGTGGAGTGGGCGTATATATGGTAAAACTCAAACCCGACCTGAGTGT
>JAYSWT010000252.1:0-1363 GCA_043717905.1 bacterium | reverse complement strand
TCGAAGCTTTCCCATCTGCTGTTACTTTCAAAGTCGAATGGGCGCTTGACCGTATCTCGGCGAAGGAATTGACAATAGAATGCCTGTTCTCACGTATTGGAGATCTCCAACTCGCGTTCGAGAAAGCCGAGCATGATGTTTTTCTGTATCCAGGCAAAGAAAGCTGGAAAGAAGCCGAAGAAACATTTCAAATTTTGTCAGAAATAGTGGCTATTCTGTCTTTCGCCCCAGGCGGAGTAGAGATGTTTGGTGTTCGCTACGAAGTGCAGGGCTTATGTGTTTCCTGTGAGGCGATACATGCCTAATATGCCACCGCATACAAAGCCCGATTGCACAGGGCAAATGTTTGGTCAACTTACGGTGCTGGGCAGAGGCGAAAAGGCGCGTCGAGGTTCTAGGCAGTACTGGGCTTGGCGGTTACAGTGCTCGTGCGGCATCGTGATCGAACTAGTTAGAGGTGATTTTGACAAGGTTGGAGGCCAAAGATCGTGCGGATGTTTGGGCAAAAAAAACAGGCAAGCACTGGTAGATAACAGGCGCAGGCCGAGCGACATCACAGGGCAAAGATTTGGGCTGCTGACCGCGATCAAACTATTGCCTGATCGCCGCAACAAAAAGGCTGATTGGGCTTGCCTGTGTGACTGCGGAGGCTGCACGAACAAAAACTCTCAAGAGCTATGGGCTGGATATAGGCTCAATTGCGGATCTGATCGCCACATGCCTGGATCAAAGTATCCAGAAACACCAGATAAACTCCCTGGTATCGCGTGGGTAGTAGTCGAAAAGTTTTTTCATTTGACCAATCACCCGAATCCACCAGTGAGAGATCGCAGGGTAGACAGACTTATCAGAGTCGCTTGGATACTATGGTTCAGAGAATACCGACTGGGCGAGAAATTGACGGACTCATACATTGCCCGGTACATGGCTAAGTCGCTTCGATTTGCCCCAATCGACCAGTTCTGGGACGAGAAGATCGAAAAGCATGGTGGAGAGGTTACTGATCGCTGTGGAAAAGTTCGCAAGAAGCGCTCAGGGTACAATAGGAGGGAGAAACAAATAATAATAGGTAGCGACGTGACCAACTTAACACTTCCGAAATACCCGGTAATCCAGACATCGGGGAAAGCTTGCATACCAAAGAAACGATGCTATGGTGTCAAAACCTGTTAAATCATCAGCTTTGTTTATACTACAACTTGCTTATTGACAGCCGCAAGTTGCGCGTTTTTTGGATCAATTTGGGGTGCGCGTTACAGTGAAAATGAGGGAAAGCACGGGGAGAGATGTACCTCTACAGTTGATGAGCAATCAAAGGCTGCAAGTAATTCTCTGTGAACCGTGAACAAGAATCCTCGTGCCT
>JAYSWT010000251.1:0-1366 GCA_043717905.1 bacterium | reverse complement strand
TCCTCCGTATTTTGTTGCTAACTGGATTATCAAGACATGAAAATGGCGCTGACATATAAGCTGGAGCCGATCTGGGAGTTCTTACCAGAGGCAAATCCTCTTATGCTCGCTCACGCGAATGAACTTTCAGATGCGCTGGGAGTTCCGCTGAGCTTAGATGTGGGTCATTATGCACAGTTGTTCAAGACAGGACAACTTTTGCTCTTGACGGCCAGACATGACGGAGCTATGGTTGGCTATCTTATTATCCAAATTGGCGCTCATGCAAAATCACAGTCTGTCCTTATTGCAGAGGAGCAGGGGTTTTACCTTAAGCCAGAGTATCGTAAAGGTTTCTTCGGTGTTAAGCTGCTGAAACTGGGCATTGAAGCTGCGAAAGCGTATGGAGCGGAGATTTTCTTTGCCGCTTCGCAAGAATGCTACCCTGTAAGTAGTTTGCTTATTAAGTCTGGCTTTAAAAAGAAGTCAGAAATCTACCAAATGGTCATAGCTGAACCGAGGGACGAGTTAGAGTCGGAAACAGCTGAACAACCTTCTGAGACAGAGGAACTTCCAAATGAATAGCGGTGCAAAGAAAGCGGCAGCAGCTCAAAAAGAAGCAACGCAAATGTCGATTGCTGCTCAGGAGAAGATGTTCGGAGAGATGAAGCAAATTCTCGCTCCGTATGTTGAAGTGGGCAACAGCAGCTTGCAAACTTTCATGGATGCTATTCCAGAACTGACTCAGGCCTTTAACCCTTCAATGGAGTCTCTTGCAAAAACTCCTGGATATCAGTTTCAGCTTGGAGAAGGCCTCCGTGCGACGCAGAACTCTTTCGCAGCTAAGGGTCTTGCAAACTCGGGAGCGGCTCTCAAAGGTGCAGCTACTTTTGCAGAAGGACTTGCTGGGCAGAGATTTGACACTTCCTTTAACCAAGATATGGCTCAAAAAGGGCAAGAGTTCAACATGCTTATGGCTCCTGTGCAGATGGGGGCAAATGCTGCTGCAATGACTGGTGGCAACGCCATGCAGCTGGGCACCAACATGGGCAACACTTATCAGAACCAAGGTAATCAGCTTTCCTCAATCTACATGAACGATGCAGCTCAGAAGAACAATATGATGGGGACGTTCTTCGGCGGCTTGATGGGGTTCCTATAACATGGCCGAAATTGCTCAATGGAATAATGCTTTTAACTCTGGCGGTGGCGGAGGGGGAGGCATTTCTGTCAGTGGTATGCAGCTGCCTCCGACTGATGCTGGGACTGGCGCGTTTGCACAGATGCTTGCAGTAGGGCAGAATGCCAAGTCTGCAAGACAGAACAATCTTATCCAGCAGGAACGCCTCGCTATGGATAAAGAGCAGACCGCACAGCAAATGGACCT
>JAYSWT010000026.1:0-15252 GCA_043717905.1 bacterium | reverse complement strand
TCAAACGGATGGATGAAAAGACTCGCCTTGATATGATTGAGTTATTTTTGAGTGACAATATCAAGAAACTTTCAAACTACTCGCGTGCTATGCTTGAGAAAATTTCACCAATTATTATTGAGCGCATCACTCACTTTGGTGAAGTGCGGACAATGTGCGCCGACGGAGAACTTACCTACTTCTTCACCCCACCCACGTTCCCGAAAGAAAAGCTGCTGTGGAAAGGGGAGGGAGATGTCAAAACTGTAACTGCTCGGCTTTTACACGTACAAGAGCTTGTTTCTCTGCTCCCTGAAGGCCCTCAATTTACCCCAGAAAGCGTCAAAAACGCCCTTTGGAGCTATGCGGAAGCTGAGGGTAGGGGAAATGTGCTCTGGCCCCTCCGCTTTGCTCTATCGGGACGAGACAAATCCCCTGATCCTTTCCAACTCGCCGCAATATTGGGCAAAGAAGTGGTTTTGTCACGAATTAGTTCTGTTGTCAAATAACAATGCGAATCAAAAGAAAGAATACATACTTCCATAGTTTTTGCTCTGTGTTCGCAATTCTTACGGCGATTCTTTTTGCAACATCATTTGCTTCTGCACAAAATGAAGAAGCATCGAGTACGGTATCGACAATGGACCCTGACACCTCTTCAAAAATAGATAATTTAAAGCAAGGTATCTCAAGTCGGCAAGACCAAATTAAACAACTGGAACAAGAAATTGCAGCCTACACGACAAAACTCACCGATGTAGGAAATCAGAAAAACTCACTACAGGGACAAATTAAAACTATTGATTTAACTCGCTCAAAACTTGCGGCAAACATGAAGTTAACGCAAGTAAAAATCGCAAACACTTCAGACACGATACTTTCACTTTCAAGAAATATTGACTCGAAACAAACACACATTTCAAAGAACAAGGAAATTATATCGGATATCATACATAAGGTTGACCAACACGACGGAAGTGGGTTAGTTGAAACTGTACTCAGTGGTGAAAGCATTTCAGCAATAATCCAAGATGTCGATGACCTCACACGCCTGCAGTCTTCTCTACGTGACAGTATCAAAAGCCTTGAACGGTTGAAGGCTGAACTTGGAACTCAGAAGAACTCGTTTGAGGGACAACATCGACAGCTCATCTCACTACGGTCACAACTGGCTGATCAGAAAATACTCGCAGACCAACAACGAATTGAGCAATCACGCCTTCTGGTGGAAACGAAAAATCAGGAATCAAATTATAAAAAACTTCTTGCGGACAAACTGGCACGAAAAAAACAATTCGAGCGCGAAATTGATGACTACGAGGCACGACTTCGCGCAGTGATTGATCCAAATAGCTTCCCGAGACCCGGAACAAAGGTGCTCCAGTACCCGTTCGATAATGTCCGTATCACGCAAAAATTTGGTAGGACGGTGGATTCGGTTCGTCTTTATGCAGCAGGAACGCACAACGGCGTCGACTTTGCAGCAACTCCAGGCTCTTTCATAAAGTCTGTCGCTGATGGCGTAGTGATGGGTACCGGTGACACGGACAAAGCCTGTCGTGGGGCCTCCTACGGACGTTGGGTGTTAGTCAAACACAAAAATGGACTTTCAAGTATCTATGGTCATCTCGAGCTGATTAAGGTACGACAAGGACAAGAGGTGTCTGCTGGCGATACTCTCGGATATAGTGGCTCGACTGGTTATGCTACTGGTCCACATCTCCACCTCGGACTATTTGTTTCAAGTGCAGTGAATATTGTTGATCTGCCAAGTAAATCTTGTGCTGGGGCGGTATTTCATATTCCTGTGGCCCCTCTCAATGCGTATCTCGACCCGCTTTCTTACATGTAGCGTATACTCCATAATACAAACATGATCACAAAAATAATCATCGCCTTCGTGCTCTTTGCGGCAATTGCCTATTACTACAATATTGATGTACGCGCCGTCGTCGATAAAAGCGGTGCTCCTGAGTGGCTTATTTCTCATGGAATTACCACAAGACACAGTACCTCGACTATAGAGGGCACCTCGACGACTCCATAATCCTGACATATGTTTTGGCAATATATCTACCAGTTACTCAACAGCGTGCGACACGTATATTGGTTTCTCTTTCATCCTGATACATTCGGAGTAAAAGTAGTTGTTGAACAAAACGGAAAATATTTATTCATTCGTCATGGCTACGGAAGTAAACGCTGGACGTTTCCTGGAGGTGGAATCAAAAGAAATGAGACACCCGCTGACGCAGTACGACGAGAAGCGCGTGAAGAAGTACATATCGAACTTATTGACCTTCGCCCCCTCGGTACATTTCAAAATACATACGAATATAAAAACGACACCGTACACGCCTACTATGCAAGTACCGAATCAGAGAAGATAACCCCACGCAGGGGCGAGATAATCGCCCATGGCTGGTTCCCAAAGGATGACCTGCCCACTGAGATCTCAATAACTGCACAAGAAACACTCAAGTTACTAGACCCAGAACCCCAAGTCTAATTTTTAACTAAAAAGAGGGGAGTGGCGTTTTCAGCAAGGACGACAGTCATACATGTCTATATATAAATCTTGGCTGCATTCGAGTAGATTGTGCGACTGATTTCATTTGCGCAGCGAAAGAATTCTGTCGCACAATCTGCGATATCTTTTGCGACAAAACTATACGTCGCAAAGAGCGATTGTCCGACACATGCGGCAAGTGTCGGACAATCGCGACGATCTTTTGCGACGTTTTAACAAAGCCATTCTGGCTTCGTTAATACGTCGCAAAAGATATATTGTGCGACGTATTAACGAAAAGAACCGACGGCTATAACAAGCCGCTTTCTCTTATCCCCTGAATTATATCTCCCGATTATTTTCTGCCAGAACAATAGTGGCTTGGATGCTTTATGTTCATTTTAATCTTGGTTTCTACCTACTAGTTCGATTTTTAACCCTTTTCTCGCTAAATCAGTTTTTTGCCCAAAATTTCCTTAATCAGTGATTTCAAGAATATTCTCTCGCGTATAACTAATCTGGGTTTGCAAGCACGTTTGACTGGACTATCAGTACCTCATGTTTCGCTAATCGCAATTTTGAGCTTATGGTTATATCGTCTATTTGATACTCAGGAACAAGTAATGAAATCTGATTCAACCTGCAGCTTTGAAAGTTTTGTCCGACACTGAATCAAAGACGACTTGATACAGCTTGGTGAGCACTCTTTCAGAGTCTCGTGTAACTCGCAAAGCTTTACATGCATTTTCTTATCCCTTAACTCCTATCTCATATTTCAACTGCAGGAATTTCCTATGAATTCCCTGCTATGTTATTTTGAAATACTATATGTGTTTTGTCAAACATCTTGTTCTAAACACTATAAATTCTATTTTGGCCAAGTGAGGAGTTCGTCGGCGCTGTCTTTGGTCATTATGACAAGCTCACGATTCATAGCGTCACTTTCTTCGTATTGGCGTTTTGCATCATCGAGGGTCCTACCTCCAACAACGTGACGCAAAAGTGTCCGCTCACGCGAATCCTCTGCAATATCTTCTATATAGAAAGCTTTGTCGAGGAGTACTCTGACATTCCCCCACCCTCCTTCTTTTCGGAGTAACCAAAGACCCTCAACGAGGAGTATAGTAGGATTTTCTGCGACGGAAATAGCATTCGCGACTGGTTCGTGTAACTTTCGAGAATAGAGAGGAAATTGCACGCGTGTACCGCCATGATAATCTTCAAGTGCTGTGACGAGTGCCTCAACGTCATAGGTATCAAATCTTCCCTTTATCTCCTTCAGAGTTATTCCATTTTTTACGGTGCTTTCAAGATAGTTATTAGGAAAATGAAACGCATCAATTGAAATTGGGACAATATCAACTCCTTCAACTAGCTGTTTCCCTATCTCATGTGCAAGCACAGAGAGAAATGATTTGCCGCTACCTGACGGTCCTGCAATACCGTAGCAAAGTCGTGTTTTTCCACCTTGCTTAAATTCCCTAAGGATGCCCTCGGTAAAGTCAATAACGAATGCTTTCTTTGCGGCACTCATTGCTGTGCAGTCGACTACCTGCTCGGTAACTATGACCTCTCGGGGAAATTCGATTTCTTCCATTTCCTTAGGATAGCACTTCTCTCTCCTCCACGCCCTCATCCATAAATGAAAGGCCACTGAGTTTAAACGTTTTCAGTGTTTTAAATATCGAACCAGTAGGTTTCATAACTGTTTCGATAAGCTCAATCTCTTTGACAGACATTTGCTCGCCTTCATGTTCTGTTCGTTTGAGATGAACCAGTTCCTTTGGTGGTGGCACTTTTTTATTGAAGCGTGCGAGGGTGGTATGTGGGAGTATTGGGTCTGCGTCGACTTTGCCTACAATATATGAAAGTTCTTCCCTTACACGCGCACAGAGGGTACGAAACTCGGGTGACTCTTTCCACTTTGCCCATACCATACTTGCTTTCTGTCCTTCTGGGGCATACGTGATTTTCTCGAGTGCAAGGCTAAATGGCGGTTGTGCCATGACGATATCAGAGAGCGCATCTTCTATCTCGGGAATGAGCTCCTCATCGGTCGCACCAAGAAAAAGTACCGTCACATGTAGTTTCAAAAGTGCGTCCCATCTGAGCCAAGCTACCTCCCCCATTGGGTCACGGTACTTTTCGAATATTTTTTCCCACTTCTTTTCAATGGGGATTGCAATAAATAGTCTTTTCATGATTACTGAGCGATTCTATCACAATAAGAATCCTTTGATTAGCTAGCGAATTTCTTACTTTTTGCTATACTCCGAGCTGTTCTAGATTCAAATCGGGCTATCGGATAGTGGTAGGGACTACATGCCAAATGTGAAGAGTGCATGCACCCGCCATTTAAAAGAGTGTGTGGCAAGTGAATAAATATCGGGCTATCGGATAGTGGTAGTCTACATGCATGGGGTGCATGCGGCGGCAGTTCGATTCTGCCTAGCCCGACAGTAAGGAGGTGCTGAGAAAGCGATAGCTTTCGTGGTAGAATCGAAGCCGTTCTCCCATATTTATGAGCGATTACTATCGTGAGTAAATGGGAAACGGGTACTGCGCCTGTAAGGCGAGATTACTGCCTAGATTATGCCTGTTTCTCAAATTTGATACCCCATTCCCGTACTACATCAATCACTCCTTCGAGTGAGCGTCCGAGCGGTGTGAGGCGATATTCAACTCGTGGTGGAACTTCAGGAAATACTTCGCGACTGATAATCCCCGCCTTCTCTAGGCTTGCAAGACGTATCGAAAGGGTGCGTGGACTGATACCGACGAGTCCTTTCTCGATTTCACCAAATCGCCGAGTGCCACGAAACAACTCTTCAATAATAAAGATAGTCCATTTGTTGCCAATCAGGTCAAGAGTAGTTTCTGCTGGTGAATGAATTATTTTTTTACTGCTTTTCTTTGGCATTTGAGTACTCATACTACCTGCATCATTTGCTGAATACAATCTTTACAATCCATCACAGGTCGCAGATGGTTTTAATCCACGTACCTCTGCTTCTTCTTTTGTCTGAAACCAGACCTGATTCTTTTCTTTTATTCTTTTTGCACCACTGCATGATGGTAGATAGTAGAAACTTCCGGATCTCGATGCAACATAGTTCCCTTTTACGATAACATCACCTCCTTCTACCGCTGTGGGCTGTCTACTTTGGGGGAAATTAGCAGAAATAACCCGCAAATTCCTCTCTCGCTCTTGTTCCCTACCTATAATTGAGAAAGTGAAATACCCACCCAAAAGACTGAGGAATATGGCTAAAATAGCGAAGATATTTGGGGAAATGTCGGGAATTCCCTTGATTTTCTCTGATATGTCTGTTAGTATCATCCTACTTCAAATTACAGGAGCATATTACGCATAAACAAGACTTATGGCAACAAAGAAATCAGGAGGTTCAACAAAAAATAATCGAGACTCACAACCAAAGTATCTTGGCGCTAAACTCCATGATGGACAGGTAGCACAGGTAGGAAACATCATCATTCGCCAGCGTGGCACCCGCGTCGTACCTGGTGCAAATGTGAAGGTCGGCAAAGACCACACTATCTACTCAATGAAAGATGGCAAGGTCAGCTTCAAGACTGTCCGAAAGACCCGCTTTGACGGCAAAGTGGTCATGCGCAAGATGGTTTCGGTCAACTAGTTAGAGATAGGAGGTAAGAAATAAGAGATATGACAAGAAAACACCCTCGCTCGAGGGTGTTTTCTTTTATTTATTTGACGAGTTTTTTCTCATCGAACCAAATATCCTCATAGCCGTTAGAAAGATCAACTACAAATGACCAGCCGGACTCAAGATTTAAATATTTTTCAATTTTTGGAAACTTTTCTATAAAATGCCTAGCATGCATCATATCGAAGAAGTCTAGGCTACCGTCATTCTCCCCTGTCCACACAAACCAGCCTGAGCCGTTTCCGCTAGGAAGAAAATGCTCACCATAAAAGACAGTGCCTTCAATCTTTTTGGAAACTGCAATTAGTTCATTTGCATTCATAAGAATATTGTCAGTATAAACAAAATCACCTGCAAGCGCAGGTGATTTTGTTATATAAGTTCGAGAATCTCGATGCAATGCGATGTCTTGGACTGAGGTGGTGTTTGCGAAGCTGTACGAGTTGTACTGCTTCCAAACCCACCGAGGGAAAGACGAGCAGGGCGCGAGATTCGCGGACTTACCTATTCGGCCTCGATGATGACCTTGAACTTCGCGGTTTTCTCCCCCACCTTCGCACTGACCTCAAACTCTCCTATCTGCTTGAGTGGCTTCTCAAGATCGATATGTGCGGACTCAATCGCTGCACCAATCGCCTTTGCGAGCGCTTCTGCAAGGTCATGTTGAGTGACGCCTGCATAGAGGTGTCCCTCTTCGTTGGCAGGGCGCTTCAGCATCACGACGGTATCCGAGACACCAACAAATGCTTTCTCGAGTATATCGTGCTGTTTCTTTGCTTCTACTTCACGCTTTTTTGTAAGGTCGAGAATACGCTTTGCGTTTGACTTGGTTACTGCTTCGCCAAGTCCGCGTGCGAAAAGGAAGTTGCGGGCGAAGCCTGGGGCTACATCAACAAGCTCATATTTCTTTCCGACGTTCTTCACGTCCGACAATAAAATTACCTTCATAGTAATACGGATTTAGTTCGTATAAGACATCCATCAGCGCGAGGCGCTTACGGTAAATAGGTCAAGACCATGACCTAACTGCGAGGCTTAGTATACGGATTTTAGTAAAAATGGCAAGGAAAGGGGCCCTCCTCTCAGGGGCCCCGTGTTGATGTTGGATAACGGCGTTGCCGACGAAGTCAAACACTAACATTATTTATACTAATGTCAGGCAGTGTTGATGTCAATAGTTTCATATTGAGCTATTTTTCTAGCGTGTAAGCCTGAGAAAATAGCTCTGAATGCGAGACGTGGGAAAAGCAGCGAAGGAGACGTAGTCCTCGTACGTTGACTGAGTTGCTTGGGACCCACAACGACGCAGGCAGGGTTATTTTCCGGGCGTAGTTGTTGCGCCTGCCTGCGCAGGCAGGTCCCCTGCTTTGGGAAATACACCAGAGTGAAGAAGTTCTATCGCCTTATCGAGCTGAGGGTCGCGACCCTTGTCCGCATCTTCTTTTGTGTAATCAACTTTCACGTCTGGCTCAAGTCCTCCTGCTGAAAGGTTGGTCCCATTGGGTGTGATCCAGCGTGCGACAGTAATCTTGAGTGAGGTATCAGGTGTAATTGGGATGAGTTCTTGTACAGAGCCTTTTCCGAATGACTTTGTTCCGACAAGCGTTGCAATACCGTGCTGCGAAAGCGCTCCTGCGAGAATTTCCGCAGCCGAAGCTGAGCCTCCATCCATAAGTATGACGAAGTGGAATTTATCTCCAAACACATCGTAGCCACGTGAGCGGAACACCTGTCCTACACCAGTTTTTTCCTCCTCAGAAACAATGACCTTTCCTGTCGGCAAGAACCAACTTGCCATATCAACCGCAACTTCGAGATAGCCACCAGGGTTACCACGCAAATCAAGGACGAGTTTATTTGAGCCTGATTGGACAAACTCACGCAGTGCACCTCGGAATAAGTCAGCTCCTGTCGCAGGGAAACCGTAGAGGTGGATGACAAATACGTCACCCTTTTTTTCCGTATCAATTGTTGGAACAGCGATGACCTCTCGAATGACTGAAACTTCTACGGGTTCTTTTGCGCCTTCGCGAATAAGCGTAAGTCGAACAGCCTTTCCAACTTCGCCACGAATAAGGTAAAGTGCCTTATCAACATCCATGTTTGTGGTTGTCGCACTATCAATTCGATAAATTTTGTCACCCTTCAAAATCCCTGCACGCTGGGCTGGAGAACCCTTGAGCGGCGCAATAACGGTGAGCACTCCATCCTTTACTCCAATTTGCATCCCGACCCCTCCGAATGAGCCCTTCACATCTTGTTCAAATAGTGACTTTTCTTGGGGAGGCATAAAATAGGTATACGGGTCGCCGAGCGAGTTCGCGAGCCCGCCTATTGCACCCCAAACCTTCTCCTGATTTGAAACTGCTTTATGCTTAGTTGGAACATATTTCTCGTTGATAATGTTCCACGCTTTCCAAAACTGCTCAAAGTCTGCTGCATCTTCTCCCTTAGAGGAAACTCCATCTCGATTGAGGATGCATGGAACTTCTGCTCCTTTTGCATCAATACAGGTTTCTATCTCTGAAGTAGTGGCTCGAGGAGTAGTGGTTGGAGTTTTAGTATTCTCCACCCCAGAGACTTTATATACTTCGGGTACTCTCCGCTCACCAACAAAGACTCCTGAAACAAAAATTGCGGCGCCGATTACAACTACGGAAACCGCATAGAGTGGAGAGCGGAGAGGTGTTTTCATGTTCCACATTATCGCAAAGTTATATCCAATTTACAAATCACTCATATTTATTACCCCGAGTCAGCTAAATGGCTCCGGATGCGAGGCGCGGAGAATGCGACAAGGAAGACGTACTCACAGTACGTTGACCGAGTCGCAGAGGCTCCGCAACAATGCAGGCGGGGATATTTTGCTGGCTCATGTAGTCAGCAAGATAAATTTCTCGTATAATAAAGAGGATGATCTCGCGCAATAAGTATCGTGACCTGACATGGATAGACTGTGAACGCCCTTCGCATGAGGAAATTCGCTCACTCATGGAAGAATATGACATTCATCCTATTGTGGCGGATGAACTCCTCACTCCGTCACTGCGGCCCAAAGTAGACCACTATGAGAATTTTATTTATCTCATTCTTCACTTCCCAGCCATACGACATAGTCATTCCAATGCTACTCAAGAAGTAGACTTTATCATCGGTAAGAAATTCATTATTACCGTACGTTATGAGCTACTCGACCCACTCCACAAGTTTTCAAAGGTATTTGAGGTAAACTCAATTCTCGATAAGAGTGACATCGGTGAACATGCCGGTTTTTTGTTCTTCTATATGATACGGAAGATATATTCGTCACTTCAGCACGAACTCTCAATCATTGCGGAGAGCCTCAAAGACGTCGAAGACCGCATCTTTGGTGGCGAAGAACGCGCGATGGTGGAAACTCTCTCAAATATCCACCGCGACTTGTTGGCGTTTCACCGAGCACTACGTCTCCACAAGCCCGTACTTACTTCGCTAGGTATTGCATGCGAGGAATTCTATGGCAAAGACTTTCGCCACTACACAGACAATATCGTCGGTGAATACTATAAAGTAGAAGAACTTTTGGAAGATCAGCGTGAAATCCTCAGCGACTTGCGAGTAACCAACGATTCCCTGCTGACAACAAAAACTAACGAAATTATGAAGGTGCTTACGATTACAACTTTTTCAATTCTCCCCGCATCACTACTCGGTGCTGTCTTTGGAATGAGTGCGGAAGGCACTCCAATTAAGAATGGCCCGTTTGGGTTTTGGATTATCGTCGGAATGATGCTGGGAATGATTTTAGTTACCTTCCTATTCTTCCGCTCCCGTAAGTGGTTGTAAAACGAGTAGGGATAGCAAACCAGTGCGTTGCGTAGCCTTTGCGATTCACTCTCCATGCCACTCGTATGACTTTCTCATCGCTTTCTCCTTATATTTTGTTTCTTCCTTCTCTGCCTGTGTTAGTGAGACTACTGCATCTTTTTCAATATCGTGTTTTAATCTACATATGCCACTCAAGCTCTACAATACACTGACGCGCGCTGTCGAAGAATTTGCTACTATTACCCCGCCAAGGGTAACCATGTACAACTGTGGCCCGACCGTCTATAACTTTGCCCATATCGGCAATATGCGTTCGTACGTCTTTGCTGATGTACTCAAGAGAGCTCTAATGATGGAAGGATACGAAGTCGCACAAGTCGTCAACATCACTGATGTTGGACATTTAGTTTCTGACCAAGATGAGGGCGACGATAAAATTGAAGTGGGTGCACGACGCGAAGGAAAATCTGTTGAAGAGATCATCGCACTATACTCTGAATCGTTCTTTGCGAACCTCTCTCAACTGGGAATTATTCCCGCAATGATTTACCCGCGTGCAACCTCATATATAGAGGAGCAAAGGGACATGATTGAGGTGCTCGCAAAAAAAGGCTACACCTATCTTACGAGTGACGGAATTTATTTTGATACCTCGCGTTTCCCCCACTATGCCGACTTTGCTCACCTCGATGTTGCAGGAATGAGAGCAGGGCTTCGTGTTGATATGGGAGAAAAAATGAATCCGACAGATTTTGCTCTTTGGAAATTCTCGCCTTTGGATGGGCGAAAAAGAGAGCAAGAATGGGATTCTCCTCTTCAAATACCACGAAAAGGTTTCCCAGGTTGGCACATTGAGTGTTCAGCGATAATCAAAGCCCTTCTCGGTGAGACAATAGACATTCACACCGGTGGAGTCGATCATATTCCCGTGCATCATACCAACGAGATAGCTCAGAGTGTTTGCGCGAATGGAGTTCCACTTGCTCGCTTCTGGCTCCACAACGCATTTATGAATGTGAACGGTGAGAAAATTTCAAAATCACTTGGAAATGGATTCACACTTGGCGACCTCTATCAACGTGGTATTCCCCCGCTCGCGTTTCGCTACTGGCTCTTAACCGCGCATTACCGTACTCAGGTGAACTTTACTTGGGAAGCACTCGCTGGAGCACAAACTGCATATAACCGTCTGACAAATTTTATGATGGAGAATCGCAGTGAAGGTGGTGTGGTGCTTCCGCGCTACATGGAACAATTTCAATCTGCAATAGATGATGACCTCAACACATCAAGTGCAGTCGCACTCATTTGGACTCTGCTGAAGGATAGTGCGATTACCGCAGTGGAAAAAAGAGCAACTCTACTCAAATTTGATGACGTGCTTGGACTCGGACTCGCTCAGGTTGCAGAAAAAAAGCACATTCCCCTCCCGAGTGAAATCCAAACACTTATAGAAGCAAGACGTCTTGCTCGAGAAGCAAAGGATTGGACTGAAGCAGATCGACTTCGTGAAATGTTGCATGAACATGGATTTGACTTAAAGGACACCCCAAGTGGCCAAGAGATTACCCCACTTGGATTATAGTTGACGTTCCATACTTAGTTTGCTAAGATTCAAGTATGATTGTTGCGCGCAAAGACTCTCTCGACTGGTCAAAGAGTTTCATGTATAGCTTGCATGAAACCTATTTTCTTATAGAAAAAAGACTAGAGCACCGACTGTCAGTAGACAACGGTATTACCTTTTCACAATTCCTTATTTTTTTACCATTACAATGCCAGGAAAATGCCTCGCAATCGGATGTGGCAAATTTTTTACATCTCACAGAGGCGACAGTGAGTAGGCATATCACCACAATGGAGAAAGAAGGCCTATTGTTAAAAAAAGAGGTACTGGGAAATAGGCGTAAACACACGCTTACGCAAACCAGTAAGGGCAGTATTGCATTTAAGAAAGCACACGCAGTCATAGAGAAAGAATTGAAAGAAATTTTTGCTGTCGTACCTGAGAAGGACAGGGCTAAAATCACTCAGACATTTGATTCAGTACTCACTACATTATTAACATAGTTTCTCATTATCATGTTTGCCTTTACCACGAATATGTCACTTACAAAAAAAATTGTTTATCTGCTGATTGTCGTGCTCATTGCAATTGCACTGGTGCGCGTCATTAACAATAAAAAGACGGTTGAGGAGGTGGTTGTACCAGCAGATCGCGCAGTAACACTGGCTTCCGTTGGCGATCTTTCGCTGAACACCTCTCCCCTTCCACTTCTTGGCACCGTCATATCTCGTAGTGAGGTAAATATTCGTGCTGAATCTTCGGGTAGGCTCGCTGCCGTCTATAAAAAACTAGGAGACTATGTTTCAGCTGGCGAAGTAATAGCGGAATTTGATAATAGTGGAGAACGTGCAGGACTACTTTCTGCACAAGGAGCATACGATGCCGCAAAAGCAGGACAAGGCTCGGCCCTACTTTCAAGTAACACTGCGGCTATCACAAGTGGCTCTGCTGAACTTGCGCTTGAAAGTGCGAGAACCTCAGCCCTCAACTCAATAAATGCTGCTTATGTATCGCTTGATGATGCAGTACGCGTAAAATCTGATGGCTCATTTAGAAATCCACAAACTCGTGACCCTCAGTTTATTGTGAACACAAATGACTCGAAACTTTCTATCCTCATCCCTCAGGAACGCGCAGCGATTGAAGATATGCTCAAGGCGCGTGAGCTAAAGAACCGAACACTTACCACAGCGAGTGACCTTATCTCGGAGTTGAGCGCAATCGAATCTGAAACACAAACAGTGAAGAGCTATCTCGATGACCTCGCGCTCGCATATAGCCGTGCTATTCCCGATGCTTCCGTGACTCAGGCAGTTATAGAGGGATTTAAAGCAAGTAACGGAATAGCTCGAGGTACAATTTCTGGTTCGCTTTCTGCAATAGGTGGTACTCGGAGTGCGCTGAATGCAAGTATTGCAGGCAATAAGGTTGCCGCGAATAATCTCACGCAAACGAACCAAGGTAGTTCGCTCGCCGCAGAGGCAAATGTAAAAGCAGCACTTGGCGCACTCAATGCTGCACAAGCGAGACTCGATAAAACAATCATTCGCAGTCCAATAGGAGGCACTATTAATTCACTCGCAGTTGAGACTGGTGATTTCATTTCTCCATTTGGAGATATTGCGGTGGTTTCAAATAATGGTGCGCTCGAGGTTATTGCCTATGCTACTGAAGATGACGCAAAAGTTATTCGAGTAGGAGGAAAAGTTACTCTTGGCGAGAGCACGGCTGGAGTAATCACGAGAATTGCTTCTGCACTTGATCCAAAAACAAAAAAAATTGAAGTGCGGATTGGCATAACAGGAGACCAGGGTGCACTGGTGAATGGCCAAACTATTCGCGTTGTTGCTGCGCGCTCGATCTCCTCCCCAGGAAAAAAGTTAGGTGTCCTTCAGATTCCCCTCTCAGCCCTCAAAATAACTCCGACGGGTGCTGTGGTGTTTACGGTAAGTACATCAAGTACACTGGTTGCCCACATCGTGAAAGAGGGAGCGTTACTTGGCGATCAAATTGTTATTACGGAGGGTCTTACACCTGACATGATGATCGTTACTGATGCGCGAGGCTGGAAAGACGGAGCAAGCGTCACTGCAAATAAATAGCCATTGATTATGAAAAAAATAATCTTCTATCATGCATAGCCTTTGGATATTTTTCCTCAAAAAGAGATCATTTACTTACTTGTTGATGTTTTCACTTATCGTAAGTGGAGCATATTCACTTGTCTCAATCCCAAAGGAATCAGCTCCTGAGGTCATCGTCCCAATTGGTATTGTTTCTACAACACTACGTGGTGCATCTGCAGAGGATACAGAAAAACTCATTACCAACAAAATTGAAGATGAAGTAGCAAATGTGGAAAACATTGATAAGGTTACTTCTACTTCGCTCGAGGGTGTCTCCATTGTTACCGCGCAGTTCAACGCAAGTGCGGACATTGATAAGTCTATTCAGGATCTTAAGGATGCCGTCGACAGAGCAAAGCCAGAACTCCCGAAGGAAGCAAATGAGCCAAACATTTCAAAGGTGAACTTTGCGGATCAACCCATAATCATCGCTTCAATTTCAGTTGACGCTCCTGCAGGAGCGCTGTCAAAACTTGGTGATGAACTCAAGGACGAGATAAAGAAAATAAAAGGAGTATCCAAAGTTTCAGTGAGTGGAACAAGGGCACGCGAAGTACAAGTTGTTGTTAAAAAGGAAGCTCTGGAAAAATACGGGCTTCGGGTAGACCAAGTAATCGCAGCACTCTCGGTTGGGAACGCTTCATTTCCCATAGGCAACATTACTGTAGCCGACATTAACTATCCAATTAAGTTTGCTGGAGCAATTGACGAGCCAAAGGAAATCCCTGAAATCCAAATTGCGACGCAAAATGGTGTTCCCGTATATTTAAGTGACGTTGCATTCATTTCAGATGGACTTGAAATTCCAAGAGCATATTCTCGCGTCAGTATAGGGAGTGAACCATCATCACAAGCGATAACACTCTACGCATACAAGAAGTCGGGAGGCGATGTCACTGCGATAGCAAAGAATGTTGTGAACCGCATCGAGGAACTCAAGAAAACAAAATTGCTTGGTGCAAAGGTGGTTGTTTCATTCGACCGTGGCGCACTCGTCACAAAGGATTTAAAGGAGCTGACAAAAGTTGGACTTGAAACGACGGCACTCGTAGTCCTCATGCTTATTCTTACAATTGGCTGGCGTGAGTCTGTTGTGGCAGCACTAACGATTCCACTCACCTTTGTCATCGCGTTTATCGGCCTTTATGCGTCAGGAAATACCATCAATTTCCTTTCACTATTCTCGCTCATCCTCGCAATCGGTATTCTGGTTGATTCTGGCATTGTGGTCACTGAGGCTATTCACACGCGCATCAAAACACTTGGAGGTGCGGAGAAGGCTGCAATTGCTTCTATTCATGAATATGCGTGGCCGCTCATCGCGGGTACCATGGCGACCGTTGTGTTTTTTGCACCACTGTTTTTCCTTTCGGGTATTGTAGGAAAGTTCGTGGCTTCAATCCCCTTCACTCTTATCTTTGTCCTAATTGCATCACTGTGGGTTGCGCTGGGGATGGTCCCCCTGATTGCCGTAGTACTTACCAAAGAGCACAAGAACCGCTTTGAGGACATGCAGGAAGAGTATTACGAAAAAGTAAAAAGTTGGTACAAGAATTTTCTCGGAAACATTCTAGACTC
>JAYSWT010000250.1:0-1367 GCA_043717905.1 bacterium | reverse complement strand
CATCCCTTTTCTCACGCGCGACTAGTTTATGCACAAGCCTTTGATCTGATTCACCAGCCAGGCGAAGTTTAGTAGCGTCAGGTTCATGATCGGGCTTGACGACTTGAAGTTGTTTTCTAGTGTAATTGACAGCGGCATTATCTACCCTATAAAATGGCGGCTGGCCTGGTGCCAGTGTAGTACCAGTGATCACCTTAACGTCAGGTGACCAGCGCATATCACAGGCACGGAAACCGCCATGGAGACGTGTACCGGAGACATAATCAACAGGGTTGTCTAGGAGAACTCTCACTTTGGTGCCTTTTGCTAGTAGATTGCAAGCGCTACCTGAGCAAGCAACATCAGGGGTACATTGTTCGTCAATTGATTCCTTCTCCAATCTCTTTCGCTTCTTGATGAGGCGTTCAGCAGCGGACTCGTTGATGACCTTAATGATATCAGGCAAGATATGAACCCAAGATGTGTGTGTCGTGCCAGTGACTTGTTCGCGAGCCGTTTGGTGCATGAAGATAGCCTCACCAATGAGTTTGTTTCGATTTTCGGCAAGGGCTTGTTGCCTGTGTCGACCGACTTCTGCGTAACGAACAAGAATGCCTTTGTTATGGAAATGGGTTTTGAATTGTTCCAAGAACTCTTTGCCTTGATCAACTTGTATTTCAAAGGTGGGATAGGCAAGAGGCCCGCGCGCGTAAATGGTGCGAATGGCCGTAAGTGCATCGATGGCCTTTCTATCTTTCATGGGTTCAGCGTCGGTAGTGCCGGTGCCGACATCAACAACAACTAGCGCGTACAAGTAACCCTTATCATTTGGCAAATAAACTAGATCGGCCTGATGGACAGTCTTCTCATCGGCCTTATGGTGTGGTTTGTTGGGTTCATATTCTTTCAGCGGCCGGGCATAAAGAGACTTGTCGATTTCCTCGATGCCGAGCCGTTCTAACATGCGTCTCGATCTCATATATAATAGTAATTACTAAAAAATTGATCCGTTTTATAATATAATGTGGATCAAGGATCAGGCTCGAGGAGTAACTAGATGGGAGGAGACATTCGTGAATGGGACTCGTGCTGATGCAGTGACTGTTGCACATACTATATATGCGGCGCAGCTGGCGAAGTATGGTAACAAATACGACCTGGCCGTAAGTTTCAAGTTAAAGAATATGGACGGAGGTTGGCGTAGGGAAGCTTTTAGGCATGTGGCGGAGGGGCCCCCGCCTGTATGGTCCGTAGATGGATATGAAACTCTAATCAATAATCCAGTTCTTGTGAAGGACTCTGATCTTATAGTTGAGAAGGTAATAATATATCGTGTAGCTCATATGAAGGCAAAAGATTAAATTAATAAAAATTGATCCTTATTAATT
>JAYSWT010000249.1:0-1367 GCA_043717905.1 bacterium | reverse complement strand
GGTATTGGTTATTACCCATTGAGAATTGCGAGACGAACCCGTCTAGCAACTTCCCATATCTTCCCATGTCACTGTTCCTGACGAGTAGGTATGCCATCCATTTACTGAATGCTCCTTTCTTCATCTCGTCTTTATTTGTTTGATCCGTCTCTTCCTTGTAGGCGGATGTGTTCTCAATGAACTTGTCCAGTAAATCAGTGCCCATGTGTGACTTCATAATGTCCCTTGTCTGCTTGAATCTCTTCACGTAGTCCAGCAGCTGTTCTTGATCCATCTGTTTCAGGTTAATCATCCTGCTCATCGCATCGGTCAGCGACGCGAATGGATACTTCGACCTCACAGGGTCGTGCGTAAGTGTTCTTACTTTCATTAAGAGTTCGATCGGATCGTCTCTTATGGTCTTGGAGAAGTCAGAATGCTCCTCCACTCTTGATTGCATTGTTCTGTTACAATACTGGCTGAAGATCAAGGCGTATGCCTTAGTCAGGTTATCTTCATAATCTTCTTTCCTCTTGAAGTAGCGCTTTGTCTCTTCATGGTATAAGATGTCTAATCCTGTTTGCTCATGTGCTTTATCATCTTCATTTGCCTTCGTTGATGCCTCTCTCTTGGGCTTCCACAGATCAGGATCCAATTTTACTTCGTCTCTTAGCGACTTGGCGATATCCTTTCCGTGTGTATAATTCTTTTGTACCATATGTACTATGTGGTCTTTCACCGTGTCGAATGTCACGGTTTGTCTGTCCCTACCTATTCCATGAGGTGCGAACTTCATCTCTGGTGTCCTTGTAGGTGTGCTTCTGCCACCTGCACCATTGCCGCGAGATCTTCCTCTCCCTCGGCCTCGACCATCACTGCCGCGCGCATGTCCGCCACGGCCTCTACCACCACCTCTGTGGTTCTCTCTTCCCATCTTGGGATTGTTGAGCTTACTCTCGGGGCTCTTCTATACTGTCAGTCTTCGTTGACTGACTCCGGATCTTCTGAGTGTAAATGTTGACGGAACTAGTTTTCGGTCTTCTGGTGATCTCTTCAAGCTCACGTACCGATACAGTCTACAACTGCCAGTTCCTATTAAGACTCTTCGTCGGCTATGATTTGCCTTTAACGGACTCGCAGGTCCTTATCGTTCTACCTTCTATTCGGTAGATGTTCACACGCAGGTGATTGACAGAATCCTCAGTTTCACAGAGGACACTCACTCGTAGTCTTTTCAATTTTCACTCAGAAGTGACCATAGATTCCAATCTTGGTCTTGCTTCTCAAATTCAACGTCTCAGCACCTCAGCGGCGCTGCTCGTAACATCCGGGTCTCATTCCCGGAATCTTCATTCGTCCAACACACTCCTGTTGTCCGTGATCGGTGG
>JAYSWT010000248.1:0-1374 GCA_043717905.1 bacterium | reverse complement strand
TATTCTAACAGGATGAAATTGATGTGGAGAGACGAGGTGATGAATTGGATGATGAGTGGTTTAATCGTCTTTACAATCGTGGAATAATGGCGCCAATAAGAATGGTAGCCCCTGATACACGGTTATTAAATTTGCTCTCCGAAGAAGACCTGACAGCGGTTAAAAGGAAAACAAAATATTTCGAATTGAGCGTCATTGATCCACGATCCATTCTTACAATCGAGGCGATGCCAACTGATGAATGTAGTGTCGGAGAGAATGTGGAGATCACTCTCGTGGAGTCTGGTAGGAAATACTCGGGATCACTAAGATGGACCGGATCAGTGAACAAACTGTCAGTAGGAGCTGTGAGCCTGGTAATATGAGGCACTATGAGACAGTTACTTAGTCACTGTGGTACAGGACAAGGTGATGCCGGACGAACGTATTTGTGAGTATTTGTGCACAGAAGACCTCAATGGTAGGATGGGGTTGTCAACTGTCTCCAATGTGGTGCTCGTTCTGATAGCCAATATCAAGAGGCCTCATCTGAAGCCCGAAAATACAGAGAATATGTTTGCCACGATAAACTTATGTGAGCAATGTACTGACGTCTTTTTGGAGACATTGTGCACAACAAACGAGAAGTATCCCAAGACTCTGCTCGCCGAATGGAAGCACCCCATCAATCTGGAACGTCACCCAGGACTATTAACAAGGTTGATCAATGAAAATAATTACGACCTCATATCGGTACTGCTGGACAAATTCGTGTCGTGTCGCGATGATAACGATAATCTGCTGAATATCGCCAAGTATTTCCTGGATAAAGGAGACCATACGTTGCTCGTGGCAGCCAGCAAGAAGTGTGACAATGTAAACGTAATCTTGGAAAATGGAGAGACATTTCTGACGAGTGCCATCAAGTCAATCGACGATGCGACCGTTATTAACAGACTTATTGGCGCAATCAAATTTGACATCAATAAGGCTAACAAGACTGACGAGAGTCCCTTGATGTTGGTTTCCGAGAAATTGATGGCGTCTTCGGTTCGACTATTGATTAGCAATGGCGCCAATGTTGCATTTCGGAATAATATGGCTCTGGACACAGCCATTGGTTCACGAAATAAATGCAAAAAAGCGGTTTGATTAACTCATCATGGATAATTGTGGATGAGTTATTGATTTTAGGAGGAATTACACAAGGTTATTGAAATAATCGATGTCCTTACCAAGGAAATAAGACTGGATGTCAATGTTAGTGTAAATATTTTCAGATTTTTACTTGGGGAATTGCGAGAGGAATTACATTTATGAGACACCATCGACTTTTCTCCAAACGTACAATGACTAACTCGTAAATATCTCTTCACTGCATGTGACCTAAATTAT
>JAYSWT010000247.1:0-8904 GCA_043717905.1 bacterium | reverse complement strand
TTTTTCACATATTTTTTTCCGTCCCAATATTGCCCGCCATACAAATCCTCTCTGGGTAGCGCATTCTTTATCTTCTCAAGATCACGAAATCGGTCTTGGTCGCGTTGGTACGGAAGCAGTGTGCTCGAATCGGGATTTTGATTACCAAAAGGTACAGCATCTGCTTCGCGAGGCTTCACTGCAATGTCTCCAGCAAGTTCGTAGGACGAGGACTGCACGTTGCCAAGACGAGTAAACACCCCAGCAAGAAAACTTTGTTTACTTATATTTGTGCGGGCTGCCTTTTTGTCGAATGGGCCTACTCCCTTCATAAACGCGAATGCGACCCCACCCAACAATAAGAGAAAGAGTACAATTCCTATGACGAGAAAAAGGCTCTTGTGCGAAGGCTGGGAAACAGAACTTGGAGCAAAAACAGGGTCCACAGGAGGTGTGACTGCACTCGCAGGAGAGGTTTCAACCACAGGGAGAGTGGGTGGCGAGACACTCGTAGCTGGTACTCCGTTGTAGCGTGCAACTGCCTCAGTTATTTCAGCTTGCGACCAATTCGAACCCTGTAGGGTTGTGGTGAGTTGAGCAATGTCGAGACCTGGGTAATTCGTGCGTAAGTTATCAATATAACTTGCCTGTTCTCTGTTGAGCATGAGCGTGGATAAATAAATAAAGGTACTCATCTCATTATATGTTGCTGAATATGTACTGTCACCTGAGTTGTTCGCTAAAAAAGAACACCCACTCATGCGAGCAGGTTTTCTTTTCAATTTTTCTTGAGACTATGCCCTCCTTTGAAGGTTGAATTTTCGATGAGATACGAAATCTTGGACTGACGTGATATTGAGAAGACGTAGTCTGCTACGTTGCCTCAATTCGCGGAAGGAAATATGAGTAGCTCGCGAAAATTAGGCCTTCAAATCCGCGATGATGTCGGATACGTCAGAAGAGTCCGATGCAACCTGCCCTGCCCTCTTGCCGCCTTCAGGCTCGTTGATTTTCAAATTTACGCGCGCATTGTTTTTCATCCCTACGACACGCAAGAGTGTGCGGACCGCCTTGGCAGTGTTGCCCATGCGTCCGATCACCTTTCCCATGTCCTCAGGATCGATATCGAGTGTCAGTAATACTCCCATTTCGTCTACCACACGGGTTACTTTAACCGCATCTGGTTTATCGACAAGGTTCTTCACGACAAACTCGAGAAATTCCTTGTCACTGAATGTTTCAGCCATATTGTTACTTGCTACCTGTTAAATGTGCGTCACGATAATTTTCTATCGCTACCATTCATTATCAACGAAAATAGTCTTCTGTCAAAGCTATGGTGATAAAAAATAATAACTGGATCTTCAGATTTTATTTCACTTGTTTCCAATATTTGCACCCTTCTGAGAAGGCACTGTCGTGAGAGGGTGCGCCCCAAGCTCTCTGCCTGATGCATACGTCATAGTGTGTACAGGTTTCAGCTCTGTGGTGCCAAATTTAACGGCAAAGTTTACCTGCCCACTCGTGATATCCCGCGAAAGTTGAAGCGATTTTATGTATGAAGGATTATCCGGCGCTGTTATTGGACCAGAAACATTTTTTGATAGTTCTTGTGCAACACCCTCTGGAGTCCCAGTAGAACATGCATCCAGAAGTACAGGTGCGCCATCTTTGAGCACAAGTGAAGTGAGGGAGGGGCCAACTCCAAAGATGCTCGCATCTATAACCCCTTTTTGCCCTTGCCCCATCGCAATCATTGACGGCGATCCATGTCCGCCAAGTTGGATAAAATCTGCCTTTTCGCCATGGTTCCGATCGATGATAGCAAGAGAGCGTTGCATCACTTCTTGCGCATCTTCTGCTTCAGCCACACGAAGCGTGCTCCCGATCTTTTTCGCCTCTAGGTAGAGATTAGCCATTTGCGACTGTGAATCAAAACCTCCGTTGTAATCTTGTCTGGTAGTGATTGCCATTCCGAAGTTCTGACGGACAACATCCTTCCCGTCGAGCTGTTCACGCAATAACTGAACTGGGTAGCGACCAGGAAAACGAATACCGTAGTCACGAGTGAGCGCTTCGACGCTGCCTTTTTTTCCTGCTTCAAGTGCGACAATATTCTTGGTGTTTTGTTCGATGCGCGCGTTATACGTTGACATATACTCATCACGTTCCTTGTACGTTTCGACGTTTACAAGAGAGTTTTTGGGTTGTTGCCAATATTTCATGTATGCTTCCGGTAAAAGGCCATACTGTTTGAGCAATGCATTTGAAACATACTCTCCTCCCCTATTGATTGTCGCGAGTATCGGATCACCATTCGGCAATATGCCTTTCTCTACTTGCGCTTTGTCGGTGAATAATTCCGGAACATCAGCAAAACTCATCTTTCCTTTGGCAATCTTTTCCGCCAAGATATTCACTCCCTCAAAATATCCTGCCTTTGCAAGGTACTCAAGCACCCTTCCTTTCTGGGGGGTACGATACTGTTCATACGCGGGATTGAGTTTTAACATCACATCGAGTGAAATCTCATCAATAGATCGAAGAATCTGGTCATGCTGAGCTGGGTCTTCAGAACCATCGGTTATGTCCGCATATTCAGCGACATTGTCGACATGTGCACTCAACAAACTCGCCACTGTATCGACCGCCTTTTTGTCGCCTTGTTTGATTTTTGTTGCGGCAGAATTTATCAGGTCATCTTTGAGTGTTAATACCCCTTTTATTGCGGCATGGATCGCTTGTTCTTTCACTTCTCCTGCGGAAAGCATCTCGTCAGATGACAACGATGCATTACCCTTCATGCTCGCAATGCGGTCCAAATTCTCGATTACCATAGGAACTGTTTCGTCAGACAAGATATCTTTGCGGAGTTCCGGTGGATATTGAGTGAGCTTATGTTCAAGCAGAGCGACTGCACTCTGAATTTTCGCTCTATCGAATGGCGTATGTGGAGCATTGGGATCTCTTGTTGTACGAAGTGATGCCTCGAAGTCAAGTAGGGTTTTGAGTGAATCCCCAACTTCATTGTTGCCGAACCAATACTCAAGCATTTGTGGAGTGGCGATTTCTGCCTCAGGAGGAGAGGGTGGCTCAACTTCGGTCGAGGCAACCGTACCCATCCCAATCACTGCTGCAGTAGCAATCACGCTCACTCCTTTATCAACTTTACTGATGACACTGTCTATTTTATCCGACGCATCGAGTGCAGTATCGAGAACTCGATTACCGATGTCGCGAAGCTTTGCCATGAATCCGGTCTCCGCATCAACCCTTCTCACTTCTTCGGGAGTCGAACCAAGTGAAAGCGAAATCTCTTCAGCCGCATGTTCTCCTGTATCCACTACGGCGCGAGCCTCGTCGCCTATCTCCGTTTTCGTGTTCACTGCAAATATGCTGGGGTCTTGTTGAGTGGTCTCAGTAGGTGCAATACTCTCGTGGAAGAACGGCGCCTCATTCACAAATTCCCTGCTTGTAGGAGCAAAGGCCTCCTGAGGTGGGGTCTCTTCGACTGAATTATTAAAATTCGGTGGCATTGAGTTCTTTTATGATAGTGGCGATACGCAGTTCAGTGAGACGATCGCAATACTCGTCGAACATCTTTTCTTGTTCTTGCTGGAGTTGCATAATCTGCGCACGGGTCTTGAGAAGAATGTGAGATATTTCTTCATTTGCCTGCTGTGATGAAAGGGCATTATCCATGTATTTACTATGGTACAAAAATACTCCGGCGGCAGCAAATCCCCCTTCAATACAAAAAAAACGATTTCTATATGAGCGCAAAAAAATAGCAAAAGATTAAAAAAGGAGGGGGCGCCTTGATGGCGCTCCCTCACAGAGAATATACAAAAAACTAAATGCTGGCAGTTATGCCTTTGACGCTCTGAGCGCCTCTTCTTTGCCAACTTCCATGTCGGCTACTCGACGGTCTCCCAGGCGGCGTTCCTTTAGTTCAAACACGTTACCTTCTTGTGCCGTCGGGTTCGGCCACAACTTCCACACCCATTGGACGATAGGTACCGTCATGAAGGTGCAGAGAATCGTCATGATAATCGCTGCGGCGAAATATTCCTCGCCGATGACTTTTGAGCCAAGGAGTGCTGTCGCCACGGCGACTTCGACGGTGCCTCGCGTGTTGAGCAGCGCCCCGAACTTAAACGCCTCTTTCCATGACGCCTTCTTGACGTAACGCTTTGCGAGCGCCACTGGAACGATTTTCGCGAACGTCGCACCGAGCGTCATGGCGAGTCCGAGCGTAAGCACGGGACCCGAAAACAAGTCGACACTGACCTTGAGCCCCGGAAGAAGAAAGAAGAACGGTACGGTGATGCCGAACGCGATTTCGAGCGGCAATTCCATCCGAGCCTTCGTCTTCTCCGGCATGACGAGGCCGTACATAAATGCCCCGAGGAGATAGTGCATGCCCATCAGTGAGGTGATGGCCGCCGAGATGATTAATGGCCCCACGATCATGATGATGAGTTCGACGATGAGCTGCGTTTTGCGCGCTTCGAGAAAGTTCTCGAGACGCGAGAGAAGCGGCCGCACCATCTTCCACATCACTAGGAAGTAGATAGCCACCATGAAGAGCATGCCAACGAGCACCGAGAACGACGACGCGGACAAGAGGCTCATTTGCGGCCAGAGCAAGATGTCGCCGATCATCGCGTAGATGACAGTGTTCTTATACTTCGACTCCATCATCCCAAGCGAATCAAGGATGTTACACAGGACTGGGATGGCGGTGGTTGCGAACAGAATGCCAGTCGCATAGGCGAACGCGAAGGGTGAGATACCCACCGGTGCGAGATGCGGACTTGCATAGAGGGCCAAGTATCCGAAGCCGACGCCGAGAACGGTAGGGACGATCAGGTTCGCAGTAAGGACCGCTGTGAACCCTTTCTCCCGCCTTGTCACTTCGACGTCACGGAGGTTGAAGTGCTTCCCCGTCCAGGCGACGAAGGTGTAGATGCCGAAGGTCGCGAAACCCTCCATCAGTTGCTTGTACTCCATCACGGATGCGTGCATCGCCGGAAACATCCCGCCGAGAAGGGACTTGCCGAACAGGAATCCCCAAGCCATATAGAGAATGGCGAGGGGGACGTAGAGTTCGATCGTGCGTGAGGCGACGACCGGTATCAAGGGAACGACGATGCCGAGGAAAAACACGGCACCATAAAGCACGGTTGGATCGAAATGCACAGGCAGCTCCTTATAAGAATGGTGATTGTTGAATTGTCAGGGAACACTTCGCTGATTTTTATTGAGCGAAGTATATGTTGTACTCCTGTTAAAAAAGAGTGTCAAGAGAAGTTTACGGAGTTATCCCCTTCGGTTTATTTCGCTCTAGTTTCCGGTACGAATTTTTTGATGAACACCGAGGTCATGCTGGTGATAACTGCCATGATGACGAGTGCTTCGAATACAGGAGCTTTGATGAGGCCCGTATCATAGGAAATGATCGCAAGAATGATACCCATTCCACCGCGGGCAGCGATACCGAGACCAACTGCAATACCATCGTTTTTGGATATTCTCGCCATCTTCGCACCGAGCAACCCCGCACCAACTTTACTGACATATGCAGCAATGAGGATAGCGATAACTGGAAGGAAGTCGAAGCTGAGGAAGAAGTTGACCTTGAGTCCAACACTGGCGAAGAAGAGCGGTGCCAAGATGTGTAAGGTGAAGTACTCGATGTGCTTGCGAGTCTCATGCGAGAAATGATCGGATTTGTTGACCGCGATACCCAAGAGGAATGCGCCGAACACCGCATGCACACCGATGTATTCAGTCAGGAGTGCGCAAGAAAGCATCAGTGTTGTGACAACACCAGTCACCATCATGCCCGACTCACTTGGAAAGGTGTTGTGCACAAAGCGAAGCAGCCACTTCATGATTGGAGGGAGAATAGTGACACCTGAGACGATGAGCACGGTGGTAATTCCAAGGATTGCAGGGACTGGAAGTGTGCCATGTGAGTGACCTGAGAGTCCAAGTACAAATGTAAAGATGAGCCAGCCGACGACATCATTAATGGTTGAGACCGCTACAATAAGAGTACCGAGGCGAGTCTTGAGTAAATTCATGTCCATTAAGATTCGCGCAATTACCGGAAGTGCCGAGATGGAAAGTGCGGCACCGATGAACCATCCGAAGAGGTTACGCGATATTTCTGACTCGATGTATGGGAAAAGCGCGTAGCCAAGAGGAAAGCCAACAACAAGCGGAATAACAATTCCGAGCGAACCAAGCCATGCGACTGACTTACCCTGACTGCGCACTTCATCAAGATCAATCTCAAGACCAACAACAAAGAGTACAAAAATAATCGAGAGATAAATCAGGCCGTCGAGGGCAAGACCTGCGTTATGGGTACCGAGGAAAAGCCAATGAAAAATATCTGGAAATGTAGTGCCAAGAATGGTTGGACCAAGAACTATACCTGCGACAATCTCTCCAATAACCGCAGGCTGTTTGAAACGGCGAGCGATTTCACCAAATATCTTTGCAAATGCGAGGATGACAATTATCTGGAGTAAAAAAATGAAGTTCTCACCAGATGCTAGTTTTGGCATATGTCAATGTTGAACTACTAAAATAAATCGAGATTATTCCCTCAAAAAAACAAAAAACACCCTTTCGGATGTCTCCTGCCTCTTTTGCTTTACGCGATAGGAGTAGCATGTGTGGCTACTTCTGCTGAAGCTTCAGCAATTTTTTCTTCTGCTACGGCTTCTTCCTTTGCCGGTTCTGCTTTCACTTCTTTCTTTGGCTCTACTTTTGCGACCTCCTTCACAATCTTGGTCTTCTTGTTCATTGCGTTTACCTTCTTTGCATCGATAATCTTTGCGCTGACGAGGAGATTGTGGACAGTGTCTGAGGGTTGAGCGCCCATACTGATCCAGTACTTTACGCGCTCTGCGTCGATTTGCGGCTTTCCTTTACGTGCATCATACGAACCGACGTACTCTGCGACGCCTCTAGTCTTCTTTGGTGAACGGCGATGATCCTGCACGATGATGCGGAATGAAGGGTCATTTGTACGGCCGACGCGCTTTAATCTGATTGCTAACATGTACGAGGATACTAACAAATGTAAGATAGAGAGTCAAATTTCCCCTCCTCAGCCTTTTCCAAGGAACCAAAAATTGACATCGGGGCAATATTTCGTAATATACGAATAAGCGTATCATTTCTTTTCTCCAACCCGTGAAGGAGTCTCCATGTATCCGAATTACCGTTGTGCGAACTGTCGGGAAAAGTTCCCTATACAAACACTTTTCCCCATCGAAACTTCTGTCAAACTAGGGCGTTGTCAGGTTGAGCTCCATCGCACTGGAGAACACCTAGTAGTGAAACCCCTAAATCCGGAAGGAACAGGCTCGGTATGGGTGGCTGCCATGACGCCACACCACTGCGCTGACGGTTCAGTGGGAATTGCCAATTTGGTCGGGTTTTCTCCGCGCAAAAACTGAAAGGCAGTTGCCATTTTGCCAATCGGCGCCGAAGTCTCGGTGCCGATTCATTATCCCAAGAATAGCTTGCACTGTAGCCATTTCATTCCAAAGTAGATAATTTCAGCTATACTGAGTGAGTGTTAACTACACTACTCTCCAACTTGACCATACACATTCCACTTTCCAGTGTTTTTCTCGCAGGGGTGTTTCTGGTTATGTTCATCATTTGGCTCATCCACATGATTATCATTCAGTACCACTGGAACAACTACGGTTATGATAAATTGCTGATGCTCAAGATGAACATCTACTATTTCGTTGGCTCAGCAATACTCTTTGGCATACTTGCACTCGCCCTCATTGGTTATTCATCCTCAACAATATGATTGAAGTCGACGAACATGAACAGATTGTCAAAGTGGTGTGGGACCATTGGTTTGTGCTACTTGGTAAAATGTTTATGCTGTTCTTTTTGGTGGCCATACCCGTCATTGGAGTATTTACGCTCAACATTATCCCCCTTCAGAAATTCATCATCCTCGAAGGCTCGAACGCGGCGGCAAGTACCTTCTTTTTAATTGCGTGGTTGATTATTGTCTGGATTATCGGTTGGAACATCTGGACTAACTATTTCCTCAACGTCCTCCTTATTACTGATATTCGCATCTTCGACATCGAACAAAAAGGATTCTTTCGGAGAAAATCATCTTCATTCCGTATCGACCACATCCAAAATGTTTCAGTGACACAGACAGGAATAATTCAGACGCTCCTCAACTTTGGTACCGTCCACTTTGAAACAGCAGGAGAAAATATCAATCTCATCGCCGCATACATTGCGAAACCCTATGACATCAAGAAACTCATCGACGATATGCAGGACGGTGTACTCTCGAGTTCGAGAGAAGTGCACCTCCACCCTGACACCTTGGATCGCATCACCCCATTGTCACAAACAGAGCGAGAGAGGGCGGCAGCACCTTTGGGGACATTTGTTGACAGAGGGATGTAGTATGAAGAAATAAGAAGAAAGAGTTAAGAGATATGGAAATGCAGTATCCAGAAGTTAAGAAATAAACAAATTCAAGAAAAAATTCAGAATGACAAAATTCACAAAAAAACAACACCGCCCGAAAGAAGAAGTGAAGCAGGAAAAAGACTTCCGCCGAGCCAAACAATCCGCAAAAGCGCACCAACAAGAACACCAAAGCCCCAAGTTTCCTCCCAAACATCTGGTCGAGGGAACTATTCGTATTACTGCGAAAGGAATAGGTTACGTTGAGGTCGAAGGAATGAAGGAAGATATTGAGATTGACCCAAGAGGCCTTAACTGCGCACTCGACCGAGATAGGGTGGAAATAGCACTGTATGGAAAACGAGTCGGCTCAAAGCAAGGAGGTGAAGTAGTAAAAATTCTTGTCCGCAATAAAACCCGTTTCGCGGGGAGGATTGAACATGAAGAAGG
>JAYSWT010000246.1:0-24057 GCA_043717905.1 bacterium | reverse complement strand
GCGGGAAAGACTAAGACTATTACCCACCGAATAGGTCACTTAATAGAGAACGGAGTGCCTGGAGAAGCAATTTTAGCAATTACCTTCACCAATAAAGCTGCCAAAGAGATGCGCGAGCGAGTATTTCGGCTGCTGGGAAGGAGCCATATGCCACCTGCATGGGCTCGAGTGAAGGGAGTACCTTTTATTGGCACATTCCATGGTCTTGGTATGTATATTCTCAGGGAAAAAGGTGAAGTTATTGGTATTCCACGTGGAGCAACTATTCTCAATCAGGACGATTCGCTGAAACTCATAAAACAGGCAATGGCAAAAGCGGGTGTAGACCCAAAACAGTTTGAGCCTCGGAAAATTCAGTCGCTCATTTCAAGACACAAGGGAAACATGGGAACCCATGAAACCATAACGGAAGTTACACAAAACCGATATTTAGCGACGAATCTCGCTCGCATCTTTTCAATTTATGAAGCAGCACTGCGTGAAGCAAACGTGCTCGATTTCGACGACTTGCTCGAAAAAACCGTACGACTACTTTCTGAACACAAAGAAATTCGGGAGTACTACAATGAAGTTTGGAAGTATATCAGTGTCGATGAATACCAAGACACTAACGAAGTCCAATATCAACTCGCGCGCCTCCTTGCTGGGAACAACAAGAACATTTGTGTGGTTGGGGACAGCGACCAAAATATTTATTCATGGCGTGGTGCTTCAATTGCAAACATCCTCGAGTTTGAAGAAGATTACCCAGGTGCAAAAGTTATTCTGCTGGAACAAAATTATCGCTCAACACAAACTATTCTTACTGCGGCAAATGAGGTAATCGGGAAGAATACCATGCGCAAAGCAAAGAAACTTTTTACTGTAAATGGAGAAGGGGAGCAACTTGGGTTGTTCGAGTCCTATGACGAGAACGATGAGGCGCGTTTTGTTGCAACAAAGATTGCTGCACTACTCCTTCAGGGAGCATCGCCAAAAGATGTTGCAATTCTCTATCGTACAAATTTCCAATCACGTGTGCTCGAAGAGTCGCTCTTGTATGCAGGGATTCCCTATCAAGTGCTCGGGGTGCGCTTTTATGACCGCAAAGAAGTGAAAGATGTTATTTCTTATCTACGTGCTGGAACAAATCCTCGCTCACGTTTTGATGTCGAACGAGTCATCAATGTCCCTCCACGTGGAGTTGGAAAAGTGACACTTGAAAAAATATTCCGCGGAGAACAGGACAAGCTTCCACAAACGATGCGCGCAAAGGTGGCCACATTCTACGAATTGCTGTCACGTATCAGCACAAAAGCTGCGGAGCTGAAACCTTCCCAACTGGTGAGTTACATTATCAAAGAAACAGGTATCGAACGTAGTCTTACTGATGGCGATGATGAAGATGCTGAGCGCCTCGCGAACGTACGTGAATTAGTCACAGTGGCAACCCGATATGACGGATTCGAAGGGAAGGAAGGACTCGAACAGTTTCTCTCAGACATCGCACTTGAGTCAGACCAAGATAACCTGAAGGAAGGGCAAGATGCGGTGCGGCTGATGACGGTACATGCGTCAAAAGGACTCGAGTTTGACTACGTGTTCATCACCGGAATGGAGCAAGATCTATTTCCTTCACGACGCTCTCAAGATGAATCACGTGACCTCTCTGAGCGCGAAGAAGAACGTCGACTATTTTATGTTGCACTAACTCGTGCGGCAAAAAAAGTCTTCCTTTCCTATGCGTCATTTCGGACAATTTTTGGCTCAAGGCAAATAGGTGCTCCATCAGAATTTCTCTCCGACATTAGTTCATCACTTATCCGTTTTGAGTCGCATACCGGCGAAACAGTACGCGAGCGTCGGAGTAGAAAGGGTGGCAAGGTGAGTTTACTTGGTTGGGATGAGAACAACGACGATGTTGTCTATATATAGGGGACAGCCATAAATACAAACTTCTTTGTTGACTTCGGTCATGAATTCCCTCGCCGTACTAATAGGTACGCCTCAGGAATATCATTTCCTTGTCGCCTCGAACTTCACTCAGCTCTTGAAGTCCATCGGTTCAAGTGTTTAACACTTTTTCAGAGCAGCTTGCATTCATTTCATATTTAGTAGACTCTAAAACAATATGGCCTTAATCCACGCAAAAAAATCACTCGGGCAACACTTTCTCCGCTCCAAAACAGCACTGCGTGAAATAATTGAAGCCGCAGAGATAACTCGAGGCGAACATATTCTCGAGATTGGACCAGGTGAAGGAGTGCTCACTTCTGAACTTCTGCTTGCGGGAGGAAAAGTGGTTGCGGTGGAAACCGATGAGCGTTGCATCCAATTACTCAGAGAGCGATTTGAGAGTGAGCTCGCAAACAATCAACTTACAATACTGGAAGGGGATATTAGAAACACCGAAGTGGTAGCACGACTTTTTCACAAAAACCTACTTGGTACTCATTCATACAAACTGATTGCCAATATCCCGTACTATATTACGGGAATGTTATTTCGGCTGTTTCTTGAAAAACTTCGACAGCCGAGCATGATAGTTTTTTTAGTACAAAAAGAAGTTGCTGAAGAAATCGTCACACGAGATGGCAAGGAAGGAATACTATCACTTTCGGTGAAGGCATATGGGTCGCCAAGGTACGTTAGTCGAGTAAAAAAAGAAGCATTCTCACCGCCGCCAAAAGTGGACTCAGCAATTCTTGCCATTACCGAGATAAACAGAAAACGCCTTCCGCGCACACTCGAAAAGAAGTACTTTCGCATTATTAAAGCCGGGCTTGGCTCGCGAAGAAAAATGTTGCTCGGAAATTTTTCACGTGTGTTTCCGCAAGCAAAGTCGGAGATAAGAGCACTTTTTGCCAACCAAAGGATAGATGAGGGTGTGCGTGGTGAGGACTTGCCATTTGAGAAATGGCTCACGCTCATAAAGAAATTTCCCAAAATAGAGGAGAGTAAACCCTAGTAATAAAACAAACCCGCGGAGAGCGGGTTTGTTTTATTCACTAATTCTTATCTCTTGTCTCTCTTTACATTGATGTGCCGACCATGGACATAGTCCCCTGCACCGTGTAGGACGAGCACCCTTTACCAACATAATACATACACGAGCCTCCTGAATTCCAAAGGCCCAAGAGCCAAACCCCCTCTGAAAATACCTGTCCATATGGATAGAGTACGGTTGCACCAGGCTGATAAACGATTGGCATCGTAAGTGGAGGAGAGATAGTAAGGTCATTGACAGTAATTGCAATACTAGCTGAACAAGTACAATAGAATACATATACCGACATTCCTCCAAATGGAGTTTGCGCGCTACTACCCCCACTACTTGCGCTTCCTGCGCTCGACACACTACTGTCTATCGAGGAAGCGCTTGCAGCAGAGCTGAGGTCAATTGACGTCACACTCGCTAAGTCGAGGTCCATGTTTGCCAGTCCTGCAGCATCCAATGTCCCTGAGCCGAAAATCCCAGCCGCTATTCCTGAAATATTTCCTACTACTCCTGTAAGCGCCCCAGTAATATTTGCAACAATGGTTCCAACTTGAGCTTGGATGTTTCCAATGCTCCCGATGATACTGGCGATATCGCCCGCAGCAAGATTATTCAGAATGCCACTGGTAAGGTCGTTGGCAAGATTAGTCAGCGAAGAAAGTTGTGTCGTCAAACCTTGCAGCACTCCCGTCAGCTGCTGCTGCACGTTAGCGATATCACCAAGCGCGGCAGAAATGTTGTTGTTGATAGCGCTTGTAATTCCCAAAATTGATCCCGTGCCAGTGATGCTACTAATTTGTCCTGCGATAAGGTTCTCAATATTTACCGATGAGAAATTTGAGGTGAGTCCAAGCTGGGCAATACTGTTCTGAATAATTGAATTTTGAACGAGTGAGGTGAGTGCCGCGGGGTTCACACTGGAAAGCGATGCAGCGATTGCCGCACCACTCCCGAGTCCCGATATGCTTGCAAGCGCATTACCAATACTCGTTTGAATACCCGCAACATTCAGTGACCCCGCCGCACCCATCAATGCACTTGCCGCTTGATTCACCAGAGTTGACTGCACCGCATTGGTAAATGATGTAGCAGTGAGCGGACCAAACGACCCTGTTATCGCACCGAGATTACCGAGTCCAGTAGCACTGATGATGCTTCCCCCAATTGCTGATTGGATGCTTGCTAAATTTGCGACACCCGCGAGTGACGAGACGCTACTCATCGCTTGGTTAATGACGCTCGTCTGCACAAGGTTGGTAAAGTTTGTTGCAGTGACTCCACCCAGTGACCCGACAATTGCGCCAACATTACCAAGCCCAGTTGTGCTTAGTGCCCCGCCTGCAATGGCATTTTGAATTGCACCCAAGTTCACCGACCCAGCTAATCCTGTAACCTGCGACAGTGCGTTTTGCGTCACGATACCCTGCACCGCAGTCTGAAACGCAACTACAGTAGTGTTGGAAAGCGAGCTTGCAATAGTTGCCACTACTCCAGTGCCTGTTACTCCAACAATTTGGTTTGCAACAATATTTTGCAAATTCGAAACATTGAACGCGCCAACACTGGAAGTGATTGCGGCCTTTGCATTCGCGATGATAGTGGCCTGCTGAGCTCCAGTAATTGCTATTCCTTTTGCTAGCGCTTCATTCACTGCTGCATTCACAGCATTACTAATCTGCGTAGAAGAAAGTGTCGCAACAGTTTGTACTTGATTGAGGTTAATGGTTCCTGCGTTTGTTGCTTGTTGTACCGCCGCATCAACCAGTGCTTGCAGTTGTGCGTTTGGAGCTGCCGCAATTCCTGCCATTTGCGTCAGACTTACTGTTCCAGCTCCAACTCCCTGCGCAACCGCAGTTTGCACTAGACTCTGAACTGAAGTTGCGGGAATCTGGGCTGCGTTGGTGAGCTGCGTGAGACTGACGGTGCCTGATGCGATTGCACTAGCAAGTGCGCTGGAAACAAGATTTTGAGCAACAGTAGGGTTGAGTGATGCCGCTGAGGCAAGACTGCTCGTTGCATTCACCCCAGTAGCTGAGAGGCCTTGGGTGACTGCAGTCGTCAATGCTTGCTGTAGTGATGCTGCGTTCTGAGCAGCTAGCGCACTCGCGGCAGCAGACGCAGTTTGCACTGAAGTAATCGCGGTGTTGAGTGTTGTTTGCGCACCAGCTAGGTCGCCAGCAGCTGCTTTACTGTTGTTGACTGTGACCGCGTAGCCGACGCTCATGACGAACATAAAAGAGAGTACGATGTTCGCCCCATAGAGAAGCCGTTGCGTGTGTTTGTGTGCAGGTAATTTCATAGTGGAAAGAGTGATGAATAATGATTAGATCTTGAGAGTAAAGACTGAACTACCGGAGATACCACTTGGATTTACGACATAGAACCAGAATGGCGAGCTGACATTAACACTTGCGACATCTTCTCCGTTTGCAACTCCAGGTACGGGCAATGTCGCAACAAAGGAAAGAGTTTTTCCGTCAGGAGAAACAATTCCCGTTATAGTCTTTGTCCCAACTATCACATCGTTCCATTCTTTTGAAAAATTCTCACCACTCACCGTCACCGACGTTCCGATAAATCCTGACTTTGGAGTAAAGGCGGTGACTTTGGGAGGAACGGCGTTTGGGTCTGTGATAACGATAAACGTTTTTCTGCTTTTACCTTTGGTGTTTGAGAACCAGAGGTCAAACTTTCCCTTTGTCGCGCTTGAGGGGATAGTGACTTCAAGCGTGCCTTTTTTTGTATTCATTACTGCGAGGTAGCTCATGTCACCAACATGTATCATGTTGTTTGTAGCTGCATAACCGCCTCCGTAGATGATGAGCTTTCCACCTTGGCGGACCGCGTAACTGGCTGGCTGAATCAGGTAAGGCTTGATGTTGTTCTCTATAGCAACAGGTGCTGCAAGAAGTGACGCGGGAGTTGCTACGCTTATCGTCGTTGGGGTGGGCAGAGGAGTAACGGTGCTACTCTGACTTCCATTCATACTATTTTTTTGTCCACACAGCGCGAGAATCTTTGCGCGCGAGAGTGAGCCTACCAGCCCACTTCCACGGGTGAGACCGAGGGGGGAGAGGACTTCACTTTTGTATAATTCTTGGAATTTTATTATCGCAGCTTTCGTCTTTCCACCAAAATAGGTCGATTCGTTTCCCAGAGAGCCGAGTCCAGTACTTGCAACCCTTGTTCGCTCGTCGCTGTTGAGAAAAACCTGAAGTAGTCGCACATCCTCTCCGCTTGCCCCAAGCTTTAAGGTTCTACTCAATTGCCCGCAGCTCGTGCCTGCTGATGCAAGGAGTGGGAAGGAAAATACCGCGAACAGCACAGGGGCACACACGAGCACAGTTCGAATTCTCATAGAGTAAATCAATTAACAATAGATACATATAATTATAGACTGCTCTCTGCTTCCCGTAAAAGAAGTTATTCAGTTTTTGTCCTTTATCGTCAGCACATACTGTTTGACATTTTGAGAATTCGTACTAGTCTGAAGATAGTAAAGGAATAGTTCCTTCACACGCATCCTCAACCGCACTACCCTAGGAGACAGTCATGAAACGTCTGATGATGGTTTTCGTGGTGGCATCAGCCGCCCTCTTCGGCGCACAAGCCGCCCTCGCACAACACAAGGCGCAAACCCCCCCGAGCATGAGCACGGCGTCTTCGAGCTCTGGTTTGATGTCGTTCGATGCACACATGAACCCGTTCTTGCCAAAGGACCTGAGCTACACCTCCCGCAATACGGTCGGTGAGCACTGTGATGTCGACGGAAACTACACCGACAGCGCCAAGAATCGCTGCCGCGAAGCCAGAAGCAAGACCACTGGACTTACCTACCTCGTTCGCCGCAGTGAAAAAGATGGTGACCGCATCTTCATCCTGCGCCACGGTGCACGCGAGCCGTACGCACAGTTTGGACAAGGCAAGGACATCTATCGCATCGTCCGTCTGTCTCCGATGGCAGAGCAATATGCGTCGTCCCATGGCTACCGTCTGGACCAGCAGGACCACACCATGGTGGCAATGAATGCTCCGCCAGTCCAAGCCCAGCCAACGATTGACTGCAAAGCGAAGGTGACCATCGAGAACTTGGGCCAGCGTGGGAGCTGCACCAACGGCGGAACAAGGACAGCGACGGCACCACCGCAAGCACCAGCGCCACAGGTGGCGCAAGCACCTACTTGCACGGGAAATGCCATCCAGAGGAACATCTGCTTGGCCGCCGCAGCATTGGCCGCAGCGAATGCGGACAAGTCGACCGGTGTCGGCGTGGGCGTCAGGCCTTAATGCATACCTCGGTGTGCAAAACAACTCGGGCGGGGACTACGGTTCCCGCCTCTTTTTTTATCTACAAATTTTCTGAAAGAAATTTCCACAGGAATTTCTTTTATTTTTGTTATCCACAAAACAGCTTGTCAGGCCCACATTTTCCAAGAAAAGACTGTTATGATGAAAGCAATAGTCAAACTATAGAATAGCGGTGTTGGCCGTACTATATTTTGCATAGATTCTGCATGTCATATTTCTTCGCCCACAAAAACCTCATCGTCTCTGCATGTATTGCGCTTGCAATACTCACCCTCGGACTAGTGGCTAACAACAACAAAAACCGCAGTGTAACTACCAATCCGCAAGAATTACCATCGCAAGTAGCCTATCTCGCTACCAGTACAACCATCGTTGACCGCGATAGTGATGTGGACGGTTTACCCGACTGGGAAGAACATCTGTACGGCTCAGATGCTCTAAAGTTTGACTCTGACGGGGATGGCACCCCTGACGGAGAGGAAGTGAAAGAGGGGAGAAATCCCGCAAAGGCAAATACCGCAAAGGCGAGTGACGCGCCCAACGACAGCCTACAAATCCTGCAAGACCCACAGTTTGCTACTTCTGCAACCGATGTACTGGGAATAAAAAAAGAATTTTTTGCAAAATTTCTAGCCCAGCAAAGCAACGAAATCCGTGAAACTACCTACAAAGAACTCTTGCGCTCGTTTGACGTAAAATCAATCATTGTCAACAACCAAATAGTTGACCTTAATGTCTCTTCCGACAACAGCGCTGTGGGACTGCATGAATATGGCAATGGCTTTGGTGAACTGATTAAAAAATATACCAAACGCTCGCATCGTAACGAGCAGGAAATCGTAACGGCTGCTCTGCGCGCGAGTAGTACTGAAATCCTGCGCGAACTCCAGCTCCCTGCCGCAGACTACAAAAATTTTACCGCGGACTTAAAGGCGCTCAATGTACCCTCATCAATGGCGAACTTCCATTTAAATATTATCAACGGTTACGAGCGAATGGGTAAGGGCCTGATTTTGATGCAACAACTTTTTACTAACCCCATCAATGGGGCAGGCGGCTATCAAGCCTACAACAGAGGAAAAGTGGACGTCACCGACGGATATGCCCATGTGGTAGTTCTGTTTGCGAAAGAAAATGTCGTATTTTCTCCCGACGAAGCGGGTCGACCGTTTACCTATCGCTACCCAACTGCGTCTAGCACTTCTAAAAAATGAAACAGTTAGAGTATAATAAGCACTATAGTATGAAAACCATACAAGCAGTCTTGGCGAAAGTATTTGTCCTCATCTCGGTGGCCGCAGTTTTGCTCCTTGCGGGCGGACAAACCGCCTCTGCGCAATATGTACCTGTCTATGATAGCCAAGTTGACACAACTATCCAGAGTTTCAATACCGACTTCAACCAGTATGTCACGGACCTGTTCCAACGCTGGGACGATACCTTTGGGGCTAACCCGCCAGACGGCACCACCGACTCACTGCGTGACCTTATCGCAGGCTCAAATCCAAAAGCTCCAGGCAATGACCAGGGCTGCCTGTATGGTGACAACTTGCTCAAAAACTGGGACAACCAGCCTGACCCGATAGCAGCATTTGCTTACGGAGTTGGAAATGCCAACCAAGCAACTTGGGGGCCATGGAAATACGCATTCGAATCTTCTACCGTAAATGGCGGGACTCTCCCTGAAGGGATTCAGGGGGCAAACAGTAATGCTGGCCCATACACACAGATAAACTATAGCCACTCTCTCCGCTGTCTATTAGAAGAACAAGTGGAATGGCAGAAACTTGGTCTCTCAATACAAATCCATGCCATTCTCAAAAATTATATTACCGATGCGCAAAACGCACAGCTGACCAAACAGTTAAAAAATAGAGTTACAGCTGCCAACATTACTTTTTCTAAAGGTGGTAATGTGGTCAACAACAATGGTGTGGTCTCCAATTCTCCAGTATTCGTCACCAGCTACAATCAAAACGTCTACAACGTCAACGAAAGACAGCTCGACGCCATTACCGACCAAGCCGCCGCTGACCCTGCCTCAGGGAATCCCGCGGGTTCCCTTGGCCTATGCCAACCATGGCGCATTGATGTTGCTGCAGACACTGCGCTCAATAATCGCACAAAAGTCGAAGACCCCTACAAATTCACTAATAAGTTTACCAAATGTAGTCTCGCTGATCCGACAGACCCCAACCGACCGTTTGCTGCCGAAGGTGCGTTTACGAACTTTAGTGACAACTTCAACGATCCAGCGAGCAGGTTCAGTGGTATTGATTCTTTCAACCACCTGCTGCAGAACCCAGCGGACTCACCACTTGGCGCGCAGACTTCAGTGGACATGGCTATAGCAGGACGCATTGCAAAGCAAGAGGAATCCACCCGTGCAGAGGCGCAGAACAGTGGCTTTATTCCAACCAAGTCCTGCTCGGGCGACCCTGCCGACCCTTACTGTCTCGATGACCAGTTCTCGACTTCAATAAATCCTGGCGGACAAAATCAAGGCAATATCACCAACCTCACAGAGCAAATGAACAACGAGATTGCTGCAGAGGTAGCCGACGCGCAAAGCGCTTCTACTAGCATGGTCACCCCCTCGGACATCAATACTAATACTGGTCTTGCGGGTGCTAACACACTTGGACTTGAAACTTCGGGTACAGCTGTCAATGTGCTTATTCAAGAGCTCTACGATACAATCCAATTTGGTTACTTTGGCACAAATGGGGCGACCAGGGAGTGGGCACAAGGGACAATGTTGATGATTTATGACGAAATGAAATTCAATCAAAGTCTTGTTAATGGTGGCAGTGCGAGCGTTGTCACTAATGGAACAGCACCAGAAGACACAGGCTACTAATACTCTCATGCGCATAAACCCATACAACGAATACCTCGGAGAGAAAGCAAAAAATCTTTTCAAGCGCACTGAAGGAGTGTTCCCTCGACTAGCTGCAAAGCTCGGGCACAGGAATTCCTCTATCCTCATTCGTCTTTCACTCGGGCTGGTTGTTGCTTTTATCATCCCCACCCAACACGCCGATGCAGCATTCTTCGTTCCTATACTGATTTGGGGTGCAGTTGCAGCAGCTGGCTGGTTTGGTGGAAAAGCACTGTTGGGAGCCGTAGCAGACAAGCTTTTGGATGCTTTAGTCTGGTTATGCTCATTTATCTTTACAGTTGCGGGAATATTTATGGAAGGAATGGGTTACCTGTTGGATGCTTCGATTACCTACACCATCAACTCGGACATCTACAAAGCCGTATCTGCCATTCAAGTGGGTTGGGCCGCAGTACGCGACCTCTCCAACATGTTCTTTATTTTTGTCCTCCTCTATATTGCTATTCTCACCATCCTTGGCTCGGCAGGCTCAAGTACAAAACGCTGGGTGGCGCACCTCATCATTGCAGCGCTCCTTATCAACTTCAGTTTGTTTATCACTCAAGTGGTTGTTGACGCAGGCAATGTGCTCGCGCTCGGTTTTTGGAATAAACTCACTATTACGGTAAATAACAAAGCTGGTGTTCCTGTTTCTGGACCGAGCGCATCTTCTTATTTTATGGAAGGGTTCCGCATTCAAACCGTGTTTGACCCAACGAAGGGAGGCACCACGCCTGAAAATATCACCAAAGAGAAAGACAAACAGATGATGATGTATTTAGGTGGTGCTGCGGTGGAGTTTGTTGCAGGCTATGTCTTCTTGGCGGGCGCAATCATGATGATTATCAGAAGTGTCACCCTGATGATACTGATGATAGCCTCGCCGTTCGCGTTTCTTGGTTTTGCGCTACCCAAAGGAGGAGGGTTTGCCAATCAGTGGCTGGATAAGCTGATTGGGGCAACATTTATGGCGCCCGCGTTTTGTTTTATGCTCTACATCGACTCGTTGATTATCCGCGGCACCAACGTTGCCGACGGCTCAGAAATTATGAAGTCTTCTGGTGCCGACACGGCAAAGTTTGCACTTGCCCTTCAGGGTGCCGTGAGTAGTTTCCCTATCATCTACAACTTTGTTCTGATGATTATCCTTTTGTTGGCCTCACTCACCATCGCCCAAAAGGTTAGTGGCGGAGTAGGAAGCAGTGCCAGTGGTTTTGCAAAGAAAGCACTCGGTGCAGGTGGAGGATTTGTTGCTGCGACTGGCGCGATCGGACTACGCAACTCAATTGGGCGTGCCTCGAACAGCTTGAGGTCAAACGAGAAGATCCAGAAACAAGCGCAAATGGTTGGCCTTCGGGGAGCGATGGCACGCACACAACTTCGCATGGCAAACGTTGGAGCAAAGGCAAGCTTTGACGCACGCAATACCTCGACCATGCGCGGCCTAGGTGGGGTGACGGGAGTAAATCTTGGTGCTGCGGGTGGAGCGGGTGGATTCACCGCCTCGCGTCAAAAAGCTGATCAAGACGCAGTCAAGCGCGCCGAGGAACTATTCCCCAATAACCCTGTCGCGCAGCAAAACTATATTCGCAACTCAACTCGCGGGGTGGTCGGTACTGTCACAGAGACAAGTAAGATATTCAATACACAATCGCAGATTAACAAGGCGGCAAATGAAAAATTCCCAGGTAACACGCCAGAGGCAATCAAGAATCGCGAAGAATATGTCCGAAACAATACCTACGGAGCAGGAAAGAGTCGCTTCGATGAAAAACCTGGTGAGTTTACTCGGAAGGAAGACAAGGTGCTTGAAGATGCAAAGAAAAAACTCAATGCGGATGCGAAGAAAAAAGATGCCGTAGCAGCACTTAAACGCCAGCCAGTTGAGTTCAATGCGCTTAAACAAAAAGTCACTGATCTTGAGGCGGAAAAAACACGCCTCGAAGCGGAGAAGAACAAGGGTCCGCTTCGTGAGGAAGACGTGAATAAACTCGCACAGACCGAAAAAGATCTTGGTGATACAAACAAGGCACTTAAGGACTCAATCGAGGCCCTCGCCGACAACCTGAAGAAGGTGGGCACCAAGCATTTTGCTGAGATGGATGTGGATCCAAGTACCCCAGAGGGCAAGCGCAATCGAGACTTCATCAATTCAGAAATGTTCAACAAATACGCCCCTCCTGAATATGCAAAGGCACTTGAGTCCAATGAGGAGATTTCTAGAGACGATTTGAAGGAATTCCGTGAATCTGGTCTTGCAAATGGCTCGGAGCGCATGAAGGATTACTACAAGAAGCAAATGCGCAATGAGGATTCACGCCACTATGAAGATCACAAAGAGAAAGTGAAGGAAGAACTCTCGGACTTAACAAATGATACGGCTCACCAAAATGACGTTGCCGAGGTAGACAGATTCAGCGATCCTACATATGTCGGCCCCGTCTCTCCTGCACAGGAAGCCACCAAGGCACGAGTCAAGGCTAGACATAAAGACCTCGCGACTCGTATTGGATATATGGCGCCCGATGATGTTGCGAAACTTGACCAAAAGACACTTGAGAGCTCGAGCGTAATCTCAACACTCACCCCTCGCATGTTGCAGGAAATCGGTAAGAGGGAAAAGGACTACCCTGGTTCATTCAATAAGGAATTCTTCGAAGATATTGCAAAGCGAATCAAGCTTGATCCAAACGCTGACGCAAAATCTCTAGCGTATATAGAAAAAGTAGAGGCGAATAATTCCAAGGATTCTCCTTTCGCAGCAAAATATTGGATATAACCAACATGCAAACACCCGCAAACAACATTCCAAAGCCAGTCCTCGACATGCTCCGCAGTGGTGACGTCATGGAGCTAACCGAGCAGATTGCACAGTCGCACGGGCTCGAACCGCAATACTACGGAGCACTTTACCGAGCGACAGTCGCGGTACTCAAAGGGGAGCTCCCTCCAAGTGGTTATGTAAATCAAATCATAGATGAGATGGAACTTTCACGCGAAGAGGCAATCGTCATTGCTCAGGAGGTCAACCGCGACATCTTTAATAAGGTAAAGGACTCCTTGATGGCCACTCAGACTACTGTGCAACCGACTACTCCAAGCACCGCCATCCCAACTCCATATCAAGGAGTAGCAGGGGGAATTGCTCCTGTCGTAGCACCACTAAAAACGGAAGTGGTGGTGGCTCCACAAACACTACCCCTCGCACCCACACGAGAAGCTACGACGACTACTGTGGCAGAAAAGCCACTTCGCTCTCCACAGGAAATACTTATGGGACAAAAACCAAACATCAGCGTTCCTCAGGCATCACAACCACCGATTGTTCCAGCACCGCCAATTCCACAAGCTCCCACTCTTGTGACTGCTCCACTGCTTGTCGCAAGCCCCGTTGCTCCGCCAATTCCTCGCATGGTAATCCCAGCCCAAGTAGTGACACCAACTCCGCCCGCCCCGACCCCAAACAACCTTGAATCGAAGCTCGGTGGAGCATTCACGATAAAAAAGGAGGTGATGTTTACTCAACCAGGTAATCCCACACCACTCACGCCAGCAGGAGCGACCCAAGCGGGAACTGTACCAGTATTGCCGCCGCCACCAAGTGGCGATCCCTATCGCGAGCTTCCATAACAAAGAAAAACCAGAAACTCCACACTATAGTGGAGTTTCTACTACAGCACAAGAAAGAAATGCGTTATACTGTTTCATATGCAGTTTCAAGTTCCTCAATTTCTCGATGTTGAAGACAAAGTCATCGGCCCGTTTACCATCAAGCAATTCCTTTATCTTGCAGGAGGAGCAGGGTCTGGATACCTTATTTGGCGCTTTACTCCAGTCCCGTATCTTGGTGTACTACTCGGTGGTTGCTTACTTGCATTTGGTGCTTCGCTCGCGTTTTACAAGTACAATTCACATCCTTTTATCTATACCCTTGAGGCGGCGATGAATTATATTCGCTCGACTCACCTGTACGTGTGGAAGCGGAGAGAAAAAGAAGCGGAAAAGATTCTTGACCTCAACAATTTTAAACCAGTAAAACGCGCGAGCGGACTATTGGGCGGAAGGACGGAGAGTAAACTCAATGACCTTACGTGGGGAATTGATGTCACCCGTGAAGGTGAGGTCGAGGCACAGAAAGTCCATTCGGATAATGCTGCCTAGTTTGCTATACTAAACGCATATGGCTGTTCCAGGAAAACCAACTCAAGATTTTATCCCCATTCGTGATGTGCGTGGGGGAGTAATGATACTCAACAACGGGGACATGCGAATGATTCTGATGACTTCGTCGCTCAACTTCGGCTTGAAGTCGGGTGAAGAACAAGGTGCGATTATTCAACAATTCCAATTCTTTTTAAACTCACTCGAGTTTCCTGTGCAGATATTCATTCAGTCAAAACGACTTGATACCAAACCCTACTTGAAAATGCTTGAGGAGCGCGAGAAGGTCCAGCTTATTGATGCAATGAAGATTCAAGTGCACGAATACATTGCATTTATCCGTGACTTTACCTCACACACTAATATTATGAGCAAAAGCTTCTTTATTGTTGTTCCCTACGCAGGGGGAGTGACCCTTGGGGCTAAGAAGGGTGGAGGGATGCTGAGTGGACTTTTTGGCAACAAGAATGGCAAAGTTGAAAAACCTACGGACGCCGAGAACCAGAGTTTCGAAGAAGCCAAAGTACAACTTGAGCAACGCGTTGCTATTGTTGAACAAGGCCTCGCTCGCTGTGATATCCGCACCACTCGTCTTGGTACAGAGGAAATTACTGAACTTTTTTATAAGAAATTCAACCCCGGGGAGCTTGACTCAGCAGCTGCATAAGCACCTTTCACTACTATGGCAAACGAAAAAAAGAGCTACGATATTGTAAATACTGGGGGAGTACTCCCTGCGGATATTTACGAGGCGACCAACCTCGACATGAAGGATATTTTGGCTCCTGCTGCGGTAAAAATTACCCCGAAGGAGATTTTTATCGGCGAGAAAATGCTCCGCACCTTGTTTGTCATTTCTTATCCACGCTTCCTCACCTCAGACTGGTTCACGCCTGTGATTAACCTCGACAAGGTTTACGATGTTTCAATCATGATTCACCCTGTTGAGACCGAGCTTGCACTCCGCACATTTCAGAAAAAGGTTGCTGAAGTACAGAGCCAGATTAACGAGCGCGAACGCAAAGGATTCGTGCGTGACCCAATGCTCGATATTGCCTATCAAGACCTTGAGGATCTCCGCGACAAGCTCATGCAAGCTCAGGAGCGCTTATTTGATGTTGGCATCTATTTCACCATCTATGGCAGTGAGAAGAGTGACCTCGATAAGGCGGAAAATGAGCTCAAGTCTATTCTTGATGCAAAATTAGTTTATGTAAAGCCCGCAATTTTTCAACAGGAGCAAGGGTACCGCAGCGTCCTTCCGATAATGACCGACGAGCTCGAAGTGCACTACAAGTTGAACTCTGCACCACTTTCTTCGATTTTTCCATTTGTTTCATTTGACCTTACTTCTGATAAGGGAATCTTGTGGGGAATCAATCGCCACAATGCCTCACTCATTCTGTTCGACCGGTTTTCGATGCCAAACTATAACTCCGTGACTTTTGCAGTCTCTGGTTCTGGAAAATCCTACACCACCAAACTTGAAATTCTTCGAACGCTGATGTTTGATGCGGACGTTATCGTGATTGACCCTGAGCAAGAATACCAATTTCTTGCTGAGGCAACAGGAGGAAGATACTTTAATATCTCACTCACCTCTGAACACCACATTAACCCTTTTGACCTACCAATGCCTCGAGACGATGAGTCGGCGTCAGACGTCCTACGCTCAAACATCATTTTTCTCGTCGGACTCTTTCGTATCATGCTCGGTGGGCTATCCCCAGAAGAAGACGCCGTGGTTGACCGTGCGGTTGCAGAAACTTATGCACTGAAGGACATCTCTGGAGATTCTGACTTTTCAAAAATAGAGCCGCCACTCCTCTCAGACTTTGAACTCGTCCTCTCTGGAATGGACGGGACTGAGAGTATACTCCTCCGCCTAGAGAAGTATACGAGGGGAACTTGGTCTGGTTTCCTCAATAACCCAACCAATGTTGATATCACCAAGCGCTTTACCGTCTTTTCGGTGCGCAACATGGAAGATGAACTCAAACCCGTCGCTGTCTATATCGTTACCCATCATATTTGGACTGCTGTCCGCAAAGAGCTCAGAAAACGCCTGATGATTGTGGATGAGGCTTGGTGGATGATGAAATCTGAGGACACCGCTTCTTTCCTGTTTGGGCTCGCAAAGCGTGGTCGTAAGTATTATCTTGGCATTGCAACCATCACCCAGGACGTCAACGACTTCCTTCGCTCTCCATATGGGCTACCAATTCTTACTAACTCTTCTATCCAAATACTCCTCAAACAGTCACCTACCACCATTGATCTTGTCCAACAGACATTCCACCTCACCGATGAGGAAAAATATCTGCTTTTGGAGTCTGGGGTTGGAGAGGGTCTCTTCTTTGCTGGATTAAAGCATGTCGCTATCAAAGTGTACGCCTCATATACCGAAGACCAGATTGTCTCATCAGACCCAGCCCAAATGCTCGCTATCGCAAAAGCAAAGCAAGAATTAGCTGCGTCAAAATAGCATTACCTTCCAAGAGTCTTGGCTATCAACAGTTGGACGAAAATATCCTTTTTTACGGAGATAATTAGGATATACTAGTGTTATGGTTAACTCATCAGGAAACGCACAGCAGCGTTATACTCCCGAGCAAGAACACGAGTTCCGTCAAAGAGCATTCAACCGCCCTGCAGCGAATGACGCAAATTATTCTCGTTCCCAGATTCCACAAAAACCAGCTTCTGCGGCAAATGACGATGCATTTATGTCACCGAAATGGGCAGACGTCGACAAAAATCTCAACGCCGAGAGCGCTCGCAATAGCACAAGTAATCTTGCGGAAAAAAGTGGAGCAAGTGCAGTTCCACAAAAAAGGTCTTTCGGATCTCCAGATATCAATAAATTAACAAATGAAGCTGCAGCAAGAAAGCTTCCTGTCGATGCAAGCTATAATGGTGGGGCATCTCGAAGCCAAACACCGTCAACAAGCTACAACAAGGCGTTCGAGGCAGGAAACCGAATTGGCACAAGCATCAGAAATACGAAAAACGCAATTGCTTCAGCGCCAGAAAACGCTCGAGCTGCAATTGAAAACAAAAAAAGAGAATTCCAACAAACGATTGGCAACGCAAAAAACGCCCTCAGCAATTCACCTGCAGCGGCTCGAGCGGCAGTACAGCAGCGCATGAAGGAAACAAGCAACAAAATTGCGCAAACCGGCACTGCGATTCGTCAGGGAGCAGAAAATGCCCGCAAGGAAGTTGGAGCTGGTTCTGCTCGACAGGAAAGCCGCGCAATAAAAGGCGTTTACTCGCGCAGACTACAAACAACAGGCACACAGTCCAATCCAAAGGGGTGGAAAGAGTTTGAGGCAGCTGGGAAAAATATGGCAGTCAAGGGAGGGCCAGTGTTGTTCTGGTTAGTGGCGGGATGTGCGGTGGTTAAAGACATCATTGATGTCTTTGCGGTACTACTCGACCTTCTAGGAATCGGACTCGCCGCAACTGCAGTCGGGGCTCCGATAGGGATTCCGCTGACAATCTTCTCGGAGTTACTCAACAAGATATCCGGCATATTCATTGATTTTACTGTTGTTGCATACTTTGGCTATATTGGTGGAGGGTTTGCTCTCCGAATTGTGATTATGTCGATAGGAGCACTGATTGATGCAATTCCATTTCTCGATATACTTCCACTTACTACCGTTTCATTTTTTGCTGCATATCTGTTTGGTAGGTCAGTACAAGCGGTTGCCCGTTCGGGGGTTGTGGGAGGTGCAGTGAAGGCAATCCAAGTGAGCCAAAATATTGCGGGAGGGGCAGCAAAGATAGCAGGCAGAGTTTCAAGACTAGTACGATAACTATGAACAAAAAACTACTTATTACAGGAATTCTCATGGGAATACTATTCCCCGCATCGTCCTTTGCAATCGGCATTGACCTTATTAATGTTCGCATGAATCCAAAGGTTCCTGGAGAAAATCAAGAAGTCACGGTGTCACTTGATTCATTTAGTACTGACCTCAACTCATCGGAGATTATCTGGTATGAAGATGGGGTGGCAATTAAGCAGGGTATTGGGGAAAAATCTGTGATGGTGAGTACTGGGGAGTTCGGAAAGACCATTAACCTCACCGCGGTTATTCTTGGAAACTTAGGGACGCGAGTAGAAAAAAAAGTTGTAATCACTCCAGCAGAAATAGACGTACTTTGGGAAGCACAGACTTACACTCCTCCTTTTTATAAAGGAAAAGCACTGCCGACCTATAAAAGTCTTGTGAAAGTGACTGCAATCCCGCGCTATGGAAAAGCGGATAGCGACCCAAAAAGTTTTATGTACAACTGGAAGTATAACCGCACACTTGGTGTCGGTCAGGGGCTTGGGAAAAGTACCGTCTTGATAAAAATGGGTTATGCCGATACTGCAGTTCCTGTTTCTGTTGAGGTCTCGCTCCCTGGAGGAAGCTGGTCTGGCCAGCGGATGGATAATATTAGTGGGGGTGAGGCAGTACTGCGTTTTTACGAGCAAGCCCCACTACTCGGGATTAATTTCAATAAACAAGTATCAGCAAAAACTCTCGGCTCTGGTAACCAGTTCACCATAAAGGCAGTTCCATACTTTTTCTCAACTGAGGATATTGCCTCTGATGTATTGATATACACATGGCGAGTGAACAACAGAGAAGCAATCCCAGGACTTGACCCCACCATCCTTACCGTTTCAAAAATTGGCTCTGATGAGGAACAGCTCAAGGAACAAGAATTTACCGCTAGTCTGAAGGTGCAGACGCCAAAGCACGTGCTCCAACAAGGAGTGAATCAAGCAACAATAACGCTGCCACCAGAAACAAACTAATAATAGTAGCCGAAAGAAATATGGAAGAACAAAGCTCATCAAAAAAAATAATTATCATTGTCGTCATCGTCGTACTGGTGTTGATTGCAGCTGTGGCAGGCTATTTTCTCTTCAAGAAAAATAGTTCATCAGGCACAGGCACAACTTCATTTGGTGCACTCTTTGGCGATAGTGGGCCAGATGTAGTGCGACCAACCTCTACGAGAGTCACAGGAGGTGGGGACGGTGAGTTTGGTGGGGGGGGAGACACAACGACAGATGGGGCTACAAGTGACCCACTTTTCCGACATCTTTCAACCATTGAAGTAGCAGGAGCAACTGCAGTAGAAAAAGATGGCAAAACAGTTGTACGCTATATTGCACGCGAAAATGGTTATGTATACGATGTTGACCCATCAACAGGGATTGCGACGCAAATTACCAATACTACGATTCCTCGTGTGTATGAAGCGTATTGGGCACTAGGTGGTCGCACTGTAGTACTCAGATTCCTCAAGCGCGATGACCTAGCCCGCAAGGATATTGTGAAAACCCAAATAGCAGACCTCGTCCTCCCAAATGAAGCTGGTTCCGCCTCCTCGGCGCTTGGCTCGTTATCCATCTCTGACCCACAACCGCCAGACAACATTACTGCAGTCAGCGTTTCTCCGAATGGAACAAGACTCTTTTATCTTCTCCCTGTCGCCGATGGCGTTTCGGGAACAGTAGTAAATATTGCAAGCAAAGTTGGAGTTGAGGTACTTCGCAATTCGTTTAGTGAGTGGCTACCGCAAATGCTTGATTCGGGGAATGTGATTCTCACCAGCAAAGCCTCTGCGTCCGCACTTGGGTACTCATATCTTTATGATTCAAACAAGAAAACACTCGCACGAATTGTGCGCGAGAAAACTGGTCTCACCACCCTTGCTACTCCAAATGGTGAGCGAATGCTCTACAGCGAAAACGTCTCAGGGAATACTCTCTTGAGTCTCTATGATAAAGTAGGGTTTCCCCAAGATGAAGGTAGGATCTCGCACACTGAGACACTCCAACTCGCAACTCTTCCAGAAAAATGCGTGTGGTCGCAAAATAAAGTGCGTGTATATTGTGGTGCATTTTCTTCCACTCCAAATGCGCAAATTCCTGACCAGTGGTACCAAGGAGCACTCGCATTCTCAGATACTTTTTGGACTATCAATACTGACCTCGCTGATTTAGTTTTTCTTGCAGACCCCAAGAAGGAAACTGGAAACACCTTCGATGTGTTCATTCCGTTTGTAGACAAAAATGAAACTCACTTCTTCTTTGTGGATAAGAATGATTCAACACTCTGGTCAATGCGTCTTGAGAAATCAAAATTTACATCAAGTGATGAGCTACCGATTGACGCCTCAAGCACACTTCCGGTGCTCACCCCCGAGGAAATGCGTGATGCCGTGGGAAGCACTGCAACAACGACCGTGACGACCCCAAAGAAAAAATAACCAATATCCATGCCATATTCGAGCCGAAATTTGCAACTACTACTATCAGGTGCCGTGTTGTTTGCCCTGCTTCCTCTTACCGCTTCCGCATGCCCTCCTGGCCAGTATGAACTACTTGCCCCAATTGGGACGCTAACTGGCTGTGTAACCATCGCAACGTACCTGAAGGGGATACTCGAGACGATAATTGGTATCGCGGGAGTGCTCGCGGTGATTATGATTGTTATCTGCGGAATACAGATGATGGCCTCGGGCTCTGCTGCGGGGAAAAGTGCTGCAAAAGAGTGCATCACCAATGCAATTTTTGGAGTGCTCCTCGCTATTGGTTCATGGCTCTTACTCAACACCATCAACCCACTTTTGCTCAAGAACACGCAGTCACTCGTTGACCCCGTTGCGGTTGTTGTCGTGCCTCCTGCGGGGCCATTAATAGCACCAATGCCCACCAATCCTGGTTGGTATTTCCGCTACAGAGACACGAATGGAAGTGTAAACAACAGTCCGAGATACGAAAGCTCGGGAGTTTGCCTAACAAAACAGCAAGTTGAGATAGGAAATGGTTCTGTGATACAAAATGGCCCTAATGGTACTCCAGGATGTTTTGAGGTTCGAGCAGTCCCTCAGCCAGCAGGTGAGGCAGCAACCCGTAACACTATCTGCGGAAATGACTCATGTGTCGGGAGCAGTAACTCAAATGTGTATATCAATAACACTGCCTGTGTGGGGAGTCAAACAAATGGTTGCACAAATGTAAATGGTTATAATGTCGCTACGATTAATGACTTGAAGGGCTTTGCCACAGCCTGTGCATGCAAAATCACCATCACAGGAGGAACTGAGGGCGGGCACTCGAGTCATGGCCCAAATATCCCTGTATTTGATATATCGAAGACTGCATTTATTGAAAAATATGTGAAAGATAATTCCACCGTCAAGAAAAACCCATCATTTAGCGACAGGGCCTCTGGTGTGTACTTCTACAAATGGCTTTATGCAGGATATTGGTGGACTGATGAAACTGGAGGCTCAAAGACCCCTCACTGGCATGTTTGTAAGGTGGGGACCCCATCACCAACAGCAAACACTGCAGGTTTGTTCCAAAAAGCTTGTAATCAAATATAACCAAGCTATCCACTACTTGAGGAAATTGGGCTGATAAATGAGAAATTGCTGTAGTATACTGAGATCAACGCTTGATATGAAAAAACTCCCAATCAGCTACGTATTGTATCCTTTGTTTACGCTATTTGCTCTGCTTCCACTTACTGCTTCCGCATGCCCTCCTGGCCAGTATGAGCTCCTTGCCCCGATTGGCACACTTGCTGGCTGTGTTGATCTTGCGGGATATCTCAAGGGGATTATCGAGACCGTGATAGGCATCGCGGGAATCCTCGCCGTCATCATGATTGTCTTCTGCGGAATACAGATGATGGCCTCAGGCTCAGTGTCTGGAAAAAGTGCAGCAAAAGAGTGCATTACCAATGCAATTATGGGTGTGCTCCTCGCTATTGGTTCCTGGCTCCTCCTCAATACCATTAACCCACTGTTACTTAAAAACACACAGACGTTAATAAACGGAGTGACGCTTGTTACGCCAGCGACAGTTGGCTACACAGAGCCAAACCCAACCGATGAAGGATGCTACTTTAAATATCGAGACATTCCTACGGGAAACATTAAGTTCTCAAGGTCTGACACTTGCCCCACTTGTGAAAATATTCGCAACAGTTTCCAAGCAGACCCAGCAAAATACGCCATACTCAGTAGGTGTTACGACCCCAAGATTGTGGCAGTTCCACCCGGCTCGACCCCACCTCCTGTCACCTCGGTTGCGGGGAGTAGGGCGTGTCCTCAAACTGGAGTAAATCTCTGTGATGCAAGCTATCGCCAGTGCACCAACCCTAAATGTGCGCGCTTCGCAGCCTGGGCAACGACCTACGCGGGAGGGGTAGCGACTGCAAATCTTTTGAAAGCGCTCATTGTCCAAGAGTCGAGCTGTATAGCGAGGCCAAGTGACGCAGTGGGATTTGATGGAAAGTCGGCAGGACCAATACACCTTACCCCCGCCACCGCAAATACCTTTAAGGGAGGCCCATGTGGTGTGACGGAAAATATTACCCTCGGCTGGCTTGAAAATGAAGCAAATTGGGAAAAAAGTATCTGCATCGCTTCGCGATACGTCCAGTCTCTCACGGCCGCATGCGGAAACAGTGTGCGCAATATTGCCGCTGGCTACAATGCTGGACCTGGAAGATGCAACAACTCTCCGAGTTGTGCTGCAGACACTAGCTGTGACGCAGGTTACCCTTCAGTGAGACAGTGGGAGTGCCTTTATGATGACGCAGCACATCAGGTTTGTAATGGCGGACTCATTTCTACCCGAAAATACGCAACCAATATCCTTTATTGCACAAATAACCCAGGATACTAGTAGTCAAAAAATTCTATGAAAAAAACTTTTTTAGTTCTCTTGACCCTCTTCCTTTTACCCACACGCTCGTTCGCAATGGTAGATAGTGATGTGTGGTCATATGTGTTTCATTTAGAGTACAAAAATGGAATACTACAAACAGAAGAGGGGATGAAGTACCCTTATTCGCCTGTTCCTGTGGAATATATTCCCGAGTATAAAAGCAACGAAACTGACTTTTATGGAATTGTCTATAATATGAAAAATACCGAAGAGGCGCGTTTTGGTTTTATGGCACCATCAACTACTGTTGTTTCACTCGGAAAAAGTGTCTTTGATGTACTCGCACCTAAATTTGCTGACGCAGAGCGTGTTGCGTTTTATTCAAAAGCAGGCAAACTCCTTTTTGCTGTTTCAGTAAAAGATAGTTCTTTTTGTGACGACAACCTTCGCTGTGACAGTGCCGTTGGAGAAAGTTATTTGAACTGCCCACATGACTGCCCCGCACCAGTCTCTCCCGTGACTCCACCTACACCCCCAGTAATCTCCCCGCCCCTGTCTCCAGAAACGCCTCCCATAGTGGTAGCTCCATCACCAAGTACCGCCGCCGCAACTTCTGCTGATACCACCTATGTCACAACTAGCACGAACCCAACCTCGCCACAAAAAAGTGGCTTTGATGTGAAAACAATTCTCTCGTTTGTTGGAGGGATACTGCTCATCACCTTAGCACTAGTGGTCTACCGAATAAAAAAGAGCTCCGAGTAGTTCGGTTCACTTTTAAAGAATAGTAACTTTTGACTCTGTGTAGCGCAGAATTACTTTTCGCTCTCTTCCTTGTCCTGATGATTCTGTCGTAATATCACTCACTTCGGTAAACTCAGCATGAACAATCATTCGCTCATAAGAACTCATTGGGTCCATTTCAACTGAACTTTTGAAGTAGCGCGCACGCTCAGCAAGCATGTGTGCTTTTGCGCGAATGTCTTCTATGCGCTTTTTTTGATAATCATTGATATCAACAAAGAATGCACCAGCATC